>JBAVYO010000001.1:0-6682 GCA_049698855.1 Terriglobales bacterium
GTAGTAATCCAGCCGCCATTATATGGTTCGGACTCTTATCTAAATCGATGGCCTTCGAGGCGGTCAGGCCTGCATCCCGCAACTGCCCATCCCGGAACAAGATGTATGCTAATTGCACATGCTTATCAGCTTCCGAAATCGTGAAACCGTGCGCAGAGTCGAACGCGATTCCACGCTTTATCACCAAGATGGCCTTTTGATACTCACCGAGCTCTCCCAGCATGGCGGCCTCATAGGTCCAACTGCGGCTCTTCCAGTCGTCTGAAGCAGCTCTTTCGAGGGTCGCAATGGTGTTCAATCCATCTTCCGGCTTTCCTTGGAGAAATTGGGAAAAGCCCATCAGCCACGTGGCCCATTCTTTACTTCCCATTTGTTTCAACTTTTGTATCTGAGTTTCGGCGGCCTCCCAGTCATGTTGATAGAGATAAATCATCGCCAGGTGTTCAGGAGCGTCGCGATCCAAGCGGTGTACTGATCGCGCTGGACGATGCATTGAACGATCTGGCGGCATTTGACGAGCGGATGAGTCAGGTCGTTCAACTCCGATTCTTTGGCGGGTTCAGCGTCAAAGAAACGGCGCAGGCGTTGGCCATTTCAGAAGCCACTGTCAAGAGGGAGTGGGAGTCTGCCAAGCTTTGGCTTGTACGCGAGCTAAAAAGAGGGAAGAAAAGTGGAAAGTGATCGTTGGCAGCAGATCAAGGAATTGTGCCTCGCTGCCTCGGAACGCGAAGAAAGCGAGCGACATCGCTTCATAGCGGAGGCCTGCGGCCCGGACGATGAGTTGCGCTGGGAAGTGGAATCGTTGCTCGCATGCAAAAAGGAATCCGAGGACTTTATCGAGTTGCCCGCGATGGAGTTCGCCGCCAAATCGCTGGCGGAGGATTTGGCCCGAAGAGACAATCTCAGCGAACTGGATTTCTGCGCATTTAGCAAGAACGGTTCCCGTTACCGTGTCCTCGAAAAACTGGATTCGGGCGGCATGGGTGTGGTCTACAAAGCGGAAGACACCAAGCTGAACCGGCTGGTCGCGCTCAAGTTTCTTTCTCCAGTCTCCCCGGACTTCAGTTCAGGGAAGGTTCTTCTGCCGGGGGTGCAATACGACCATTCGACCTTGGAGCGGGCTTTAAACGAGGCCCGCGCTTCCTCCGCCCTCGATCACCCGAATATCTGTACCGTGTACGAGGTTGATCAGTACGAAGGCCATCCGTTCATCGTCATGCAATTCCTGACGGGGCGCACACTGAAGCAAGAAATAGGCGGCAAGCCTCTAAGCGTGGAACGAATTCTTGATCTCGGCATCCAAATCGCCAGCGCGCTCAACGCGGCACACAGCACAGGGATCATCCATCGCGATATCAAGCCAGCGAACATTTTCGTCACGGACAGCGGCGAGGCTAAGATTCTGGATTTTGGTCTGGCCAAATTGGTTTCCCACGGCCCCATCGCCGAAGTATCCCCGCCGTCCATGCCGATGGATGATGTGCCGGCAGGCCGTTTATCAGAATCCGCACCCAGTCGTACCGGGCGATTTCTGGGAACAGCTTTTTACATGTCGCCCGAACAGATTCTGGGAAAAGAACTCGACGCCCGAACCGACCTGTTTTCATTTGGAGTTGTGCTTTACGAAATGGCTACCGGTCAGTTGCCATTCAGTGGTGAAACAGCAGCGGCAGTCTCGGACGGCATCCTGGAGGCGACACCCGTTTCACCCGCTGCGCTCAATACCGACCTGCCTGGAGAACTGGGCCGGATCATCGACAAAGCCCTGAGTAAGGATCGTGCACTGCGGTACCAAACGGCGGCCGAGCTACGCGACGACCTTAAGCACCTGAAAATGGATTCTGTCGAGAGCGCGGTACATGTTTCCCAAGCTCGCAATCGTTGGCCGCTGAAACTGGCAACAGCGACAGTTCTCTTGGTTGCTATCTCTTTTGTGGGTTACTTCCATTTTCGCCGACGGCCATCCTCTGCCCTTACAGCACAGGACACATTGGTGCTCGCCGACTTCAATAACACAACTGGTGAGACCATTTTTGACGGTACTCTGAAGCAGGCGCTACGGGCCCAACTGGAACAGTCGCCGTTCATCAACGTGCTCTCCGATGAAAAGGCTCGGCAGGCGCTCGGCTACATGGGGCGTTCGCAAGATACAAAGCTCACGCCTGACGTGGTGCGGGAAGTGTGCTTGCGGATCGGAGGAAAGGTATACGTGGGTGGATCGATCTCCGGCCTGGGTAACCACTACGTGGTTCTGCTACAGGCAGTGAACTGCCAGACCGGGGAGGCAGTGGGCACCGAAGAGGCGGAAGCCGAGAGCCATGAAAAGGTGTTACGGGCCTTAGGCGATGCCACTACGAAACTGCGGGTGCGGCTGGGAGAGTCCTTGGCGACGATTCAGAAATACGACACTCCGGTCGAAGAGGCGACAACCCCATCATTGGATGCACTGCACGCTTATAGCTTGGGCGTCGCAGTGGGAAACTCAGAAGGCCTCTCCCGTGCTATTCCTTTTTTGAAACGTGCCATTGAACTTGATCGGAATTTTGCAATGGCATATGCGGTTCTGGGAATCTCGTACACCCTTACTTCTTCCGATCCCAGTCCAGGTACCGCTGCGCTGACGAAAGCATACGAACTTCGCGACCTGGTCAGTCAGCAGGAGAAGTTTTATATCGAATCTCATTATTACCAGTTTGTCACCGGGCAAGCCGAAAAGGAGATTGAAGTAAACCGGCTATGGCAACAGACCTTTCCCCGTAACAGCAACACTTACGATAACCTAGGCCTTCTCTATCAGAACCTTGGGCAATACGAGCAAGCGGTGAATCAGGGACTGGAGGCCTCGCGTGCCGGCATCTACCTCGGCGAGATTTACGGCCAATTGGCGTGTGCATACATCAATCTGAACCAGTTCGACAAAGCCGAAGCTGTCCTCTCCGAAGCTAAGGCTCACAAAGCGGAGTACCTCTATTTTCCGGGCATTCGTTACCAATTGGCATTCTTTCGCGGCGATGAAGGAGAGATGGAGAAGCAGGTTGCTGCGACAACGGGCAAACCAACTATCGAGAGCTGGCTGCTCGCATTGCAAGCCGATACCGAGGCCTATCGGGGCCACCTCGTCAAAGCTCGGGAGTTCACCGGGAGGGCGATAAAATCGGCTCGCCATGACGGCATGGAAGAGGGTGCGCTCGCTTATGCGGCGGTGGGCGCGCTGCGGGAAGCACAATTCGGTTATCACGATGCAGCGTTAAGGCTGATCAACACCTCGCTTGCGTATCACTACGGGCAGGAAGTTGAAATTTTCCGTGGCCTTGCTTACGCGCAAGCCGGAGACGAAAAAATAGCACTAGCGGTTGTTCGCAATTTGAACCAGCGTTTTCCATTGGACACGTTAATAAACGAATACTGGTTGCCAACAATTCGGGCTGCTGTCGAATTGCATCGCAAAAATCCTACACAGGCCATCGAGGATCTCGAACAAACGAAGCGCTACGAATTGGCTTCGCCGCAGACTGTCACCACCGAACTGCTCTATCCCGTTTATCTGCGAGGTAAGGCCTATCTGGCAACCGGCCTTCCCGACAAAGCGCAGGCGGAGTTTCAGAAAATCCTCGATCACCCCGGCCTAGCTGGAAACTACCTTCTGGGGGCGCTGGCGCATCTCGGTCTAGGCCGGGCGTATGCGATGGAGGCTGGAATCCCAGTTGTGCCCGTCGTCGTAAAACCGGGTACGCAGCAGCACTCCGATCGAACACTCGAGCGGTCGGACGCCCTCGCCAAGGCGCGCTCCGCCTATCAAGATTTCTTCTCGCTGTGGCGGGACGCGGACGCGAACATCCCAATCCTTGCGCAAGCCAAACAGGAGTATCGCCGGCTTCAATAGTTCAAGCCCAAGGAATTCTTTGCCCTGTGAAAAGAATGCGGACCCCGCTATACCGATTCTCAAAGAGGTGCGAATGGAATCTCCGAACCTGACGCGGCTCGCCCGCGAACTGTCGATCCATGCTGTGCAGTGAGGCCGACTGGCGAATTCATGGATTTCTGATCGCGTTCCATTCACCGCGCGCGATCAAGGAAACCGGACTGCCAACGTGTCCGTAAGAGAAAACCGGAGCCGAAAGGCCACTTCGTATTTGCTAGTTCTTTCTCTGTAGTGCAGTTCGAAGCGTGGAGACCGCGAATTGGCGGGCTTTTCGCGCGTTTCTCAGAGAGCCAGTGGAGAATTCGACTGCACTTCAGACTGCGTGGCGGAGGAAAGTGGATTCGAACCTCCGGCACGTATTGAAGAGCCGTGAACGAATCGCCGCCTGTCTCAAGTTCCCGAAATCCCTGACAAGGGATTGACCGTTCTATGCCTACTCCTGGATCGATCGTCGGCTAAGGCGGAGCATCTTCACCTCGATCGGAAGCGGCGATTCTGGGAGTAACCTCTCATCGCCAACGACTGGACGCGCTGGCGAAACTCGTGACCGGAACTGGCGTCGCTGTCGCGGATCGCTGTAGCATCAGAGAGACAACGCTCAAGAAAGGAGACTGCTCCAATTGGGCTCGCAGAGCCTGTCTTTAGAGTTTCATTGAAGACTTGTCCCGCCGGGTGCTTCGGATGGCTAACGGGGGATGGAATTTTCAGAAGTAGTCTGAGCAGCACGAGGCAGCATACCTGGGATATTACGGATATCCCAATTAATTGGGGCGGTACGTTTTTGTGGGGACCAGGGTATTACCCGTCGGGATTGGCTACTGAAGTCGCTGCTTCGAAAGAGCACCAACGCGAGATCGTGCAAGCCGAGAACAACCATAGAGCAGCCATAGTCCGCACCAAAGACGGTGCAAATGACAAAAGCGATCCCGTGAACTAAGCTAGAATTCTCAAGGACTTCCATCCTAAGCCGGGATGGCGGAACTGGCAGACGCAGCGGACTCAAAATCCGCCGACCTTCGGGTCTTGGGGGTTCGACTCCCCCTCCCGGCACCAGCGACTTGAAACTCCTTCAAGTCTTCAAGTCAACATCTAGCGGGAGCTAGTTCACCACAGCTGACGTACGGTGACATTAAGCGAAGTCTTGGCGTCAGTGGTTACGCCTCCGCTCAATATCGCCCCCAATCTCGCTTTCAACAACTGGCGCGCTCGCCCCTTCGAAAAGGTCACGCACGTACGTGCCATTCATCACAGACTGGCCACGCGCGTTCGCATTCTACTGTGGTCTGAATTTGGACAATAGCAGTCCGCGTTGGGAAATTTCATGCAGCTCACTCGCGCCACGGATTACGCGGTACGGATCATGATTCACCTGGCGATTTTGCCGGAAGCAACACGACTGGCTGCGCCGGAGTTGGCGCGTGGAATCAACGCTCCCGAGAGTTTTGTTTCGAAAATTCTTCAGCAACTGGTGCAGCACGGGCTGGTGACGTCGTATCGCGGCGCTGGCGGCGGGTTCCAACTCGCCATTCCGCCAGAAGAAATTTCGTTGCTGCACGTGGTCGAAATGATGGAAGGCCCGTTGCAGATCAATCTGTGTTTGCCGGGCGAATCCTCCTGCTGCCGGAAATCGTGGTGCGGGGCGCATCCCGTCTGGAACCGGGCGCAGGATGCGCTAAAGCAGATGCTGGCGAGCGCAAGCATCGCACAGTTAGCGCGCGATTCCGCAGCCAGAATCAGTCTCGCGGCAAATCTCAAACAAAAGACCGCGCACACAAAAAACGAGACTTTTCAGATCGAGCATCCGATCGAGCCGTCTCTGCCTGGACCGCGCAAACAGCAGGATTGAAGGCGTATATAGGGCTATGGAATGTGGGTCGCGATCTTGGCAAGTACGTACATGGGCATTGGGGCAGCTCTGGCTCTCGTATTTGCAGCAAAAGAAAAACTACTTCAAGAACGCTGAGAACACCACGTATCGCTTTGGCTGGTCTGAATTTGAGGAATTAGTGGACTCTTCGAGAGAACTCCGAGAAAGGCCTGTTTCTAATTCCTGCGGCTAGCGACACGTATCGGCGGGCCGGGGCGAGCGGCACAATCCAATGCTTCCTGCCCCTAAACGGGCCTGCTTTCACTGGTTTTTCCACGGATACAACTTTTCAACACCTGAAGCATGCGCAAGGCGTTATCCAGCGCTCGGATTTCTGGTCCGTTATCGATGGGCGACTCAAAAAGCGTCCGCGCGCGCGCGACAATCTCGGATTCTGCCCGCGCAACGAGCGTGGGAATTTTGGCCGCGTCGTCCTGAAAGAGAGCTGCAGTGTAACAACCTTTCCAGTCAGTTGAGCTGTAAGCGGAAATCATAACGTTCTCCATAGCCATTTCGATTTAGCCGTAACCCAACTGTCTTGCGCACAGGGGAAGAAGTTCGGGCCCAAGCATGACGATCATGCCCGTTAACGCCGGCTTTGGAAATACGGTCGATACTGGATTACTCGCGTGTCAGTTTGAAATGCGACGTAGACAGACAACATTTGTCAGTGCTCGACAAGCATATGGGGAACAAAGATTTAATGGAGAAAATCAGGTGAATGGGGAGGCGAAGAAGCGTTGGCCAAACTACACTGGCCGGCGAAATTCCCACAGCTGGGCAAGAAACCGTACACATTCGTCCGGCGCCGCATCGGGATTTTTCCCCGCTGCGGCGCCGAAATCGAATTGCTGTTATTGGGTTACTGCGTTGATGAAGGCTAGGCCATAGGG
>JBAVYO010000002.1:0-4753 GCA_049698855.1 Terriglobales bacterium
CACCACGGCAACCCAGTGATCGGGAGCGCCCTTGCCCTTGCCCATACGGGTTTCGGCAGGCTTCTTGGTGACTGGCTTATCCGGAAACAGCCGGATCCAAATTTTGCCGCCGCGCTTCACAAAACGCGTCATAGCCACGCGGCTTGCTTCGATCTGCCGGTCGGTAATCCAGCCCGGCTCCAGCACTTTCAGCCCATACTGGCCGAACGCGAGTTCCGACCCGCGCCAGGCCTTCCCGGTCATGCGCCCGCGCTGCTGCTTGCGGTACTTAACTTTTTTCGGCATCAACATAAAATCAGTTCTCAGTTCTCAGTTGTCAGTTCTCAGCAAGAGCTCAAAACCTTACGGCTTTTCACCTCTGACCTCTTACTTCTGACCTCTGACTTTAAAAAGCTCCGGTTGTCGGCACTTCCCTCGCCGGCGTCGCTTCGCGCTTCTTGGTCGGCAGAATCTCGCCTTTATAAACCCAGCACTTCACGCCGATCACGCCATACGTCGTGCGCGCTTCGGTGAATCCGTAATCGATATCCGCGCGCAGCGTGTGCAGCGGCAGACGGCCCTGCAAATACCATTCCGAGCGCGCGATTTCGTTGCCATTCAGCCGGCCGCTCACGCGAACCTTAATCCCCTTACAGCCAAAACGCAGCGCCGAATCCACCGACTTCCGCATCGCGCGGCGGAATCCCACGCGCTTCTCGAGCTGCAGCGCAATCGATTCCGACACCAGTTGCGCATCGAGCTCCGGCTTGTGCACTTCTTGAATATCGACGTGCACCTCACGCGAGGTCCGCTTCTGCAGTTCCTGCTTCAGCTTGTCGATTTCCGCGCCTTTACGGCCAATGATGATTCCCGGCCGCGCCGTCTTGATAATGATGCGCAGCTTATTGCCCGGACGCTCGATCTCGACCGAGCTCACACCCGCCGACTTCAGCTTGTCCTTCAGCTCGGCCTTCAGCTTGACGTCTTCAAGCAGCAGCTTGTCGTAGTCGCGCTCGACAAACCAGCGCGACTTCCACGGCTTGGTGTAGCCGAGCCGAAAACCGTAAGGATGGACTTTTTGTCCCATAGTTGCTCCTAAAACCTTTTCAGTCGTTCGTCCTTAGCCATTGGTCGTTAGCAACCCAAGTTCCCAAACGACTAACGACTGCCAGCCAGCGACCGTTCTACTTCTTTGCCGTCGCCTTTTTTGCGACTGCCTTCTTTTTTGCCGGTGCCTTAGCCTTAGCCTTTGGCTTTGCCGGAGACACCGTCTTCGTTCCCTCGCCTGCCGTATGCGCGACTGAATCGCCGTTCCGGGTGCGTTCGGCGAGCACAATCTCAATGTGCGCAATCCGCCGCACATAGCGAAACGCACGGCCCATCGGCGCCGGCCGAACGCGCTTCATTCGAGGCCCATCGTTCGCCGCTGTGTGCTTCACGTACAGATTGTCGACGTCGACATCCAGGCCTTTTTCGCCGCTCAGAAAATTCGCGTTGTCGATGGCCGACTGCAGCAGCTTGGCGACCGTCGCGGCCACGCGCTTCTTGGTGAACGCCAGCGTATTGCGCGCTTCTTCAACGCGGCGCCCGCGGATCAAATCCAGCACCAGCCGCGCCTTCTGCGGCGAAACTCGCATGTATCGTGCTTCAGCTCGAAATTCCATAATCGTTTTTTGCCTTTAGCTCGTAGCTCACGGCTCGTAGCTCGAAGCTGTTTTTATGCCTTCGGCGCAGACGGCGCAGACGGAGTAATTGCCCCCGGCCCGCCGGGTATGCCCGCCGGTTTCGCGGCTGTTTCGGTCGCCGCCTTCATCGAGTGTCCCTTGAACTGGCGCGTAAAGCTGAACTCTCCCAGCTTGTGCCCCACCATGTTCTCGGTCACATACACCGGAATGAATTTCTTTCCGTTATGCACCGCGATCGTGTGCCCCACCATCTCCGGGATAATCGTCGAGCGCCGCGACCATGTCCGCTGCACTTTCTTCTCATTGCGCGCATTCATGCCTTCGATCCGCAACGCCAGATGCTGATCGATAAACGGCCCCTTTTTTGTCGAACGTGCCATAAGTCAGTTCTCAGTTCTCAGTTCCCGGTTCTCAGTAAATCCAAACCGGGTCTCTGGTGCTTCCTCGTAACTCTGAAACCTGTGAAATTTTGTAACTCGTAGTCTTTGTCGCTACAAGCCTGTTACCTAACTCTTCTTCCTGCGGCTCACAATGAACGTGTCCGTGCGCTTGTTGTTCCGCGTCTTATAGCCGCGCGTCGGCTGGCCCCACGGCGTTACAGGATGCCGACCGCCAGAAGTCTTTCCTTCGCCGCCGCCGTGCGGATGGTCGACCGGGTTCATCGAAACACCGCGGTTATGCGGACGCTTGCCCACCCAGCGCGTGCGTCCCGCTTTGCCCCAGGTCACGTTTTCGTGATCCACATTGCCGACTTGCCCGATTGTCGCCAGGCAGTCCAGCAGAATTTTTCTGGTTTCGCCCGAAGGCAGCTTCACTAGGCCGTAGTCGCCTTCTTTTGCGACCAACTGCGCCGAACCGCCCGCCGAACGCACCATCTGCGCGCCCTTGCCCGGCTTTAGTTCCAGGTTGTGAATCGTTGTGCCGGGAGGAATATTGCGCAACGGCAGCGCGTTCCCCACCAGAATGTCGGCCTCGGGACCACTCAAAATCTTCTGCCCGACTTTCAATCCATCGGGCTGCACGATGTAGCGCTTCTCACCGTCGGCATAGCTCAGCAGCGCAATTCGCGCCGAGCGGCCGGGATCGTATTCGATCGTGACCACCGTCGCCGGAATGCCGTGCTTGTCGCGCTTGAAATCGATCAGGCGCAGCTTGCGCTTATTGCCGCCGCCACGAAACCGCATGGTCGTGTCGCCGGAATTGCGCCGCCCGCCGGACCGTATCTTGCCTTCCACCAGCGGCTTGTGCGGCTTCGTCGACGTGATGTCGTCGGTCGTCAAATGCGTGCGGTAGCGCAGCGTCTGCGTCGTCGGTCTGTATGTCTTGATTGCCATATCTAGCTCTCAACTCTCAGCTCTCAGTTTTCCGTCGCCGTTTTCACTGATGGCTGACGGCTGATAGCTGTTTTACAGATTCTGTGCGTACTCCGGCATCTTCTCGCCGGTCTTCAAACGTACGTACGCCTTTTTCCAGTCCGGACGGTAGCCGGAAAACTTGCCCCGCCGCCGCTCCTTGCCCGGATAATTCGCCGTGCGCACCGAAGCGACTTTCACTTTGAAGATCGCCTGCACAGCTTGTTTGATCTCGGTCTTCGTCGCCTTGGGCGCAACCTGGAACACCAGAGTGTTCTGGGTTTCCTTAATGCCCAGGCCCTTTTCCGTGATTACCGGCTTTTGAATGATCTGATATGCGGATTTCATCAGGCCACCTCCGCCTTACGCGAACGCCGCGCTGGCTTCTTCTTCTCGGCTGCCGGCTCGGCCGCGTGGTCGCGGCGTGACGATGTCTTCCTCAGCGAGTCCTGCAGCCTTTCCAGCGCCGGCTGCGCGAAGATCACGTGCGTGTAGCGCATTATGTGATACGGATGCACTTCGTTCGCCTTCACCAGTGCGAGGCCCTGAATGTTGCGCGAACTCAGCTCCAGGTTCTTGTTCTCCACGCTCGAAACATCGACCAGTAGAGTTGTCCCCTCGACCTTGAGCTTTCCCAGAGCTTCCGTAAACGCCTTCGTCTTCGGCTCTTTGATCTCAAACGAATTCACCACGATCAGTTTCCCGTCGGCAAACTTCGCCGCCAGCGCCGAACGCAGCGCGCCCAGCAGCTTCTTCTTCGGGAAAGCATAGTCATAGGAGCGCGGTTGCGGTCCATGAACCGTGCCGCCATGCCGCCACAGTGGAGACCGGATCGAGCCAATACGCGCCCGCCCCGTTCCCTTCTGCTTCCAAAGCTTCTTGCCCGAACCGGAAACCCGCCAGCGGTTTTTCGTAGCGTGCGTGCCCGCGCGGCCAGCGGCGCGATAATGCGTCACCGCTTCCCAGAGCAGGTCTTCGTTGACCGCGCCGAAAACCTCGTCGGCCAAATCAATCGTCCCGACCTTCGCCCCGCTCAGATTGTGTACATCGATAGTTGCCATATCGTCTTTAGCTTTTCTGACCACTGGCCACTGGCCACTGATCACTGGTTTAGCCCTTCTTCGCCGCTCTCTTCGCTGCCTTCAACGGATCGACTGTCGCCGAACCCGCAAATCCACGGCGCTCTCTAGGCGGCTTCTTAGCCTTATTAATAATGAGGTATCCGCCATTCGGCCCCGGAACGCTGCCTTCTACCACCAGCAGATTGTCGTCTTTATCGACGCCCAGAATCCGCAGGTTGCGCGTCGTGATGCGCGTATTTCCCATGTGTCCCGACATCCGCATCCCTTTAAACACACGCGATGGAAATGCCGAAGAACCGATCGAACCCGTGATCTGGAACATCGATCCATGCGACTTCGCGCCGCCTGCGAAGTGATGGCGCTTTACAACGCCCTGAAAACCGTGCCCCTTGCTGGTCCCGACGATATCCACAAACTTTTCGCCGTCGAAAATATCCACCAGCACGCGATCGCCAACTTTCAACGCGCCATCTGTGTTCTCGGTGGGCGCTTCCACTTCAATCGGAACCTCGCGCAGAAATTTCGCCGGAGGCAGATTGTTCTTGCCAAAATGTCCGCGCATCGCCTTGGTCAGTTTCTTTTCCTTCACGAACTCAACCAGGCCAAGCTGCGCGGCGGCATATCCATCCCGCGTCTCGCTCTTATGCTGCGTGAT
>JBAVYO010000003.1:0-4567 GCA_049698855.1 Terriglobales bacterium
GGATGCAACTCCCGCGCTCTACCGCTATTCGCAGACATTCACCATCCCCGGCACGCAATCTGCCGCCGAGCGCCGTGGCTTCATTGCTCTCGGCCGCATCGAGGATTACTCCACCGGCGTCGTCTTCCGCCACGAGCAAACGCTATCCAAGCCAAAGGCCGACCGTCTCGACCTGCTTCGCGCCACTCGCGGCCACTTCGGCCAGATATTCATGCTCTACAGCGCCGCCGGAAAGGTAGACGCGCTGCTCGACGCATCATCCAACGCTGTCGCTCCCGATATCGAAGTCGCCGACGAATACGGTGTGATTCACCGCGTCTGGAAGATTTCCGATCCCGCCGTCATCGCCGCCGCGCAAGAGCAAATGCGCGATCGGAAACTGATCATCGCCGACGGCCACCATCGCTATGAAACGGCTCTCGCCTACCGTAACGAGCGCCGCGAATCCGCCCCCAGCACAGCCCCCGCGCCTCACGACTACGTCATGATGACTTTCGTGGACATGGATCGTCCCGGCCTTGTTATCCTGCCCACGCACCGCGCCGTCTTCGGCCTTTCGCCTTCGACAATCGCATCGTTTCCAAACGATGTTCGCCGATTCTTCAAAGTCGAAGACGTCGATCCCGGAGTCGACGCCGTCCGCGCCGCCGCGATTCTCCAGCAGGCCGGCATCGTCGGCCCCGCTCTGCTCGCCATCGCACGCGACCGTGCGCTGCTTCTGCACACGCCCCAATCCATCGGCACTGCCTTGTTCGGCAACCTGTCACTAAGCCAGCAGTGGCTCGACGTCGTACAGCTGCACAAATGCGCGCTCGAAAGTTGTCTCGGCATCTCCGAGGAGGCCATTCGCAATCAGCAAAACGTCTCGTATTTTCGCGACGCTTCTGACGCTCTCGCGCAAGTTCGCGACGGCCGCGTTCAGCTCGCGTTCCTGATGAATCCCGTCCGCATGAAACAGGTCCGCGATATCGCATTTGCCGGCGAGGTGCTTCCGCAGAAATCCACCGATTTTTACCCCAAGCTCCTGAGCGGCCTCACCATTTATGCGTTGGATTAGTTGCGCCCATATTGTCCGCTACACTAACCGTGAATCCGGCTATCCACTAGACTGACTTTGATCGCCTTATGCACTGGCCTTTGGGTGGCGCAGCGCTTCAGTGCTGCGATATTCGCGTCACATTCATCGACGGCTTTAGCCGCTGAGGAAACTCTTTGGCATCGCACATAAACCCGTTTCTCAAAAGCAACAATGGAAAGCGCACGACTGCTAGAAATTTTCTCGTCCTGCTGCTCGCCATCCTCTCTCTGCTCTCCGCCGCCACTGCCGCCGACGAGAAACAACTCTCCGTCTACTCGACCACCGTCAATTACACCCTTCCGGTCGTTGATCGTGCTGGCCACGAATATGTTGGCCTTCTCGAACTGCTCGAGCCCTTTGGCCGCGTCACCAGCGATTCCCGCGGCACCCACTGCACCATCCGCTACAACGCCATCGACGCCCAATTCGAAGCCGGTAAATTGCGCTCCAAGATTCACGGCCGCGACTTCAATCTCCCCGCTCCATTTCTGATCGAAAACGCGCGTGGCCTGGTTCCGCTAGCTTCGCTCGGCGCATTACTGCCGCGCTTTTTGGGATTGCCCGTTGATTTCCACGAAAGCGCGCGCCGCTTACTCGTCGGAGAAATCGCCATCCACGCCAGCTTCCAGCTGCAATCCGCTCCGCAGTCGGGTCTGATGGTCAACTTCACCGCGCCCGTTAATCCGACGATCTCCACCGAGCCGGGCAAAGTCCGCATGCTCTTCAAGCGAGATCCGGTCGTCTCTCCGGGCAGCCAGTCGATCTCCTTCCAAAGCTCAACGGTCACGCAAGCCAGCTATTCGGAGGCGAACGGCCTTGCCGAACTCGACGTCTCCGCCAACATTCCTCTGATCGCCAGCTTCGCCAATGGCGGAAAGACCATCGTCCTTTCCGCGCTTCCAACCGTGGCAAAAGCTCCTCCGCAGCCCTCCAAACCCGCGACCACTGCTGCACCGCCCGCCGCTGCAGCCAACAAAAGCACACGCCTTCTCGCCGTCGTCGATGCCGCGCACGGCGGCAACGAACGCGGAGCCGCGCTCACTGATCAACTCGCCGAAAAGGATCTCACGCTCGCATGGGCTCGCCTTCTGCGCCACGAACTTGAACTCCGCGGCTTCACAGTGCTGCTGCTTCGCGACTCCGACAACACGATCGCGCTCGATCAGCGCGCCAGCTCCGCCAATACCGCCCACGCCGCCGTCTACATCTGCCTGCATGCCGCTTCCCAGGGCAACGGCGTTCGCGTTTACACCGCGTTGCTTCCCGCCGAAGGTCCCAGCACAGGCCCATTTCACGCATGGAACACGGTACAATCCTCCGCGCTGCCACTCAGCCACACAGTCGCGTCCGCCGTTCTAGCCGAGATGCAAAAGCAGCAATTCCCTGCTCGCCAGTCCTCCGCGTCCCTGCGTCCTCTCAACAACCTGCTCATACCTGCCATCGCGGTCGAGCTTGCTCCCGGCCCCAACGGCCTCTCCGATCTCAACTCCGCGACCTACCAGCAACCGATCGCGGCAGCTATCGCCGACGCGCTGGCCAGCCTGCGCGATCGCCTCGGCGTTCAACCGGCGAGCGCTCAACCGGCCGGTTCAACCACAAACGGAGTTCAACAATGAGATCGAAAAATGAAGGTGCGACCATGACCATGAAGGAGCAGCCATGATCCCGCGTCAGATCCTATTCGCAGTCACCGTCATGATCGTGCTGGTAATCGCTCTAGGCTTCTACTTCCGCAAAATGCGGCGGCAAGCGGAGCTTGAGCCCTCAGCAGCCGCAACGCTTCCCGTCGTTCCGCCAGCCTTCGGCCCAACCGAGACAGTCGCGCTTTACGTCGCCAACGACGCAGATGGCGCGCTGCGCGCCCAGTCCGCACAAATTCCCCTTCCCGGAGGCCGTCAACAGCGCGCGGAAGAACTGCTGCGCGCTCTGCTGCGGATCTATCAAACGCCGGGAGCGGCGCATCCGCTCGCGCCCACCTCCGATCTGCGCAGCATCTATCTCGTCGAGCCGGGAGCAGCCGTCATCGACCTCAACTCCGCCTTTGCCGATCAGCATCGCTCCGGCATTCAGGTCGAGCAGCTCACCATAAATTCGCTGGTGGAAACGCTGGCCATGAACGTTCCCGGCATTCAGCGCGTCAAGATTCTGGTGGATGGCAAAGCCCGCGAAACCCTTGCAGGTCATGCAGATCTAACCGATTGGTTCGACGTCGCCACAGTAGCGCAGGCAACCAGCCAGTGATCGCGCAGGGCGAATGGATGGCGTAGGACGGACACATTCGTCCGTCGGAGATTCGCGTTCGCCAGCGATGGATTCCGTCGCGAATTTGGCCTGGGAAAGTCGCCGGTTCGAACGCGCGAGAGGGCAGTCTTTTGTGCAATTTGCAGGCAAGAATGTCTACTTTAGTAGAGGGTACTAATGGTGTACTTTTGCAGGGTACGAAAGTAGACAAAAAGGCCACAGAATTCACTAGGTACTGGGACGGTTTCATGACATTCTATTCTATGGAGATGAGGGAGCGGTTGGTTTCCCGTGAACCCTCCCTTCCTTCCCTCGTCGTCTTTTCCAGAGGCAACCGCTCGTTGGCACGGCTGGCTGGCGCGACCTGTTTCTCACCGTTCTTGAGTTGGTCCGGCGCCGCTATCAGTTTGTAGTCGTCGGATATGTGGTCATGCCCGAGCACTTTCATTTGCTTATCAGCGAGCCACAAGAGCGCACTCCTTCGACAGTCATGCAGGCTCTCAAACTTGGTTTTGCGCGGCGTGTGCTGGCGGAAGAGCGCAGGCAAAATCTCCCCGCGTCTCGAACGTCGGGGCATCAGATTTGGCAGCCGCGATTCTATGACTTTAACGTCTGGACTCGACGGAAGCGTGTGGAGAAGCTGCGTTACATGCATCGGAACCCCGTGAAACGGGAGTTAGTCGAGTCGCCGGAGATGTGGCGCTGGAGCAGTTACCGGGCCTACGCCGTCGGGGAAACGGGTCCAGTGAAAGTAAATGAGTGGGAGGTTCTGAAGGTGAAGGTTCGCAGCTCGGCGGTGTAGTGAGGTTATTTTTATCAATGCTGACTGGCGACTTCCCCATGTCTCGAAAACCGCGAGACATGGGACACCCGCGGTATGGGTGGATTGAGACTCAGGAATTGCGCTGTGGCAGACATTGACCGGCCGAAAGAAAAACCGGGGTACGTCCCGTCTGTCCCTCCATTCTCTGAAGATGAAAGTTCGCGTCCCGACGTGATAGTGCGGTCATTTTGTGGATGCTGACTGGCGACTTGCCCACGTCTCGAAAACCGCGAGACATGGGGCACCCGCAGTTCGAGTGGACTGAGACTCATGAATTACGCTGTGGAAGACATGGGCCACCTGTGATCTTTCAAGACGTTGTCCATTCGATCGGGACCAGAGAAGCTGATTGTGACGAGCAATCCAGTTTCCGAGGTCAGACCGAATGGACATCCATCAGAATGCCCGACTCACGCTGCGCAGTC
>JBAVYO010000004.1:0-16909 GCA_049698855.1 Terriglobales bacterium
TGACTTTGTGCAGACTTACTCCGGCAAGGCAGCCACCACCGAGGACTTCAAGGCCATGGTCGAAAAGCACATGACGCACGAGATGGATATCGACGGCAACCATCGCCTCGATTGGTTTTTCAACGAATATGTCTACGGGACAGCGTTGCCCAGTTATAAAATGACTTACGCCTTCGGCAAGGATCCTAACGGTGAAGTAACGATGGACCTCAAGGTCACGCAGTCCGGAGTGGACGACAAGTTCAAGATGATCGTCCCTGTTTACCTGGAATTAGCGGATGGCCGCACCGTCAACGTAGGGCGGGCCCGCCTTGTCGGCAATAACTCCGTCGAACAGAAGGTTCCTCTCAAGGGACTAAAAGATCCCCCCAAACGCGCCCTCGTAAATTACAACTACGACGTCCTGGCTTCGGAGTAAGAGGCGGACATTAGAGAACCTCAAGCATCAAGCGTGGTGAAGTTTTTCACCTTACTCGCGCGATGCAGTCATCCGGCTGCAATGTAAGTTATTGATAAATATACGCTATACGCGCAGCTCAACCACCGTCGCCCCACCCCCGCCTTCATTATGCGGCGGCTCCGTTACCGTCTCCACATGCGGATGCTTCGTCAAATACTCCCGTAGCGCCTTGCGCAGAATTCCCATCCCGCTGCCGTGAACAATCCGCACCCGCGCCATTCCCGCCAAAAACGCCCGGTCCACGAATCGCTCCACCTCGCGCGTAGCCTCGTCCACCGTCCGCCCGATCACGTTGATCTCGCTCGGCGTAGCTGAGTCGCTCCCGTCGTGCTCCAGCGAAACTTTTATCCCCCGCGCCCGCGCCGCCTCCACCGGCGAATCCGTCACCCGCGCCACCACCTCTGCAATGTCGTCGCGCGCAATGCGCATCTTCATCGACCCGATCTCCACGTCGAAGTGGTTCTCGTCGATCCTCTTCTTCACCACCGCCGCCCGCCCCATCGACTTCAGCTTGACCGTGTCGCCCTCCGACACATGCTTCACCATCAAAGGCTGCGCATCGGGATCGCCGCGATCCGCGCCTGTCGCATGCGCCACGACCGCCGAATCAAACTGTTCACGAAATTCCCGCCGAGCCCGCGCAATCCGCCTTTCCGCCTCTTTCGAGAGCTTCTGCGCCGCCGCCCGATCCTGGATCGCATTCACCGCCTCGCGCGCGTGATATTCAAAATCGCGAAACAATACCTCCAGCTTCTTCTCCATCTCGCGAATCTTCGTCTGCTGCTCCTTGCGCCCCTCCGCGGCAAGCTGAGTCTTCTCACGCTCCAGTTCGGCTTCGCGCGCGTTCATCCGCGCCCGCTCTTCTTCAAGGGCACGCAAATCCGAATGCAGACGATCCAAAAACCGCGCCACATCCTGCGTCTGCGACCCCAGCCGTCCCTGCGCCGAAGCTACAATCGCCGGATTCAGCCCCAGCCGCCGAGCTATATTGATTCCCGCCGAAGCCCCCGGCACGCCCGTCTTCAGCTCATAAGTCGGCTCAAGCGTTGTCTCGTTGAAGCCAACCGCCGCATTGATTACACCCGCTGTATTCGCCCCATAAACTTTGAGCGAAGTGTGATGCGTCGAGATCACACTCATGCATCCGACCGCCCGAAAGTGTTCGGCAATCGCCACCGCCAAAGCCGCGCCTTCTTCGGGATCGGTCGCCGACCCCAGCTCATCCAGCAGCACCAGCGAATCTGCCGTAGCCGTGCGGGAAATGAAATCGATATTTGTAACGTGCGCCGAAAACGTAGACAGATTCTGCTCGATCGACTGATAGTCCCCAATATCGGCCAGCACCCCGCCAAATACCGGCAACACTGCCCGATCCGCCGGAACCGGAATTCCCGCCTGCGCCATCAGTGCGAGCAGTCCAACGGTCTTCAGCGTGACCGTCTTTCCCCCAGTATTCGGCCCAGTAATCACAAGCTGCCGCCATTCGCCCTCCAGTTCGACAGTCACAGGCACAATCGCAACATTCTTGAGCTTGAGATTCCGTTCCAATAAAGGATGCCGAGCCCGATGCAGAATCAGATTCTGCTCGTGTGGGAACAGCCGCCCCCGGCTGTCCAGTTCGTTTGGAAACAGCTGCCCTCGGCTGTCCAGTTCGGGCGGGGACGGGCGACCCCGCCCGTCCAGGCCGAGCGTAGCTCGGCTCCCGTCGTCTGCCGCTGCGTGATCGCTTCCAGCAGCGCTCATCTCCGCCGTCACGCACCCGTAATCCTCCGCAAACCGAGCCTTGGCAAACTGCAACTCCAGTTCGCCCAGCACTGCCGCTGCGGCCAGAATCTCCGCCGCGCTCTCGCCAATCTGCCGTGTCATCTGGATCAGAATCCGATGCACCTCCGCCATCTCTTCATCGATCAGTCGCACCAGTTCATTGTTCTGTTCAATCGTCTCCAGCGGCTCGACAAACACCGTCTGCCCACTCGACGAAGCGCCGTGCACCACGCCCTGCACGCGACGCTTCTGCTCGATTTTCACGGGAATCACGAACCGCTCGCCGCGGATCGTGATCAGCTCATCCTGCACGCTGCCGCCCTCAGTCAGCCGCCGCAAATGCCCGCGCAGCGATTCCTGAATCGTCCGCTTCTGCTTCTCAATCTCGCGCCGAACCCGCGACAGCTCCGGCGATGCCTTATCGTCGAGCGTCCCATCGGGCAAAATCTTGTTGCGAAACGCCCGCAGGAAATCGCTAAAATCCCCAATCCCCTCCGAGAGCGCCGCAACTGCAACCCACTCCACCCGCATCGCCGCCGGAGGCTGCTTCACAATCTCCCGCCACTCCGCCGCCCGATCCACCAGCAGCACAATGTCGCGAATCTCCGTCGTCTCCAGCGCCGCTCCCACAATTCGTGACTTCTCCACCAATCGCTCGACTTCGGGCAACCCGCCAAACTCAAATCGCCCGCCCACGCGTCGATACTCGCGAATCTCCGCCGTCAGCGCATGCTGACTCTCAATCCACGCCAGATCGCGCGAGGCCCGCAACTCCCCAATCCGCCGCTTCCCCAGCGGAGACGAAGCGTATGCCGAAAGCAGCTCTCGCAGCGCCTCAAACTCCAGCAGCCGCGCACTCGAATGCTCCACCGGCAGCGGCACCGAATTCCTCGCCGCAGCGAACTCGCCAACCACAGAACTCCGACTTCCCAAATCGTCAAAAGCAGAACTCATAACGCTTCGATCCTACAAGAAAGCAGTTGCCAGGTGTCAGTTGCCAATTGCCAGTAAACTTCTAGCGGCCCCGCCAGAGAGCAATCGTGAACGAACTGGAAAAACTCGCTGTCGCCCCGCGCGTCCGCATGCGCCGCCCCGGCTCGCCCGACCCCGATGGCTCCTGCGTCGTCTACTGGATGCAGCGCTCGCAGCGCGCTCTCGACAACCCAGCCCTAGATACCGCTGTATTTGCCGCGAACGCGCTGAACAAGCCTGTAGTTGCCTATTTCGCGCCCGTCCCGTTCTATCCCAACGCCAATCTGCGACCGTACAGGTTTTTGACCGAAGGTATCCCCGACATCGCCGACGACCTCGCCAAGCGCAACGTCGGATTCGTCTTCCGCCGGTATCCCGATCACAGCCTGCTCAGATTCTGCGACGAAGTGAAACCCGCGCTAGTCGTCGGCGACGAAAATCCTATGCGCCAGCCCGAGCGCTGGCGCGCTATTGCCACCAAAAAGCTTCTCGTCCCCTTCTGGACCGTTGACTCCGACGTCATCGTTCCCTCGCGCCTCATCGAGAAGGAGCAATACGCCGCCTTCCACCTTCGCAAAAAACTCGCCGCCTATCTCGACCGCTTCCTGATCAAGGCCAAAAATCCGCGCGCGAAAGTTGCCTGGCGCAAGCCGCCCAAACTCCAATCTCTTCCCGTCGACTTCGACATCCTCGAAGGCTGGCATCTCGACCGTTCCGTCCCGCCCGTAACCACATTCAAAGGTGGCACAGCAGAAGCCCTCCGCCTCCTCCGCGAATTCACGCAGAAGAAACTCGCGCACTATTCCAAGCATCGCAACCATCCCGAACTCGACGGAACCGCCCGCCTGTCGCCCTATCTCCACTTCGGCCACATCAGTCCTCTCACCATCGCGCTTGCAGTCCAAGCCGCCGACGCCCCCAAGCCCGACAAAGATGCCTTCCTTGATCAGCTCATCACGTGGCGCGAGTTAGCCATCAACCTCGTCACTTACAATCCGAATTACGATAACTTCGAGTGCGGAGAGCCCTGGGCCCACCGCACTCTAGCCGCTCACGCGAACGACCCGCGTTCGTACCTCTACACCGAGCGCCAACTCGAAAACGCCGAGACCCACGACCCTCTCTGGAATGCCGCCCAGCGTCAGATGGTTTCAACCGGCTGGATGCACAACTACGTCCGCATGTATTGGGGAAAGAAAATTCTCGAATGGTCCCGCACGCCCGCCGAAGCCTATCGCATCGCCGTCGCCCTCAACGACAAATATGAACTCGACGGCCGCGACCCGAATGGATACGCAGGCATCGCCTGGTCCATCGTCGGCAAATTCGATCGCCCCTGGTTCAACCGCCCCATCTTCGGCATGATTCGTTACATGTCCGGACAAAGCACCGGCAAGAAATTCGACAGCCGCCGCTACATCGAACAGCAATCGCAACCGGGCATGTTTTGAAGTACATGAATCCTGCCTGAACATACTCGGTGTCCCAGCACTCTGGTTACCTTGTTCTACGGCCGCATTCGCGCTGCAATAACCTTCGGAGCGCATTATGGGCAGAGTATTTGGTTTCGTCGGAACCGTCGTCACCCTGGCGATTGGCATGTACATCTACTCTCTGCAGGTCAAAGCGATCGATCCCGCCGCCGCTTCTTCTGACAGCGCCGAAGTCGCCAACATTGTCGGGGTCAAGAATGACCTCATCTCCATCGCCAACGCCGAGCGCGGATACATGGCGAGCGAGGGCAAATACGCCTCTCTTGACGAGCTAACTTCTGGAAATTACCTCACCATCAAGAGCGAGCGTCCGCCTTACGTCTACGATGTGGAACTCTCCTCAGGCAGCTTTCGAGCAACCGCAACCCGCACCACGAAAGGTGCGCCCGCCCAACTTTGGATCACCGAAACCATGCAGGTCCAGGCTTCCAACTAGCGTCTTGCGAGCCACAGCATTGCGCAAGAACTTGCGGATGAATACCACAAGCTTGCACCAATGGGCCGCAGTACGCGACGTTTTGCGTTGACACGAGCATTCCCAGTGGTTACCCTCGCATTCTTGAGGTTGGAACTACCTGAAGTAGTAGAGCGTGTCGCATAAATCGGGCCGGGGAAGCGCACGGCTTCAGCCGTGCCCTAAGCGCCCTGCAAAATTATGGGGCTTCAGCCCCTGCGGGAGTGCGCTTCGGCTCGAAAGGCATTTTGAAACACGCCCAAGTCTGTTACTTCTTTCCTCTTCAATTTTTCGGCAAAGGCCTCTGCGCAGCATTTTCGGGTCTGTAGTGCGCCCGCGCCGATCATTACTCATTCCCCATTCTCGAGGTTGACCACAATGAAGATCGGAAAGCCCTCCCAAGGCCGCCTGTTCCTGCTGATACTGGCGGCCGGTCTTATATTCGCGGCATCCGCTCCTGCCCAGGTGGCGCTCACCCAGCTCAGCCAGGATACGTTTACAGACAGTCCCAGCCAGCACGATACGGAAGTTGAACCCGGCGCATTTTCATGGGGCTCGACAATCGTGACCGCGTTCCAGGTGGCACGCATTTACGGCGGCGGCGGAGCCGACATCGGATTCGCGACCTCGACCGACGGCGGCACCACTTGGACCAACGGATTTCTGCCCGGCATCACCATTTATCAGGGCAATGGTGAGAACGAAGCCGCCAGCGACGCTGCCGTGGCTTATGACGCCAAATACAAGGTCTGGTTAGTCTCAACTCTGCCGATCGGCAAAAACAATACCTCAGTTGCAGTCAGCCGCTCGACAGACGGCCTTAGTTGGAACAAGCCTGTTCCGGTGACGAACCTGGGCTCGCCCGATAAGAACTGGATCGCGTGCGACAACATGGCTACCAGCAAATACTACGGCAACTGCTACTCCGAGTGGGACGACACCTCGCAGGGCGATCTGATCGAAATGAGCACGTCCACGGATGGCGGACTGACCTGGAGCAAGGAGTCACCAACCGCAGGCTCGGATTACGGCGTTGGTGGCGTGCCCGTCGTCCGCCCCAATGGCACGGTGATTGTCCCCATCAATGCCTTCAACGGCGATATCGTCGCGTTCACCTCCACCAACGGCGGCAATACCTGGACCAAGGCAATCAATGTCGCCACCAACCCGAGCCACCTCGAGGCAGGCAACTTGCGCAGCGCCGGCCTGGTCGCATCGGCAATGGATGCGGCAGGCAAGATCTATGTGGCATGGCCGGATTGCCGTTACCGGACCAACTGCGCCGAAAACGACATCGTCTACAGCACCACCACCACCGGCACAAAATGGGCGCCCGTGAAGCGCGTTCCGATCGATGGCACCTTCAGCACGGTGGATCACTTCATCATCGGCCTGGGCATCGCTCCCGGAACAAAAGGCTCCACTGCTCACTTGGCTCTAGCTTATTACTACTATCCGGTTTCAAAGTGCACAGCCACCACTTGCCAGCTTTATGCAGGCTTCATCCAGTCGTCGACCGCGGGAGCGACGTGGAGCGCTCCGGCAACATTGGCCGGACCGATGCATTTGAGCTGGCTGCCGAATACCTTCTCCGGCACCATGGTCGCCGACTACGTCTCAGTCGGCTTCGCCAACGGCAAAGCGTTTCCAATATTTGCCTCGGCCAACACCAAGTCCGGGAAGATATTCAGCGAAGCCATCTTCACGACCACGAGTGGTCAGGAAGCCGCTGCACCCGAGCAGGAATTTCTCTCCTCTGCGGGAGACCTGCCGGTTCCGAACGCGCACTCCGACCACGGACCTCGAGAGTTCCTCGACCAGGAGGACAGAATCCCTGTATCAGGCAAGAGGCCGCCGGAGCGCGACTGATTCTTCCTTCTGAATTCGCGGGCCGCCGGCGAGAGCTGGCGGCGTTTTTGTTTGGGCACCGCGCCGCGAAGACTAGAATGCCTTCGCCGAATCGAGCAGAATCGTCACCGGCCCTTCATTCACCAGTTCCACCTGCATCATTTCCTGGAATCGTCCCGTTTCGCAACGCAGCCCCGCGCCGCGGATTTTCGCCACAAAGTATTCATAGAGTTCGCGCGCCGGCTGCGGAGGAGCGGCTGCATCGAATGATGGTCTCCTGCCACGGCGCACATCTCCATATAGCGTGAATTGCGACACCGCGAGAATAGCGCCGCCAGCCTCGGCCACGGAAAGATTCATCTTCCCGCCAGTGTCTTCAAAGATGCGCAGGCC
Source organism: Terriglobales bacterium (assembly GCA_049698855.1). Taxonomy (GTDB): domain Bacteria; phylum Acidobacteriota; class Terriglobia; order Terriglobales; family Acidobacteriaceae; genus Acidiflorens. The sequence goes on from JBAVYO010000004.1 coordinate 7,385, forward strand.
AATGACTTTTTCGGCGAGATAATCGGCGGCGCTAGTCGTGTCTCCCGCACCCACCCCCAGCAGAATCAGCAATCCGCGCCCGATTTCACCCGTGATCTCGCCATCGACCCTAACTTTGGCCCGGCTCACGCGTTGGACAACGGCGCGCACCTAGCGGCTCGCCTCGCCGAGAAGTGTCTCTTGCCCAGCGAGCGCTTGCCACCGGCCATCGCGGTACGTGAATACATCGGTGAAACGAACCCGCGCAACCGCCTTGCCGGAAGCGTCCACAATCGTATTTAATCCGCGCGTGAATCCCATGTCTCCCTCGACGTGCCCATGCAGTTCGCTGAGACGATTCTCCCTCGGCTTCCGGTTTGGAATGTGCGACAGCATTTCCGCCCGCGTGTGCAGCGAACCATCCACGTCGGCATCTTCGAATTCGTCGGCGACCATGCAAGCGACCTCTGCGGAATCCTTCCGGTTCAACGCCTTGGCCCAATCCCGCTCCAGTTTGACGAGCACATCGTCCGTCTTGGGCTGATTCTCCGGACAATCGGCAGCCAGCGCAGGCAACGAGAACATTAGAGCAATAAGGACCGCAATCGAGATTTTCACGCCTCAATCGTCCCATGAGTTGTCGGCCCTCGCAAGCGAGTATCGCCAAAGGACTCGTCCGAGACAAACCCGACAAGTTGACCCTCTGCGCGCAAGCCCCCTACAATCCCACTGCTCCACCGATTCTTCTTTTCGGAGTCTCCACCATGCAGATGTCCATACGATCTGCGGCCAGGTTGATTTTAGCGGCGTCCATCGGCTCGCTCGCCTTTGCCCAATCCACGCCTGCCCATGACATCGTCATCAAAAATGCCGTCGTCATGACCGTCACCCACGGCAATATCAAGAACGGGTCTGTCTACATCAAGGATGGCAAAATCGCTGCCATCGGCGAGAGGGTCAACGCGCCCGCTGGCGCTACGGTAATCGATGCGCAGGGAAAATATCTGACGCCCGGTATTGTCGACTCCCACTCGCACATCGCGCTCGATGACGATGTCAACGAAGCCACCAGCCCGGTGACGCCCCAGATGATCATGAAAGACGCCTTCGACTATCAGGACAAGGCAATCTACCGCGCTCTCGCCGGAGGCGTCACCACTTCACTTCTGCTGCATGGTTCGGCCAACATGATCGGTGGCCAAGCCGTTGTCATCAAGCATAAGTACGGCGCTGCGCGCGATGAAATGCTCTTCCCCAACGCTCCCGGCTCTATCAAGTTTGCCAGTGGAGAAAACCCCAAGCGCGTCTATGGCGGCCGCGACCAGTTGCCATCTACCCGCATGGGCAACTTCGCAGTCCAGCGGCAGGCGCTCGTCGAAGCGCAGGACTACATGAAGGAATGGGACAACTACAACGACAAAATTAAACGTGGCGACAAAGATGCTTCGCCGCCCAAGCGCGATCTCAAACTCGACGCGCTCGCCGATGTTCTCCGCGGCAAACTCATGGTGCAAATTCACTGCTATCGTTCTGATGAAATGCTCACCGAAATCGCCCTTGCCAAGGAGTTCGGTTACAACCTCCGCGCTTTCCACCACGCGCTCGAAGCCTACAAAATCGCGGACCAACTCGCTGCCAACAACATCGGCATCGCCACCTTCGCCGACTGGTGGGGCTACAAGCAGGAGGCCTGGGACGCAATCCCGTGGAATGCCGTCATGGCCATGCGCAAGGGTGTGCGCGTTGCCATCAAGAGTGACTCCGAAGATTACACGCGCCGGCTCAATCAGGAGGCCGCCAAGACCATGCGTTACGGCCGTGCGACCGAGGAGGAAGCCTTGAAAATGATCACGCTCAACGCTGCCTGGATCGTCGGCGTCGATGATCGCGTCGGCTCGATCGACGTAGGCAAAGACGCCGATCTCGTCATCTGGGATGGCTATCCACTCTCCAGTTACGGCGTGCCCAGCAAAGTTCTGATCGACGGCGAGGTCTATTTCGACCGCGCTCTTCCCGGCCTTGGCACCACCCACTACAAGGAGGGCGAATAAATGAAAGTCTCGATTAAGCTCTCAGCTCCCAGTTGTCAGCTCTCAATTTCTTTCTGGCAGCGTCCAACAATACCTGTCTTCCTGAGCGCAGCGGATGCGAAGCGCAGCGAAGCAGCCGCGGAGTCGAAGGACCCCTACTCCCACCCGACCGTCAAGCCCCTGTGTAGCGGACCTGCCCTGAGCGGAAGTCGAAAGGGCCCCCGCCCGCTCCCTTTGTTCTTGTTTTTGTTTTTGCCTTTGCTTTTGACGTTGACCTTCGCCGCAGCTCAAGAGAACCCCATCGCCCTCAAGGGTGGCAAGCTCCTGACCATCACTCACGGCACCATCGAGAACGGTGTCGTTGTAATGCAATCCGGCAAAATCACCGCTGTAGGTGCAGCAAATTCCGTCAGCATTCCCGCCAACGCGCAGGTCGTCGATGCCACTGGCATGACTGTCTATCCCGGCCTCATCGATTCCGAAACGCAGCTTGGCCTTACCGAAATCTCCGCGGAAAACATGACCAATGACTTGGTCGAGATGAGCGACGAAATCATGCCGCACATGCACGTCTACGATGCATTTCACGCCGAATCGGTTCTGATCCCGGTCGCCCGTCTCAACGGGATCACGAACGCAATCGTAGCTCCCGAAAGCGGCGACACGCTCCCGGGCCAGGATTCGTTCATTCAACTCGATGGCGAGTCTGCCCCGCAAATGCTCCTCATTCGCGACATCGCCATGCCGCTTAACTTCACCGGAGATCAGAGGCGCAACAAAGGCGGATTCGACAAACGCAAATTCCCCTCCACCCGCATGGGCCTGATTGCCCAGCTGAGGCAGGCTTTCCAGGACGCGCTCGATTACCAGGCCAAATGGTCCGACTACGAACGCAAAAAATCCGACGCGGCCCAAAATCAGAATAAAGACAAAAAGGGAGAGCCTCTTGCTCCCAAGCGCGATCTAAAGTTGGAAGCCTTGCTGCCGTATCTCAATGGCAAGAAACCGATCGTGCTCGCGGCCGAAAGTCCCAGCGACTTGCAGACGGCGGTCAGCCTCGCTCGCGATTTCAAGCTCAGATTTGTGCTCAACCACATTAGCTACTCTCAGCCTGTGCTTGACTACGTTGCCAGCCTTAAAGTGCCGGTGATCGTTGGGCCGATATATGAGGCTCCGAAAGAAGACGAACGCTACGATGCCGTCTACAGCCTGCCCGCGCAGCTCTACAAACGAGGAGTGAAGATCGCGTTCGCCTCCTACTCCGCGCACAACGTACGCAATTTGCCCGACGCCGCCGGATTCGCTACCGCTTTCGGCCTCCCCTACGATGAAGCGCTCAAGGCGATCACGATCAACGCAGCCGAAATCTGGGGCGTGGCCGACCGGCTGGGATCGCTCGACGTGGGGAAGACCGCGAATGTAGTCATGGCCAACGGCGATCCTCTCGACGTAAAAACCGATGTCAAGCAGGTGTACATCGAAGGTCGCGCAATTCCAATGACAAGCCGTCAGGTCGAACTCAGGGATATGTATTCGAAGTGAGTGCTCGGTCCCACCATCGCTGAATAGCCGCTGAGACTGACGATCTTTTTATCTGCCTCATGTTCATCGATCACACGTTAAAGAACGCTTTTTCAATTACAATGACGCACGAGATGTTGTGATCGAAGCAGAATGCTCACTAATCCACTGTTCATTCAATAGCAACACCAACCCACAAAAAGCCTACATAGGAGACAGATGAAAAACAGATTGTTGATATTCACTATCCTCACGGGAATCCTATTGCTCACCGCCTGCAATGGCGCCAAAAAAACTGCCGCGCAAACCGCGATCCAGAGCGCCCAGACCGCATATTCGGCTGTGGCGGACCAGGCCAATCAGTACGTGCCCGACCAAGCCAAGGATGTGCAAACGTCGATCGATTCCGCCAAGGCTGCATTCGATAAAGGCGACTACAGCGTCGCCCTCGAAGCCACTAAGGACCTCCCCGAAAAAATCAAGGCCCTGAGCGCGGCTGCATCGGCAAAAAAAGACGAACTGACCGCCAAATGGAACGAGATGAACTCGTCGATGCCCGCACTCGTCTCCGATGTCGAGGCCAAGGTCGGCGAACTCACGAAAAAACACAAGCTTCCCGATGGCGCGGCAGACAACCTCGCCTCCGTCAAACAGGCCTGGGACGACGCTTCGGCCGCGTTCCAGTCCGGCAAGCTCCAGGATGCGATGACAAAGGCGGCCGCGGCCAAGGACAAACTCGCCGAACTTCAAGCGGCGCTTGGGATGAAGCCGGCGGCATAGGCGAATCACGCTTCGCATTTGCATTTGGGCCGGAGCGCGCATCGCTCCGGCCTTTTGCGTGTTCGCGCGAGTTTGACCGCGTTCGCGGCGAACGATTAGGATGCCCAAGTGCTTGACCGCGCATCCCGGCCTTTGCATACTTCTCCATTCCCTTTTAGACTATTGGTTCGATTTCATCCAATACTGTGAGCAACACGCAGTCGTAGATCGAAAAATGCCGGCCCGTATGGAGCCGCTATCCCCTGACTCAGAAACGAGGAGAACATGGCAGCTGTTGATGAAAAAGTGAAACAGATCATCGTAGAGCAATTAGGCGTGGACGAGGGTGAAGTCACTCCCAGCGCTTCGTTCGTCGACGACCTCGGCGCCGATTCGCTCGATACCGTCGAACTCGTCATGGCTTTTGAAGAAGCCTTCGACATCGAAATTCCCGATGAGGACGCCGAGAAGATTCGCACCGTCGCCGACGCCGTGGACTACATCGGCAAGCACGCCAAGGCGGGCAAATAAATTGCCACGGCGGGTTGTCGTCACCGGCATCGGCCTGATCTGCGCCCTGGGCAATACGACCGGCGAGGTCTGGCAGGCCCTGCAGGCCGGAAAGAGCGGTGTCAGCCGCATCACCGCATTTGATACCTCCGCCTATGCTTGCCAGATCGCCGCCGAGGTTCGCAACTTCGACCCGTTGAACTTCATCGAAAAAAAAGAAGTGAAGAAGATGGGCCGCTTCATTCACTTCGCCATCGCCGCCGCCGACGAGGCCTTCAAAGCCTCGCAGCTTCAGGTCACGCCTGAAAACGCGGAGATGGTTGGCGTCCACATTGGCTCCGGTATTGGCGGATTCGATGTCATCGAGCGCGAGCATACCGCGCTGCTCGAAGGCGGCCCGCGCAAGATCTCGCCTTTTTTCATTCCCGCTTCAATCATCAACCTCGCCGCCGGGCACGTCTCCATGCGCGTCGGCGCCAAGGGACCGAACGAAGCCACGGCTACCGCCTGCACCACCAGCGCTCATTCCATCGGCGATTCCTTCCGCATCATCCAGCACGGGGACGCCGACGTAATGATCGCTGGCGGCGCCGAAGCCGCCATCACTCCCATGGGCGTCGGTGGATTCGCCGCCATGCGCGCGCTTTCCACCCGCAACGACGACCCGGCTCGCGCCAGCCGTCCCTGGGACAAAGACCGCGACGGCTTCGTCATGGGCGAAGGTGCCGGCATTCTCATCCTGGAAGAATTGGAGCACGCCCGCCACCGTGGTGCTCCCATCCTTGCTGAAATCGTCGGCTATGGCATGTCGGCCGACGCCTATCACATGACCCAGCCCGCTCCTGAGCATGAAGGAGGCTTTCGTGTCATGCGCAATGCGCTGCGCGACGCCAAACTCGCACCGGAAGCGATCGGCTATCTCAACGCGCACGGCACTTCGACTCCTATAGGCGACACGCTCGAAGCTCACGCCATTCGCAATCTGTTTGGAAAGCGTGTCCCCGTCAGCTCGACCAAATCCATGACCGGACACTTGCTGGGTGGAGCGGGAGGTTTAGAGGCGGGAGTCACTGTTCTTGCATTGCGCGACCAGATTTTGCCGCCCACGATCAATCTGGAGAATCAGGATCCCGAAACCGAAGGCATGGATTTCGTTCCCAACCAGGCACGCAAGGTGTCGGTTGAATACGCCATGTCGAATTCGTTCGGCTTCGGCGGAACAAACGGCGCATTGCTGTTTAGGAAGTGGAGCGAGTGAGGACAGGTCTGAGGTGGGAGGTGGGAGGTCGAAGGTAAAACCTTCGCTGCCCAACTAACTCTAAGATTGCATGAGTGGACCTTTGGCCGCCCGCACGGAACTAACGAAGATCGAGACAAGTTCGTTTGCCTCGCGCAAGAGATCCCGCAGCTTTTCGGGCGGGAAAATGTTTCCTTCCTGAAGAAGTTCCGGCCAGAAAACTGTCTAGTCGGCTTCTTCCACCACAATTCCCAGCTTGGATGTAAATTCAGCGCGAGAGCGTCCGCGGCAGGCTGCGCGATAATTTGCGCCGATCGATGTGCTGCATCGAAGAAGCTGTTTCCCTAAAATCCTTGCTTCTTCGGTTCGAGGAAGAGATTGGTACAGTTTAAGAACTCGCAGAGCAAAATTCTTGGTGCGAACCTTCAAAGCCTCGGAATCTCTTCGCATGCAACACCTCGATTTGATCGTAGTGTTAGCAGTTGAAGAACAACCGTGACCGTCCGCACAAGAAAAATGTGATGTTTCCCAAGATTCGAAGATCCCAGATGACCGAGATTCTTGGATCCGTACCTCTGACCTCAAACCTCCGACCTCTTACCTCCGGCCTCCTCTATTTCATGGCATCAATCATCACGTATAGCTGCGACGTGTCGGTTACCTCTACGTAGGGCTTCGCGCCCTTCTTGCTGCTGACGATATAGATCGTCGGTGTGTGCTGGATGTGCAGGCTGTTGCCGAGGTCTCGGTCAGCTTTTACCAGCCCCGCCAGTTTGCCCTCTGGATCGACCACGAACGGGAGCGTCACCTTGTGGTCGGTCGCAAACTTCTCGGCGAACGAATGCAAAGTTTGCGGAACAATGTCGAATTGATGTTGAAACACATCCAACCGGAATTCGTTGCCCAAATCCTTCGAGTGCGTATCGAAGTAGCGGGCAATTACCGCGGCGTCGAACGACCAATTGTGCATCGGCAAAGGAAAATCGTGCTGGATGAGTGGAATCTTATAAGTGTGCGAGGCCTGGTCAAGCAGCGGGGCAACCCGGCCGCACTGCGGGCATTGCAGATCCTCAAACACCACCAACGCCATCTGCGCACCCTTAGGAGGACGCAGCGCCTCCGGCGTATCGTCCGCCAAAACCGGCAGGCAAAGCATGACCCCAACCAACACGAGAAGCGGTAACAGCTGTCGAATCTTCATTTGTATGTGCTCTGATTTTCCTCGGAATTTATGCAAGTTCCAATGCACTGTGAATTCAGATGCGCGCCAACCCGGCCGCATCAACACAGCAATCCCCCCTATGTTAACGAATTCATCTCATTCGTGCACCTTAGTAATGCCTTCACAGCAATTACTCTGGAATCGTCACGCTTCTCCACATAACAGCCGCCTCTTGCCCAGTTTCCTGCCCACTCATCTGACCGGCATTGTGCCATAATTTCCGCCGGAGGAAACACCATTGAACGCTCTGCGCTTCATTGTTTTATTCTTCTTTTTCGCAAGCGCGCTCCCGGCCGCGCTCCCGGCGATGACCGCCGCGCAGACCAGTCCCGCCAATTCCGCGGTACTCCCTCCGGCCACCGCTGCTCCCGCTACCGGCGCGCCCGAATCTGCGCCGGACACGATTCTGGAATACTCTCCTCCTCCTGAGCAATACGCCCGGGCTAAAGCGTATTCGAACTCCCACTATCGCCACATTTTTATCAGCGCTTTTTACGGATTTCTGGTTTTGCTGGTGATTTTGCGCTGGCGCGTTGCCCCCGCGTTTCGCGACTTGGCCGAACGCATCTCCTCGCGCCGTTTCGTGCAATTGATCGTCTTCGCGCCCCTGATCCTCCTGACGATCGCCATCCCTGGAATTGCCTCGGACATTTGGGATGAGTCCCTCCAGCGTGCCTACGGGCTCTCTGTGCAAACCTGGACGGCTTGGACACGAGACTGGATTTTGAACCAGGCCATTATGCTGATTGTTGGAACCGTGCTCGTCGGGATCCTTTATTTTGTCGTCCGGCGCAGCCCTCGCCGCTGGTGGCTCTACTTCTGGCTCGCTTCCATCCCCATCCTGCTGGCGATGTTCTTCCTGCAACCGATTGTCATTGATCCTCTCTTCTATACTTTCAAACCGCTCGAAAGCGTGCGGCCCGTCCTACTCGCCGAGATGCAGAAGGTCGTCCATCGCGGCGGAATGGAAATTCCCGCCGACCGCATGTTCGTCATGAACGCCAGTTCGAAGACAACCGGCCTGAACGCTTATGTCACGGGTTTTGGCGCATCCAAGCGCGTTGTCGTGTGGGACAACACCATCGCCAAGGCAACCGTCCCGGAAACGCTATTTGTCTTCGGACACGAAATGGGGCATTACGTCTTGCATCACATCCCCAAGGAAATTGCCATCGACGGCAGTATTCTGCTTTTCATGCTCTACCTCGGATACCGTCTTTCGCGTGGAATGTTGGCGCGGTGGGGTCATCAATGGGGGATTCGTGACTTGCAGGATTGGGCATCGTTGCCGGCTTTGCTGTTCGTTATCACCTTGCTCGCGTTTTTGGCGACTCCCGTGTTCAACGCCGTCAGCCGCCATTTTGAGCACGAGGCGGACCGCTATGGCCTCGAGGTGATCCGCGGAATCGTACCCAACCCAAACCAGGTCGCGGCCCACTATTTTCAGAAAAGCGGCGAGAAGAATCTGGCCGACCCTGATCCGAGTGAATTTGCCAAGATCTGGTTCTTCGATCATCCCACCCGCAAAGAACGGGTGCACTTTGTGGCAACGTATGATCCGTGGTCAAAAGGCGAGGAACCGAAGTATGTGAAGTAGGTGGCTGAACTCTTACTTCAAATCGTCCGGCTGCAAATTATAAAAATAGTAGAAGCGCAAACCGAGAATTTGTCCGGGAAATTCCTTCGGCAGCGGCGGAAACGGATTTGACGCCGTGATGCTCCCCCACGCCGCGCGGTCCAGCGGCACATCCCCCGAGGAGGTGTGCAGCGTCATGCCGCTGACATTGCCGTCTTTCTGAATAACGAATTCAATCGAGAGCTTGCCCTGCTTGTAGATCGGCGCTTTGACCGACTCCGGCATGATGTTGTACCAGTTCGCCTTCACAACCTGAACCACGCGGGTCAGGTACGGACCGAAATCCACACCCATCGTGTCGGTCAGAATCTCGGCTTGGTCGAGCGCTTTCGGGCCGCCGCGCCCCTGGCTCAGCCCGTAATCGCCGCCCTGTCCTGTGCCGTAATGCCCGCGACTCGCGGCCGCCGCTTGCTCCGCCTGTTCGATCGCCGAGCCCGGGGTCGTTGTGTTATTAAAGTTCGGCACCACGCGGCTTCCCCCCTGCGCGGGCGTCCGCAGCTGTGCCACCTGGTCGCTCTGCCGTGGCTGCGCAAATCCAGAACCGGGTTCCTGATTCTGCGGCGTTGGCTGTTGCGGAGGAGCTTGATTCTGCGCCGCTTGCGGCGCGGGCGGCGCTTGCTGCGGCTGCTGC
>JBAVYO010000005.1:0-8293 GCA_049698855.1 Terriglobales bacterium
CGGGGTTGATCGCATCGCAACTGAAGACGACTTCCGCAATTGCTTCATGGCTGCGCAAATCGACGATACGAACGCGTCCTACTTCCGAGTACGGGTGTCCCGCCGCGGAAAGCAACTTTCTCATGCCGGGGTAAATCTCATATTCGTTGACATCGCGCAGTTCGCGCACGATGGAGTAAAGCTGGCCGACCTGGTAGCCATGGCCGGCGAGATATACAATTTCGCCGTTCTCGAACTTGGTGTCGGTCGGGGTTTCCAGGCCGCCCGTGACATAGTTCGCGTCGGCAACGTGGGCCTTCGATATAAAGCCGGCACAGTAAATGTCGGCTGTCGTCGGCGTCTGGTAGCGCACGAAGGGCACGCCTCGGTTGGTGGGGACGATGCCGGATGCATCCGGAGTAGCCGTCATGGTTGACGTGAGCGTCGACTGGGCGCAAGCCAGGCTCGCAACCAGCAGCACTAACAATCCTGTTTTCTTCATTTTGCCTCCGACACCCATCTCTCAGCGAGTCGTGCGTTTCTTGCCCGGCTATCTCTTTAGGAAGACAGGGGTTACAGCCGAACGTAACAAGCGGCGGGGGAGGGGTCAAGGTTACGAGGGTATTAGCGGCTTGGCCGCCCAAAGTTTTTCTTGCCTTATGAGCCTGTCTTAGTTGCATCTAGGCGTGAGCCCCTGTAATATCGCGCCCAAACAATGGCTTTAGCCCTGTCGTCCACTTTCGTGCCTCGTATGCTGCCGCAGCGGCTTCCCAAAGTCTGTCTGGCCGTTAACGCCGACACGGCCGAAGACTTACTGGATACAGCGGAATCGATGGCGCAGGATAACCCCTTCATCGAGTTCCGATTGGACTACCTGAAGCAGCCGCTCACCGCGCTCCCCAAGATGCGCCGTTTCCTTGAGACCCACCAATACGTTACCGCCATAGCGACCTGCCGGCGGGCGGAACATGGCGGCCGGTACAAAGGCTCGCTCGCTTCGCAAATGGAAGTTCTGAGCAAAGCCATCGCGGCGGGCTGTCAGATGGTTGACCTGGAACTGGAGAGCGCGCTCAAAACCAAGCCGGAAGCGCTGGCACGGCTGCACAAGAGCGCGGGATTGATCGTTTCCTTTCACGACTTCCGTGCCACCCGCAACCTCGACGCGTCTCTCGAGAAGATGCTTAAGATTCCAGCGGACTTCTACAAGATCGTTACGACCGCGACATCTCTTTCCGACAACGTGACGATGATGAAATTTCTGCAGGCGCAAAGCGACAAGCATGCGCTGATCGGCCTGTGCATGGGCGAGCAAGGCGTCGCCAGCCGTGTGTTGGCCGTGCGGGCGGGAAGCGCATTCACATTTGGCGCCGTGAGCGCGCAACAGAAAACTGCGCCCGGTCAGGTCAGCGCGCGGGACTTGCGCAGCATTTATCGCATCGAGCAAGTCGACGCGGCCACACGCGTCTATGGAGTGGCGGGCGATCCCATCGAACATTCGCTTTCGCCCATCATTATGAATACCGCGTTGCGCCGCGAGAATGTGAATGGCGTCTACCTGTCGCTGCATGCCAAGACCGTCAAGGATCTGATTCAATGTGTGCGCGAGATTCCCCTGCACGGGATCAGCGTCACCATGCCTTACAAGCAGGCGATTCTCGAGTATCTCGATAACACCGATGCGCACACCTCGAAGATCGGGGCTTGCAACACGGTCGTGCGCGGGCAGGATGGCAAGCTCTACGGGTTCAATACCGATATCGCCGGAGTACTGCGGCCGCTCGAGCAGCGCCTGACCATCGAAAATGCCAAAGTTCTGGTTCTGGGAGCCGGTGGAGCGGCGCGCGCGGCGGTGTTTGGGCTCAAGGAGCGCGGCGCGGACGTCTCGATTCTCAATCGCACGGCCGCCAAAGCCCAGAAGCTGGCACGCCAAGCCAAGGCCCACGTCATCAAGCGCGCCGACCTGCGCAAGAGCACGTTCGATGTGATTATCAACGCCACGCCAGTCGGCATGGGTTCGACGCGCGATTGTCCGCTTAAGGACGAGGAGATTCAGGCCAAGGTAGTGTTCGACATGGTCTACGATCCGGTAGAGACTAGGCTGTTACAAATCGCGCGCGCGAAGGGAATCGCGGTGATTCCAGGTGTCGAGATGTTTGTTCATCAGGCGGCCCGGCAATTCGAGATTTGGACCGGCAAGCCGGCTCCCGCCCAGGATATGCTGCGCGTAGTTACGATCACGCTCCAGGATCGGGCCAAGGCCCGCGCCTCCGAGCGCAAATAGGTCCTCAAGCCAGCCCATACCCCGCTTCACCAGGATCGATGTAACTCTATGTAAATGGGAATGATGTTATCAGTATATGACCCCCGGAAATATTCGGTTTTCCAAGTTACATCTTCGCCGCGGCAAAGCCTCTCCTCTGAGAGAGGTTTGTGTGTCCGCGCAGCAGATCAGAGTTGGCTTTATAGGCTGAAGTGCCGTGCTAGCGCGGCCAAACGGCGATCACCGCGGCGCAAAATGAGACAAAAACCGGTGCGCCACCCATAACAAAGGTTGCAAATAACCCAAAACCGAAGTAATATTACTTCTAGAACGCAGACTTCGCGTTCATCTCGTCTCAAACAAACAACAAAACGTCCTCCAGTTAGGAGCAGCCCTAAGTTCGACAAAAATCTAAAGGGTGCCCAAGGCCCCGGCGCAATTCGGAGAGAATGCATGTCGTGGTACGCGTACTGCCTTACCGAACACCAGGCCCTCCCAAATGGTGTTCGAGCCCGTCGTCCCTTCGTTCTCGATGGAATTCAAGGCGTCAATGGCGCACCGGTCATGAGTTATCCAAGCGGGGAATTCGCGGTTATTGTCAGCGAATTCGACCGCGCGACCGGAAAAATTGACGAAAAAGCCGTTCTCGAGCACGCCCGCGTCGTGAGCCAGAGTTTTCGGACCGCGACTGTACTCCCCTTCCGCTTCGGAACCATTTTCGACACCGAAGACGCAATTCGCCAGGCTGTCCGGTCCAACCGCCGCACCTTCTGCGATAGCGTGGCGCGGCTGCGCGGCAAATCCGAAATGCGCATCAAGCTGACCGTGCGGGATGGTTCGATGCGTGGCAACATGGAAGAGATCGTCTTACCTGATACGGTAGGCCGCGAGTATCTGGCCAAACTCCGCGAGAAGGCGTCGCGGGAACGCGAGCGCCAAACCAAGGCGCGAGCCCTCTCGGTGCAGGTTCACAAGCTGTTTAACCCGCTCGAGGAAGAGGTTAGCTGCAAACGAGTCGATTCCGACGGCATGCTCCTCGATATCGCCCATCTGATTGACAGCAAATCCATTGAAAAATATCAGAACCGCTACAGCACAGCCGCCAAGCAGCTCAAGAACTGCCAGATGGTGGTCAGCGGCCCGTGGCCGCCCTACCACTTTCTGCCGGAAAAATTGCGGATGGTAGCGGGAAACAGCTAGAGACTAGTCAACGGTTTTGAACAAGAGCCCCCGCGTTAGCGGGGGCTCTTGCTGTTTGTGGAACTGGTTTATTGGCGAACCGCCGCGCTAGCGTTAGCGAAGCGGCTTTTAGGGGCATCGGCTTCGTTTGCGGGTCAATGGGAGACTGGCTTCGTGGCCAGCGTCTTTACACCTTCCACCAGCTCCATCTTGTTCATGTTGTGGGTGAGGTCGGCGAAACGGACGTTCTCATAATTCCGCCGCACCGCCATGATGCGATAGTCGAACGCAACGTCCGACGTGCCGCCGCCCAGTTCGCGCACCTCGAAAGATGTGGCCGTTTTATTGGTGACATACAGGCCTTTGCAGTCGCCGTTCGGCACCGGAAAGACCTTGTAGGCTACCTCGGTGTTGACGGTCTGGATGAACTCCCGATCGAGATTGACCACAGCGGCGCCATTAACAAGCTGAGCCGAACCGGCGTCCTCGAACCAGTTCACCGGCGACCCGATCGCTGGCATCGCCACAGTGTGCGCTCCGCTATCGATGGCAATGCCAGGGGTTATATTGCCGGTGCAAGTGAGGTCGCCGCTGGCGTCGAAAGAGCAGCTACCGCTGGGTCCAATCACATGCAGAGGGTTTGCGGTGCTTTCCGAGGTGATGACGACAGTGGTCCAATTGCTTGGGGAGTTATTGGTGAAGATGGCGGCATTCCCGTTATCCACCGTGCCGACGATGCCGACGGCCCGGGTTGATGGGAATCCAGCCCCGCCATCGCCCCAGACGCCAACGCCGACGATACTGTCGGCGCTGGCCAGGGCCGCCCCCGTTTTACTCTCACTCACACTCTGTCCAAAAATGGATGCTAGCAACGAACTCTGAACTTCAAGTTGGTCGGAAGAACTCGGCGACGTGGTATTGATGCCGACGTTATTCCCCGTCGGGTTGAGGACGAGCGGGCCGCCAAAGCTTTGCACCCATTTGTAGCTCGATGTGCCGTTCGTCCCCAGCACCAGGCCGTTATTTCCAGCTGGCTGGCTGGACGGCGGTGCACTCGCAGGGCCAACGATGTGCAAAGCACCGGCCGGCGTCGCGGTACCGATGCCGAGATCGCCGCTATTTGTGATGGACATGACGCGCGCGTTACCAGTGTAAAAGTCGATGCCAAACTGATTCGTTGATCCGGTCGTGCGGGCGGAGGAGATTGCCTCGCCACTGATGCTGTTGCCGAACCGAAGGCCGGGAGTCAGGGTGCCGGTGTTGGTATTGCCTGAGTCGACGGCAGCGGAGCCCGCTACGTTAACTTGGGTCGTTCCGGTTTGCGAAATGATCGAACTCTGGATGTTCTTGGTGGTGGTCCAAAGGGGGATGCGGTCTTTAACCCCACCGGTGGTGGTCACGTCAACAGCCGCTAGAGGATGGGCTGAGTCTCCGGCCGGGGTTGGCGCTGCCGCCGAAGCGGCGGCACTGGTCCCGTCTGCATTGGCCCCAGCCTGATCTGTCGGTTGCGCCTTCACAAATGCCGAGGGCGGCAATCCACCAATGGTTTCGGCATCGGCGGCTTTCAGGGCGTAGGGAACGCTGAGCAACAGTACGCGTGGCTGTTCGGTTTGTCCGGAGATTTGCACAGCCAGCCAACGTGCTTCACCCGAGGTGAACACGTCTGTAGGGAGTCCGCCCGGTTTTGTTACGCCTAACTGCACCGAGTAGCGTCCGTTGGAATCGGCCTGCACGTTTTGGGTTTCCATCCAGAGTGGCGCGCCGCCCTGCTGGTCTTTGTACAGTAGGAAGGTCATGCCGACGGTGCCGGCTAAGTTCTTGTTGTCCGCGTCTTTCGCTACGCCGGCGAACCGTACGAGCCGAGGAACGATAGTGGATGTCGCGTTTGAGGTTTGAGCCTGACTCAGGGAAGATGCGAGCAGAGCGATCAGGCAGAGAGTGGACAAGGCTAGAAACTGAAGCTGGCGTGTCATAGAGATTCCCCCTTTGTGGTGCGAAATGGATTTTTCTACCTACTGTCTTCGTAAAGCGAAAAATTCCGGGAAAAAGGCTCATTCTCTTTTTCTGCTTCTGCGACAGCCTTTGATCACGCTTAAGAGCGATTTAAACCCGAGGAATTACAGCGACGCGATGGAGTGTGCGCACCCTCCATCTTGCTAGTTGAAATTTAGGCCGGGAACGAAGACGGGAACCCCAAAACGCGGGAAACGGTAGCATTGTCCTGATGCCTTGTCAATTGACATTTTCGGACGCGGCCCGTTCGTTGCGCCTCAGAGGTTTTTGGGCGGCGGGCGCGCTAGAGTTGAGCGGGGATGCCGGTGCAAAAGGTACCAGCGGTGGTAACGAATGTGCCGTTGACCGCAAAATCGTTTTGGGCTAATCTGCGCTTACACCGGAAAGGAGGTGGTCGGATGCAAAGTTCAGATTCACATAGTTGTAGCAATACCAGACCAGGTGAGGTGGCTGAGTCTTAGGGCGGTTGCTCTAAGCGGAGTTCTCGAGGAACCCTTGGTCGGGGGAAATCGGGAACATTCCTCGCAAACAATCCGTGTGTATGGGCTGATTGATAAAGTCTGATCCGCCGGCCACAGGCTGTGTCCGGCACCGGAACCGGGGTCCCCGGCACGCGCGGTTTTCGCGTGACGGGGTGTCCGAGCGAGGGGCCACGAGAGTGACCACCTCAGTCAATCCCAAACAGTCCACCGGGCAGCCCGCAGGCTGAAAAGCTTGCGGGCTGTTCTCTTTACGGCAGCTTCCAGCTCTCAGTTGTCAGCTTTCAGTAAAACTCTAGGCGACTGGGGCCTCCGAGCACTCTCGGCTTTCGAGCAATTGCCGGCCAGCGAAAGTTGCATGCCTTTCGGAGGCATCACAGTCCCCGGTTGCGGAGATTCCGGCTGCGTGGTCAGCAGGCCGAGTGTTTCAACCCCAGACGCACGCACGGCGTCAATGACCCTGACCACGTTGGCATACGCAGTCCGAGCGTCCGCCTTGATGTAGAGCTTCTTCTCAAGCCGATTCGACAAAACGCCCTTCACCGTTTCTTCCAAGGCGCCAGGGTTAACCCGATTGACTCCGAAGTACACGCTGCCGTCCTCCGTAATGGTGACGATCGGCGCATCTTGTTCATCCGCGTCGGGCAGCGACACGGCGTAGCTCGTCGCGGGCAACTCCACGTGGATTCCTTTTTGCATCGCTGGAGTCACGCCGCTTCCAGATTGCGCGAGCGCCGAGGGTGTAATGCCAACAGCCAAGGTTACGACTAGACACACTTCGAGTAGAGAGTTCATATGTCATGCTCCTTCCGACCTGTTCAGGTGAGTTGTTAGGGTTTTGCTCCGCCGAGTGAGGCGGTTGCCAAGGTTCCGCCGAGTCCCATGGTTTCCACGGCGGACGATGGCACGATTACCATCGAACCTTTTTCCTTGATCGCTTCATAGAGCATGTTCATGGCGCGCAGATGCAGCGCCACGGGATTCTCCGCATAGGCGGCTGCGGCCTGCACGAAGCTGTTGGAAATTTCCGTTTCCGCCTGGCCGAGAATGATTCGCGCCTGCCGCTCACGTTCCGCCTGGGCTTGGCGAGACATGGCATCTTCCAGACCCTGCGGAATTCTCACGTCTCTGACTTCCACCGACTGAACCGTGATTCCCCAGGGATTGGTCTTCTCGTCGAGAATGCGTTGCAGTTCACGTCCCAGCGTCTCGCGTTCGGTGATCATCTGCGCCAGTTCATGACGGCCGATGGACTCCCGTAGCGCGGTTTGGGCGCTCAGGTTAATTGCATCAAGGAAATTCTCCACTTCGAGAATCGCCTTTTCCGCGTTCCAAACCAGCCAGAAGACGATGGCATCTACATTCACAGGAACCGTATCGCGGGTTAGCGTGGATTCGGCCGTCACGTTGGCCACACGAACGCGCTGGTCCACGAAGGCGCTGAGCGTCTCAATCACGGGGATAATGTGAAATATCCCCGGTCCGCGAAGACCAACGTAACGCCCAAGGCGCAGGAGCGCCACCTTCTCCCATTGCCGCACCACTTTGATTGCGAACAGCAGGTACAACCCCAGCAATGCGCCCACAACGATTGGCGCCGGGTGATGGATCGCCTCACTGACCAATGCTCCGGCGACAAGGCAGAACGCAAATGCGGTAACCGCTACGCCATTCATCTGTGAGAAATCGATTTTCCTAATCATGATCATCTCCTGCGAGTTGGTTCTGGAACCAATCCACGCAACTGTTCGATCAAATCCTCAACGGTAAAGCCGACTGCCCCTGCGCGAGCTACACAATCTCCCACGATCTGGGACAACTGCCGCTCGCGTTCCGCTTCTCCACCCCGTAGCTTTTGTGTGCTGATAAAGGTGCCGGTGCCCTGGTGGGTCTCTAGCAATCCGCCGAGTTCGAGCTCGCGATAAGCCCGAACCACGGTGTTGGGATTGATGGATAAGTCGACCGCGAGTTGACGCACGGTGGGCAGTCGGTCGCCGACGGCAAGCACCCCGGAAGCGATGCCACCACGTACCTGATCTATGATCTGGCGATAGACTGGTACCCCGCTGTGGAGGTCAAGACGAAAACGGAAGAGAGGCCGGCGGGCATCCATTACTCGTTCAATGTACTAATATACTAGTACATTGTCAAATGAAAAATTCACGCCGCATACACGACGAGTTGCGGTAGTCTATAGCACCGGCAACCGACCAGTCGGTGTTGATTTCTGGGTGTGGGGAACTGATCACGATGGACGACAAGCATTACCGCGCCCGTATCACCAAACGCGCCGACTTTGCGCCCGATCTTTGGATGATCCGAGTCGATCCCGGCGGCGACTTTTCGTTTGCTCCCGGTCAATATGCGACGCTCGGCATTGAAC
>JBAVYO010000006.1:0-7559 GCA_049698855.1 Terriglobales bacterium
AGGTTGCGATAACCTTCTTCGTTTTCAGCGAGCACCAGCAGGTGGTTATAGGTATCGCCTTCGGGCGGTGTGCGCCGTATGTCGTGGTCGTCTTTCTTGCAGATATACAGCTCGCAGCCGACAATCGGCTTCACGCCTGCCTTGTGCGCCGCATTCACAAAATGCACAGCGCCAAAAATGTTGCCGTGGTCCGTCATGGCGACGGCCGGCATCTTCAGTTCCTCAACGCGTTCCACCAGCTTCTCAACGTCGCAAGCGCCGTCCAGCAGCGAATAATCGCTATGCAGATGCAGATGTACGAATTCAGACATAGATTTTTGCGTGATTTTCTTTGGAGTAATTCTATCCGGTCAAAACGAGAGGAAAACGTCTAACTTATCCACAGGAGCGGAAATTCAGCGAGATCGAATAGGCAGCTACTGCCCTTCGCCGTCGCTAGGCAGCCTGAAATCGACTCCGCGATCGTCGTTCGCTTTAATCGTGGCGGGAATATCGATTACGGCAAGAGGAATTTTTTCTGTGCGTGCCGTCGTAAAGTTCCAAATCAGCCCGTCCGCAATCGCGTAGTTCTGAATCTCGCGCTGATGCTGGTCGCGGAACACCAGCACCGTCTGTGGCTCGTTCCGCGCTTCTTCTCTGGCCGACTGACCGCGCGGCCCACGCATCGGCTGAGCGTAAGCGTCCTGATCCTGTAGCGTCTGCTGCTCATCGAGATTGTCTTGATTCATCTGGTTGGCAAGTTGACGCTGCCCGGCATCGTCCTGATCCGACGATGATCCCGAATCCGACCACCAGTAGGGATCGTAATATCCGTAGTATCCGTAATAGGGATATCCGTATCGATATCCCGGGCGTGTTCGAATAGTGAAACGCGTCCCGCCAGACCGTCCATAACCGGGGCGCCCGTAACCAGATCGTCCATAAAACGACCGCGAACCTGCTACGCCCGAGCCAACATACCCGCGCGACGCCGACCGCGGTCCCATGCTAGATCCCAGGTGCGACCCGCTGATTCCGCCGCCACCAAAGCTGTGTCCACTAGCCGAAACATGACCGCCGCCGCTAAATCCGCCGTGCCCCCCGCTGCCCCCGCCCCCGTGCCCGCCGCGCTGCGCGCACACCGGCACCGTCAGAATGCACACGGGGACCAAAAGAATTAGGAGGAACGCCGCGAAGGTCGGAAGGCGACGCATAGCAAAATTATACTCCCATTCGGCCAGCAGCGCGCCATACGGCATCCCGGGTAGGCTGCCGACGGCAACGTATTCGGAGCCTAAAACACCCGTCGCCTAGATCTGATAATCCAGATAATCCTCTTGAAACAACTTTTCCGGCACAATGTACTCCGACGACGATCCTTCGTCGATCGTCATGTCCGGCTCGGCGCCCAGAGTCTCGTGCGAGTGCTCTTGAAATTTCTCGCGCAGTTCGTGCACTTCTTTCGCCAGCTTGATGATCACTGCGGACAGCGGATCCTGAATCTCCTTTGGATCGGTAATGATCACCCGCTTGCCGTCACGCAGCACAATGTGGCCCGGCACGCCCACAATGGTTGAATTCGCTGGCACGTTCCGCAGCACCACCGATCCAGCGCCCACGCGGCAGTTGTCCCCCACCGTGATGTTGCCCAGAATTTTTGCGCCCGAACCAACCGTCACTCCGTTGCCAATCGTCGGATGCCGCTTGCCTTTTTCCTTGCCCGTGCCGCCCAGCGTCACGCCCTGATAAAGAGTTACGTCATCGCCCACGATACTGGTTTCGCCGATCACAACCGCCATCCCATGATCGATGAATAGACGCCGCCCAATCTCCGCCCCCGGATGGATCTCGATGCCCGTCAACAGCCGCGCGATCTGCGATCCAAAGCGGGCCGGAAAACGGAACCCATGCCCCCATAGCCAGTGTGTCGCATGATGTATCCACAGCGCATGCAGTCCGGGATAACAGAACAGTACTTCCAGGTACGACCGCGCGGCCGGATCCGTCTCAAAGACCGCCGTGATATCTTCCCGCACCGATTTGAAGAAGCCGATCATGGCATTGCGACCGTCGGCAGCGCCAGCGCCTGTTGGCGAAGCTGCTCAAACAGAATGCTGCTCAAATACCGCTCACCAAACGACGGCAAAATCGCGACGATCAGCTTGCCGGCATTCTCCGGCCGCGACGCGACCTTCAACGCCGCCACCACCGCAGCGCCCGACGAGATGCCCACCAGCAGCCCTTCTTCGAGCGGCAGCCGCCGCGCCATCGCGATCGATTCGTCGTTCGTCACGGTGATGACCTCATCGATCAAATCCCTGCGCAGAATGCTCGGCACAAATCCCGCGCCAATCCCCTGGATTTTGTGCGGCGCAGGTTTTCCACCAGAAAGGACCGGACTGTCCGCCGGTTCCACTGCAATCGCCTTGAACGATGGCTTCTTGGGCTTGATGTACTGGCTTACGCCCGTCAGCGTTCCGCCCGTGCCCACGCCGGAGATGAGAAAATCCACGCGCCCATCCGTATCGTTCCAGATTTCCGGCCCCGTGGTCTCGAAGTGAATCTTCGGGTTGGCCGGATTATCGAACTGTTGCAGCATGTAACCGTTCGGTGTACTCGCGAGCAGTTCCTCCGCCTTCGCCACTGCGCCTTTCATTCCTTTCGGGCCCGGCGTCAGCACGATCTCCGCGCCGAATGCCAGCAGTAGCACCCGCCGTTCCGTGCTCATCGTCTCCGGCATCGTCAGGATCAGTTTGTACCCGTGCACCGCCGCCACAAATGCCAGCGCAATCCCCGTGTTCCCGCTGGTCGGTTCAATCAGGATTGTCTTCCCCGGCTGAATTTTCCCCGCCCGTTCCGCCTCCAGAATCATGCTTACGCCGATGCGGTCTTTCACACTCGCCAGCGGATTCTGGCTCTCCAGCTTTACCACCACTTCCGCCGCCGCCCCGCGTGTTACGTTGTTAAGCCGCACCAGTGGCGTGTTTCCTATGAGTTCTGTCACATCCTTTGCGATCTTCATTAGTAGGCCTCAACCTCTCGATCTTGGATTATTGAGCCGACGGGATCAGTCCGAAGTGCTTCTCCACCGCTCCGCACTAAATCCTACTACAACAATAGGCTTTATAAACATAACACCTTAGTGCCCCAGTTGTGGGCCCAATCAAGCTTTGAGCGCTCCCCTTGTCGGCGCTGACTCAGACGGCAAAACGATTCACGGCGCAATTGGCTCCGCATTTCGCAACGCCTCTTCAATCGTCTGATTGCTGTGCACCGCTCCGTTCACCACTCGCCACCCGTCGTCATACGCGCGAAAACCAACCACCGACCGATACCTCACTCCGCCGTCATACAGCGCCGCTCCTACTTGGTTCAGCGGAGCCCAATGCCACGTGAACTCCACATCCGCCGCATTCCCCGCCTTGCTGATCCCCGTAATCCCCTCCAGCGTTCGCTGCGCTGCCTCAATCCCAAACGGTCCTCGTCCGGTCTCGCTCTCAATCAGCGGACGGATCGCATCTGCTCCCAGCGGCGACAACTCCACATCCCAGCAAGGTGCCGGCTCTACTCCCGCCGGACACGCCTTTTCCTGCGTACCCACTGTCCATCCCCGCCGTCTCAACACCATCGAGTCCGGGGAATTGAAGTCCTTGTTCGAGACCACGCCTGTCTCCAGCCAGAACGTCTGCGGCAGCTTGAATGCCTCCGACTGCAAAATCAAATCTGTCGCCAGCCGCCGAGTCAGGAAGTCTCGCGGAGAGCACCCCACGCCAATAAACGAGGCAAGACAAACGCATCCCGCCAGCAGAGCTTTGAATGTACGAACCGGAATATTCACTTTTGTCATGCTGAGCGAGGATTGAGCGAGCCGAAGGCGGAGCTCAACCGGAGTCGAAGCATCTCTTCCTCACCAGGAACGCGTCGCATTCGATCAGGCGGCGCACCTCAGTGAAGTACAGCACGCTTGTAGCTCGCACCTAACTATCGCGTCCCGATTCTAACCAATCCCGCACGCTCGCGCGGCAGAAAAGGCGCCGCCGCAATCTGCCCAGTAAACTCCCGAGCCCATCGCCCTGGAATCGCAGCCCCACAAGCCGAGCAACCGCCCTCAGCGGTCAACCTGTAATCCACTATCAAATACCCGCAACGGCGAATCACCGTCTCGCCACACTGATGACAGCGCGTGTCCTCAAGGCCGCCGACGCGCCCTGGCAAATTTCCGCAATACACATACCGCAGCCCCGCCGCGCGTCCAATCTCCGCCGCCCGCAGCAAATCCTCCGCCCGCGTGTCCTCCGGAGAAGTCATCTTATAGCCCTTATGAAACGCCGTAACATGCCACGGAATGTCCACCGACACGCTGGCCACAAACTCCGTCAGCCGCCGCAGTTCCTCATCCGAGTCGTTGAATCCTCGGATCAGCAGCGTGACAATCTCCACCCAAATTCCCATCCCATGCAGCGCTTGAATCGTCTCCAGAATCGGCTCGATCCGCCCGCCCAGTTCCCTGTAATGCCGCTCGTCAAACGACTTCAAATCCACCTTATAAAGATCAACCCACGGCTCCAGATACTTCAGCACCTGCGGCGTCCCGTTGCCGTTGGAAACATATGCCGTCATCAGCCCCGCCGCGCGCGCCTCCCGAAAAATCGCCACTGCCCACTCACTCGTGATCAGCGGCTCGTTATACGTCGAGACCATTACCCGCGCGCCCTGCTCCAGCGCATCTTCCACCATCACGCAAGGATCGGCTTCCGCAACACCCGCAACCGCTTTCTCATCCCTCAGCGCCTGCGATGTCACCCAGTTCTGGCAATACGAGCAATGCAGATCGCAGCCCATCATCCCAAAGCTATAGGCAAGAGACCCAGGTATAGCATGAAAGAAGGGCTTCTTCTCAATTGGGTCGCACTGTACTCCCGCCACATACCCGTAAGGTACATACAACTTTCCGCCCCGATTGAACCGGACCTTACAAACTCCGCGCTGCCCCTCCGCAATCGGACAGCAATGTCCGCAAGCAAAACACCGAATCCGAGCGCTGTTGAAAGAACGGTCCCGTCCCCCCGCACTTTGATCGGGCGTTGCAGACGCACTTGTCCCCGAATCAATCCGCTCCCAAAGCGCGGAATCGCCGACCACCACGCGTTCATCAAGAATGTCTCGGAGCCCTGCCATACCCTTATTCTACGACCGCTAAAGGAAGGTAGCACTCCAACGGCGGGCATTAAGCCGACGCGGACCAGGAACTTTGCATCCATCCACGCGTGCAGTGCCGATTCCGTTAGAACCGGCATCCTCCGCTGTCCTGGCGCGTCTCGCCCCCGGCGCGACGGCCGGTTCCAGTGAAAGTCTCTTGTCAGGCATCTTCCCTGACAGGCCAAGCCTTGACAGGCTAAGATAGCTGAACTCGCAACCTCGGAATTCTGTGATCGAAACCAAAACAGCGGCTGAGATTCAGCGGCCCGCGCGGCTCGCAGTCACGCTGCCCGTGAGCGTGATCGTTCCCGCTCGCAACGAGGCGCGCAATCTGCCGCGCTGCCTCGCATCGCTCGCGCCGGTCGGCGAAATTTACGTCGTCGATTCCGGCAGCACCGACGATACGGTTCGCATCGCCGAGTCCTACGGCGCGACCGTGGTCCAGTTTCATTATCGCGGCGGGTGGCCGAAAAAGCGCCAATGGGCCATGGACACGCTGCCATTATCCTACGACTGGATTCTGCTTCTCGATGCCGATGAAGTTCTCACGCCCGAACTCTGCGCCGAAATTCAGAGCGCGATTCAGTCGCCCGATGTCGACGGTTATCACATCGCGCTCGAAATGTATTTTCTCGGCCGACGTTTGCGTCACAGCGGCGCGAGCTTTTCCAAGCTCTCGCTCTTTCGCAAAGGCTGCGGACAATATGAATGCCGCTTGCGCGACCAGAATACAAGCATGGCCGATATGGAAGTCCACGAGCACGTCATCGTTGATGGACCAACGCGGCATTTGCGTCATCCGCTCGTTCACCACAATGGCGAGTCGCTCGATCGCTACATTCAAAAGCACAACGAATATTCCAACTGGGAAGCGTACGTCTGGCTCGATGGCGCCAAAACCGGCAACGGACAAGGCGTTCAGCTTCAACCATCGCTTTGGGGAGCGCAGGCCCAGCGCCGCCGATGGCTTCGCCGCCGTTTTCTCGAACTGCCGGGATCGCCGATTCTCTTTTTTCTCTACAAGTATTTCGCGCGCCTTGGTTTTCTCGATGGCGTTCCCGGCCTGATTTATTGCGTGTTTCAGGGAGTTCAGTTCTTTCACATCAAAGCAAAAATCTACGAACTGCGCGCGGCAAGAAAGGTGGCCTGAGCCATGTGCGGCATTAGCGGCCTCGCCACGAACGGCAGCGGAAGCAACGGGGCATTCAGCGACTCGGAAACTCTCGCGCGCATGACCGCAGTCCAATTTCATCGCGGACCCGATGACTTCGGGCTTTGGGAGCGCCGTTTCCCAGATGGATCCTACATCGGCCTTGGCAGCCGCCGTCTCGCCATTCTCGATCTCTCCGCAGACGGTCACATGCCCATGTCTAACGAAAGAACGCCTAACGAGAAAACGTCCAACGAAGAAGGTTCTGTCTGGATCACGTACAACGGAGAAATCTACAATTTTGCCGATCTGCGCCGCCAGCTCGAAGGCAAAGGCCATTGCTTCCGTTCACATACCGACACCGAAGTGATTGTTCATCTCTACGAGGAATACGGCGTCGAATGCCTGAACCGCCTCAATGGCATGTTCGCGTTCGCCATCTGCGATCTGCGCGGCTCCTCGCCAAAACTATTCCTGGCCCGCGATCACTTCGGAATCAAGCCTCTTTATTATTGCGAACGATCGGGAACATTCGCCTTCGCCTCCGAGATCAAAGCGCTGCTCGAAGCCCCCGGCATCGAAGCCCGCATGAACATGGAAGCTCTGCATCAATACTTGACGTTCCTTTGGGTGCCCGATCCGGCAACCATGTTCGAAGGCGTTCACAAGCTCGAAGCGGGACACTATGCAATCTGGCAGCGGGGCGATTTCAGGCTCGAACAGTATTGGGACCTGACCTTCCCGCCCGCCGATTACGATTTTTCGTGCCGCGCGGGCGCCCACGAAAGCCAGCGCCAGGAAGCCGATCTGGCAGAAGTTATCCGCGAGCGTTTCTGCGCCTCGGTTGAAGAGCAGATGGTAAGCGACGTCCCCATCGGCGCGTTCCTCAGCGCAGGCCTCGATTCCTCGAGCATCGTCGCCGCCATGTCGCGCAAACAGCATGTGCGTACATACACGATCACTTTCCCCGAGAAATATCGCGTCGGCGAAACAACGATTGACGATCCAGCAGTCGCACGACGCCTCGCGCGCAAACTCGGCTGCGATCACCACGAAATCGTTGTCGAACCCGACGTTGTCAAACTGCTGCCCGAACTCACCTGGCACATGGACGAACCCACAGCCGATCCCGCCATCATCGCCGCCTATCTCGTTTGCCGCGAGGCGCGAAACCAGGCGACTGTCCTGCTTTCTGGCGTCGGCGGCGACGAACTATTCGCCGGCTATCGCA
>JBAVYO010000007.1:0-8177 GCA_049698855.1 Terriglobales bacterium
CTACACCGCTTTCCAACCGGTTCATCGCGTCGGCCACGCTCTTGAATCCCGCGTAGGTCTTGCGGCTCTGCTCCCCAATCGATTGCAGCCGCCGGTTGAGCACGGACGAAACCCTTTCCGCAATCTCCGGTGAAAACTGCCGCAGTTGCGCCAGCCGCTTCACGGCTTCCGCTCTCACCTGTTCGGGCAATTTCATGAGAATGGCAGCGACCTGCTTGTCATCGAGATGCGCAAGCACCAGGGCGATCGTTTGCGGATGCTCGTTTTCGACAAACTTCGCAAGCTGCGCAGGATCCACTTTCCGCAGAGAGTCCAATTGAGCGCTGTTCGCCTTTTGAAGTCCCGCAACTTGTTTCATCACTCCTGTGGCCTGTTCTTCTCCAAATGTTTTCACGAGCAGGCGGCGTGCAAAGTCGGCTCCGCCTTGTGTCTCAAATTTCTTGGTTGACGCAACGCGGCTATACTCTTCCAGAACCTCGTGTGCTACGTCAGCGGGAACACTGCCGATTTCCGATAACTCCCGTGCGACCAGATGCAAATCTTGCTCAGGAAGATGCCGTAGAACGGAACTGGCCACGTCTTCTCCCATCAGAGCAATGAGGATTGCCGCCTTCCGCCCGCCACTTAGAGACGAACTTGTTCGCGCTCCAGCGCTCATGTCGCCTCCTCATTGATCCATGCGTGGATCAGCTGGCCCGCTGCCGCTGGCTCGCCCTTCACCTTATCGACGAGCTGTTTCTTGAGCACAAGAGCGCGTTGTTCGGGAGGCAGCGCAGCCAGGGCGTCTTCGAGCGCGGCATTTCCGGCGGGTGCCTGGCTCGCCACACGGCTCGGCAACTCACGAACCGTCGCCAGCACCTGCTTCTTCAGTGGACGCAGCAACAGCGCATAGGCCAGCAGGAACAACAACAATACCGCCGCGTAGCGCACGATGCTGGACCAGTCGTGGAGCACAACCCGGACCCGATCGCTCAGTGGAAGCTTGGCTGGAGCCGCCGCCGGCGGCAGCTGTTCGAACGAAAGATTCTCGACCGTGAGAGTATCGCCGCGCTGAGCATCGATTCCGATCGCAGCCTTTGCCAGCTCTTCAATATTCTTTAGCTCTTCAGCCGTCCTCTTGCGCCGGGTCTGCGTTTCTTTTCCGTTCGCCGAAGTCGTCTCCAGAACGTCATCGACCACCAATGCCGCGGAAATCCTGTGCAGCCGCCCCGCCGGATTCAGCGTATGACGAACCGTCTTGCTTACCGCATAAGTCTCATTTTCGGTTTTTGAGACCTGGCTGCCATCGTCGGAAACAACCGGAGTTTTTGGCGCAGCAGTACCGCTGGGAACATTGCTGGTTGTGCCCGGAACACCTCCCGTTGTCGGGCCGTCAACCTGCTCCTCGGAATGCTGGCTGGAAACCGCGACCTGGCTATCCGGATCGTAGCTTTCCTCGCTCTCCTCGCTCGTGCTCGGATCGTACTCGACGTTGACGCTCGCCCGCACATGATCCGTCCCCACAACTGGCTCCAGCGTATGCACAAGCCGCGCGCTGAGTTCCTGCTCCAGCGTCCCATCTCCTGAAATTGAATCGCGTTTGGGCATGCCGAGCGGTCGATTGGTATCGGCGTCGATCACCGTCACGTTTTCAGCACTCAGGTTCTCGACCGCACCGGAGACGAGCCGTGCAATCCCAAGTTGCGTATCTTCCGGGAGCCGTCCCGACCGTAGTTTGAGAACCACCGTCGCCTTCGCCGCCCGCTCACGATCCAGAAAAACCGACTGCACCGGCATGACCAGATGCACGCGCACGCTCTCCACATCGTTCAAAGTCTTAATCGAGCGCTCCAATTCCCCTTCCAGCGCTCTTTGGTAATTCACCTTTTCGTCGAACTCGGTCTGTCCCCAGTTCATCTTGTCGAACAATTCAAAGCCCAGGCGCCCGGTCCGCGGCATTCCGTCGGAAGCCACTTCCATCCGGCTGGAATCGAGTTTGTCGCTCGGAACCTCTACGCTCTTTCCGTCAGCCCCAAGGCGATATGGAATGTTCTTCGCAGCCAATTTCTCGCCCAGCGCCTGCGCGTCGTTCGCTTCCATTCCCGTAACTAATGGCTTGTAGTCCGGCGTGGCCATGAGGCTCGCAAAGCCGATTACGACCGCGACAGTAACCACTCCCGCGGCAAGGAGCATCGTCTTCTGCTTCCCTGTCAATGCGCCGAGAAAGTCCGCAGCTTGCTTTTGAATGTTGTTAAGAGGCGGCATAGTGTCCGTATGCTAAACGGCTAGAACTGTAACTTTGAAACCTCCTGGTAAGCGTTCAGTATCTTGTTCCGCACCTGCATCATGAGCTGAAATGAGACGTCGGCTTTTTCGACCGCGATCATGACGTTGTGAATGTCCTGCCGGTCTCCCTGCAGCAATTCCGTCACCTGCGAATCGGAGGTCTGATTCAGTTGATCGGTCGAACCGATCGCGCTTTTCAGCGTGTCGGAAAAACTCCCGCCGCCCTGCCCTCCTGCCGGCCCGGACGGCGCAGTGGGTGCGGTCGGCACCGTCGGTAAGCCTATCCCCGGAAACATGGCGTTGCTCACGGCTAATCCTCCAAAGCGTCTCTACTTCAATAGCGAAATCGACTGCTGAATCATTTGTTTCGTCGCGGCGATCGCGGATGCATTCAGTTGATACGAGCGCACCGCTCCCATCAGATCCACCATCTCCTCCGTCGGATTGATCGCCGGATATGCAACATATCCGTCCTTGTTTGCATCTGGGTGCCCCGGCTCGTAGCGCATCACCGGTGGTGTAGGGTCGTCGACCACTTGCCGCACTCTCACGGCCGTCGTGCCGTTCGCTCCAAACCGGTTGTAGTCGGCGAGCATCGTCTGAAATGGCCGATTGCCCTGGCTTGAAAACACCACTTCTTTCCTGTGGTATGGACCGCCTTCGGGCGTGCTGGTGGTTTCCGCATTCGCCATATTGGCAGCGACCACTTCAGCTCGTTGCCTTTCCGCCCCCAGAGCCGATCCGCTTACTTCCAGTGCCGTAAACATGCTCATGATGATTTACTCCCTTCGCTGATCGCATAAATTAAGTTATGGAATTCGTGCTGCATTAGTTGAACTCCAAGTCCAAATTGCATCTGTGTTTCCGCAAGCAACAGTCCTTCGCGGTCGATACTCACATCGTTTCCGTCGGGACGTGACACCAGCCCCGAAACCGTGCGCACCAGCGCCGAATTATTTTCGTCGCCCGGCGTCGTGTTCCGTTCTAACTCGCTGCGGAAATCCAGATCCTTGGTTCGATATCCCGGAGTGTCTACGTTCGCCATGTTCGTCACCACCAGTTGGTGCCGTTGCGCGGTAACGTCCAGTACGCGCCCCAGGAAATCCATCATTGGCGTTGTTATGTCGCTCATGCGTTACTCCTCGGCGGAAGCCCATATTGCCGAATTTTGTTGCGTATCGTACGAACACTTACTCCTAACATTTCAGCCGCGCGCGTCCTGTTCCCGCCGGTCAGGCCGAGCGCGTTCTCGAGCAGATGCCGCTCAACTTCACGAATCGATGTTCCGGGTGTAACACTTGCGGCTCGCTGCGGTAAATCCAGCCTTGTTGAACTGGCTAACTCATTCTTCAGGAACTCAGGCCCAACCTCGCTGAAATCGTTCAGCGTCAGTGCGCGCCAGACAAAATTGCGCAGCTCGCGGATGTTTCCCGGCCAACTCTGACACTGCAATGCGCCGATAAATTCCTCAGTCAGCGCTGGCAAAGGCCGCCCTAATTCCTGTGCAAACTCATAAGCAAACGACTGGGCAAGCTCTGGAATATCTTCCGGGCGCTTTCTCAGTGGCGGCAGGCTGAGCGGGATCACATTCAGGCGATAGTAAAGATCCGCCCGGAATTTTCCTTGCTCCACCATCGAATAGAGAGCGATGTTTGTCGTGGCAATGATGCGGATATCCACTTCAATCGTGCGCGTATCGCCAAGCCGCTCGAAAGCTCGTTCCTGCAAAGCGCGCAGCAGCTTCGGCTGTAAATTGACCGGCATATCTCCGATCTCATCCAGCAGCAGCGTTCCACCCTGTGCCAACTCGAACTTGCCGGCCTTTGTCGCGGTGGCTCCGGTAAAAGCTCCGCGCACATGCCCAAACAGCTCACTCTCCAGAAGCTGTTCCGGCACGGCTGCGCAATTTACAGCAATGAACGGCTTCTCGCTGCGCGAGCTTGAATCATGGATAAACCGCGCCAACAGCTCTTTTCCAGTTCCGCTTTCTGCTTCGATCAAAACGTCCGCATTTGTTCTCGCAGCGTGGCGAGCGCGGTCAAGAACCAGCCGCAGCGCGGGCGAGTTTCCGACAATCGCCCCCACCGGATTAGCTGCCTTTGCCGCTGGCTGCGCCGCCTGCTTCATCACGCGAGTTACGGTCGTTTGCAGTTGCTCAAAGGAAACCGGCTTCGTGAGATAGTCGCAGGCGCCCCCCTGGATCGCTTCGACCGCTTCCGGAACGCTGCCAAACGCCGTAAGTAAGATCACCGCGGTGGACGGGCTCGAGTGACGCACCTGACGCATCAGACTAAGGCCATCGCCGTCCGGCATCCGAACGTCAGTCACCACTAAGGGAAATGGGTTGGCGGTGAACTTCCGAAGCGCATCGGAACTTCCGGATGCGGTTTCCACGTGCCATCCCACGCGCTGCAGGCTGGCCTGCAGGGCCATACGCATGCCCGGCTCGTCATCGACGACTAATACTGAGTTCAGCTCTTGGCTCACAGGATCGGAAACTCCAAACGAAATGTCGAACCTTTTCCTAACTTGCTTGTGACCGCAATGGCGCCATGATGCTGTGCCATGATTCGCTCACAGACCGCTAATCCTAGCCCGGTCCTTTGCCGGTTCGAACTAAAGCCGGCCTCAAAAATATGAGAGAGGTCCTCTGGATTGATTCCGCTGCCTGTATCTGAAAACTCAACCACCGCAAGCCGCTTGCCTGCGCCTGAATGAATGCGGGCGCGGACCGATAACGTGCCACCCGCGGCCGTGTGACGAATCGCGTTGTGCGTCAGATTCAGTAGTAACTGCTGCAATCCTCCAGAATCTCCCATTACTTCGGCCTCTCCAAGCGTCTCATAGAGAGTTATGGTCAGTCCCGCTTGTTGTACTAATGGCCGAATGAATTCGATCCCGTTGATCAGAATCTCTCGTAGCTTGACGTCAGCAAGGGCGCCCGCTCCGGGCGTGTGGAAACGCAGAACATTGTTCACCGTTGCCGAGAGCGATCGTATTCCCGCTTGAATGTTCTGGATCCACTTCTGAGAATCGTCGGTGAGCGCGGCATCCGACGCCAGCAGGCTCGCAAACAACTCGAGACTGCCTAAAGGATTGCGGATTTCATGCGCCAGCAGAGTTGCCATCTCCGCCAGCGCGACCATGTGCCGCGAAGCTTCGCGCTCTTCATCGGCTTGCTTCTGAGAAGTAGTGTCGCGAATTGTGAGAATTAGTGTCGGCGACGGCAAGGCGCTGGTCATGTTGGACGTCGTGCTGCCAATCGACGTGCACCGCACGCGCAGCCAGCGCTTTCCATCCGTTCCCTCAACCTCAATCTGTTGCTCATCACCTTGGCGCCAGGCTTGCGATGGTCCCGAATCGATCATTGCGCGAATCGGCGCGGGCAGAACCGGCCACGAGGGTCTTTCTGTTTCAGCAATCCCCATGAGCCGCTTCGCCTCCGGATTCAGCAGAACAACATCGTTATGCTGCGCAACTACAGCGACGCCACAAGGCAGCGCATCCAGAATCTCTCCGTGCAGGATGCGCATCCGTTCGTTTTCTTCGAGACTAGTCGCGAGCGCGCGATTCCGATCTTCTAATTGAACTCGTAACTGCGCAACTTCTTCGTGTAACTGGCCGTAAGAATGCTCAAGGCGGCCAGCCGCCGAGATAAATGCGCTGAAGGCATCCGTTAATGAAGGATCGGCGGGACCGGCGAATCCCGATGCAACCTTCATTGGAGCGGCATGAGAAGTAGGCAACATCTGCCTAGCTAAAATGCAACGGTCCTGCCAAAGAGGCACTACTTGCCGGGTACAGGATCGAACGTAATCAATTCGAGCCGCTATCTTGATGAAGAATAGTAAAGAACTTATTTCATTTTGCCGATGATCTTTCGATCCAGTGTATAACTGGCTCTTCGGAGCCATGCGTTCGAAAAATGGCCAGGAGATTGCTCCGGATTATTACTAGCTCGGTGAGCGACCAGGAGACCGCCGTGGAAGAAATCCGGGAATTCGAATACAGGGTCCCACGTTTTCAAGTCGACTTCCATTTCGTATTGCAGACTGAACTTGGTCCCGGCGTAACTGGCCAAGGTGTAATCAACGCCCGCTGCCATGAGATCAGTGAGGGTGGCCTTGCCGCCTGGGTCGCCGAACCTTTAGATGTAAATTCAAAAGTCATCCTCCTCCTCTCATTTCCGTGCGAATCGGCACCCGTCCCCGTTGCCGCGGTCGTCACTCGCCGCCACGGCTCTGATCACGCGTTCTCATTTGTCCTCCCATCCATGAAAGAACGCGACCATCTGCGGCAACACCTCTTGCCGATGCAGAGTTCCGAAGGTTAGTCTGTAGCGCGTCTTCTGTCCGTGTTTGGTACTCGGAATGCACGCGACTAGGCATGTTTTGCCCAGTGGCTCACCTGTCTCTAACTTAGGCGGGCCGGGCAGACTGACTCAACCAGAGCCTGTCCCGTAGAATCTAAAATTGGTGGAAGATTACCGCTAAAAACCCTGGGGGCACTCCTAATGACGATTTCGATCGGCAGCATCGGTTCGCAACCCACAACCGAGCTTAACGAATCAACGGACCGAGTCACATCGAGCCAGGCCAACCAGGCTCGCGACGCCGAGGATCTTTCGTCCTCATCTTCGAACGAGTCGACGACCACCCTTCTATCCAGTACCGCAAGCGTGGCCTCGCTCACTGCTCAGGCTTTGGACGGAAACGGCGTTCGTACCGACCGGGTCGAGCAGTTGCGTCAGGCGATCGCGTCCGGCACATACCAGGTGGAACCTGCCCTGGTGGCAGATGCGATGATCGCCGAGTGGCAGCCGGCGCGCGGATAAGGCTAGGAACTCATCGTTCTAGCTCCAAAGTTATGCCCTGTAGAGTGTTCCCACGTTTTATTTTACGGCCATCCTTAGGCGTTCCGCGTCATATAGATAGACATATTCCTCTTCTCCCAAACTCTCCAATCGAACTGGAACACTCAAGTTTTCGCTCGCGCTGCCGATTAAGATTCCTCACCGAAATGTTTGTGGGGTGTTTCGGGGGATGACGTATGGATGATCTGTCGGTAACCAACGCGCTCAATTCAACTTCGCCGGTCGCGGAAGTGCGAAGCCGGCATTCGAGCGTGGGAGAACAAAAAGACTCGGGCCGGAGGCGTTCGCCTTACAAGCCCGAGGAGCCTGAAGAAGACGACGCGCCATCGAAAGACGACGCTGCCCACGCGCTCGATGAGCAGGCTTAACCCCCCTCAACATCCCGGCTTCTTCTGGTTCGCGGTCTGCGGTAACCATCGTCACTTCCACTCGAGCGTCAAGCTGGCATAAGAATCCAATGCTGCCGATTATTAATTGGCGAATCGACTAGCGATATGACCGACACGCTGCAAACCGGAAGCCCAGCGACTCAGTATCAGTCGAGACGCTCGCGTATCCTGCGCCGCGTGCTCGAATACGTCAATGCCGGCTCCTGGGTAGCGGAGAAAAACGGTCTCCTCGTATTTGGAAATAAAACGCGAGTCGACACCTGTCTCCAATCGGCTGCGCCCTCGGCGGAAATCAGCAATGAAGCAATTCGGGAGGCGCAGGCCATTCGATCGCGAGTCCTGGCAAGCCGAGGCCGGCGGGCGGCCGCAAAGCGAGTCACCATAGGAAAACTTCCTCCCGAGTCGACCAAGGCTGAGATTGAGGAGTGCCTGCTCAGCCTGACGTCTAGTAAGCGCGAAGAAGTTATGAAATACATAATGGAGAATCTCTCCGCGTGCCGCATAGACCCGGAAACAGGCACCGATATCAGTCCCGAGGAAGATAACTTAGACGCAGCGTTTGCCTCCGATATGTTGGACCAGTTGGAAACGAGCGTTGCAAAAACCAGGGAATATCGGGTGCTTCGCGTTCAGCATGCAAGCCCCTGGGT
>JBAVYO010000008.1:0-18545 GCA_049698855.1 Terriglobales bacterium
ACCCAACCCCGGACTCTCGGTACTGGGCTCGCGTCACTGCGGGCCTGGACTTTACCGATGCGGATCGCGTCGATGGCGGGACCTTTAACCGGATTCTCTGGAAAGGTCTAATGGGGAACCGACCCTATCCGGCGGCGCCGACGGGAAAGGATCTTCGTCTAAATCGCGAGAAACTCCTAGCCGACTACCGGCGTTCTCTGACACAAGAGGAAAAGTGGAGATCGAAGACTGCTAAAGATTGAGCGGACGAGTTCGTCCATCTATAAGAAAATTCAAATTCGAATTCTGAAGGGTACTCCAAGAGGAGGGACGGCCGTTTCAGGGACAGGCCCAGCGCAAGGGTCCCGCGGAATGAAAATAGACTGTTCCTGGATTCGATAGCAAGGATCGGGATCATCAGATCTCGCCGTATTCGCGATGGTGGTGGGGGATTGAAGACCTGCTTTCAGGCGAAAGCGGGAAGAGGCTTCATGGCGCGTTGATCTGGCCGTTAGATGGTTTGAAGCCATTGCTGCCTAGGGACTGGAAGACACCAGCGACGCGGTTTTCCGTTTTACACGAAAAGAGCCAATGAACATCGAGCAGTATTTCACCTTGTCCCCCGAACTATTGCACTCGCTCCGGCTAGCGCGGGATGAGAGTTCTGAAAGCGAACGGACGCGAGTGGACATTCAACCGATAGCGATGCCTGCCAAGCGGTTGAGCCGCTTCCTCTGAGGTAAGGTCCGCATCGCTTGCGCGGCTGGTTCATCTAACCAGCTATGCGTAACCAGTTAGCCGTTTCGGTACTAGATCTTGTGGGCATGCGAGCAGGCGAGTCCGCGGGCAGCGCGATCGCCCGGTCGGTGCAGTTGGCGCAGCACGTCGAGCAGTTGGGATACAAGCGTTACTGGCTGGCGGAACATCACTCCATTTCTGGACTGGCTTGCTCGGCCACGCCGGTGTTGATTGGGCACGTGGCCGCCGCAACCAAGACGATTCGGGTGGGCAGCGGTGGAGTGATGCTGCCGAACCATGCACCGCTGGTGGTGGCGGAACAGTTTGGGACGCTGGAAGCGTTGTATCCGGGACGAATCGATCTGGGGCTGGGTCGCGCTCCTGGCGGCGACTTTCAGACGATGCGGGCGCTGCGAAGGGATCTGCAGCAGAGTGGAGAAGATTTTCCGGCGCTGCTTGATGAACTGCGAACATACCTCGGCCCGGAGAAGCCAGGGCAGGTGGTGAAAGCAATTCCCGGACAAGGAAGCAATGTGCCGATCACATTGCTGGGGTCGAGTGGCTTCAGTGCGCGACTGGCCGGGATGCTGGGGTTGCCATTTGCATTCGCCGCGCATTTTGCTCCCGAGTATCTGTACGCAGCCGCGCAGCTCTACCGCGAGCACTTCCGGCCAAGTGAGGTGCTCCTGAAACCGTACCTGATAATTGGAGTGCAGGTGATTGCAGCGGAGACGGATGCGGCCGCCCGGCGGTTATTCACGACACCGCAGCAGCGCTTTCTGCGGCTGATCCGAAACCAACCGGTGGAGTTGTTGCCGCCAGTGGATTCCATGGAGCCGCTATGGCAGGACTGGGAGCGGGCGGCCGTCGAGAATAAACTGCGCGCGGCGATTGTGGGGTCGAATGCAACGGTGAAGGCGGGGCTAGAAAAGCTGGCAAGTGATACTGGCGCCGGCGAAGTGATCGTTGTGACCGATACATATGAGCTTGGAGACCGGCTGCAGTCGTATGAGCGGGTGGCCAGCGTTGCCAGGATGATCGAGGCGAAGCCAGCCGTGGTTGTCGGAGTCTGATGGCCGGGCCGAGCGGTTATCGTAGGTCGAAGTAGGCGAAAGCATCAACGTCCGATTAGAAATGGGGAAGTCGGCATAGCTCCATAATTCCAGGATCAGATGGGTGAGAATGTACGGAGCCATGCCCGTTTGTGGTGACGAATCTGCGCCGATGCCAAGATGCTCGCCGGGCGAGCCCGAGGTCCCCTGCCTTATCAACCCGCCAAATACTGGCGTTCCTTGGCAACCCTGAAGAGCATGATTTGCGCAGCTGAGTTGTGTGGCACCAGGCGACTTTCTCGAATTGCGAGTTTCACGGCAGGCGCAGGCATCGCGGCCTCAACTTGATCGCCAACCCGGAGGGTACCTCGGTCCCGACATCATCCTGTTCGTCTGAAGAGCTAAGACGGGTTCGTGCCTCCTGACGTGTTGTCTGTGCGTTCGACGGCTCGGTCGAGTTTGTTATTCCTGAGATCGTCTTGCGGCCCGATCCAGAGGAGCAGCACGAGGGCTGGCACTGTCGCCACGGTGGTCAACAGGAAGAACGGCACCCAGCCGAGTTTCTCAGCCAGCACGCCTCCTGAGGATGCCACCAGTGTGCGGCCAACCGACGCGAGCGAGGATAGCAGCGCGTACTGAGTAGCGGTGAAGGCGGGCGAACATAGACTGGAGAGATAGCTTACCAACGCTGTCCCTGCCATTGCGCCAGTTACGTTTTCGGCAGTGACACACAGCGCAAGATAGCCGAGCCGATGCCCACCTACAGCCTGCAGCACATAAAACAGGTTGCCGGCCGACTGGAGCACCCCGCATAGGACGAGCGAGCGCCGGAAACCAAACCGCACCGTCCCCATCCCCCCGAACAGAGCCCCCGCCACAGTCGCAAAGAACCCGACCAGTTTGGAAACGGAGGCAATCTCGTTGAGCGAAAACCCGAGCGAGATGTAAAGCGGCGTTGCCATCACTCCCGCCAGCGCTTCCCCCAACTTGTAGCCGACAATGAAGATCAGGATGACCAGCCAAAGCGGCCGACGCATGAAATCGGTGAAGGGGCCCGTCACTGCGGTGGCGAGCGTTTGGCGAACTCCCTGCCATCCGGCGGCTCTGGCATGTGCACTTTCAGCAGCCACTTTCGGCTCGGGGCCAAACAGGAACACCAGCATTCCCACGCCGAGCAGCGCCGCCATCGTGGCATAGGCCGCGAACCATCCGGCGCGCGCCGCGATCACCAGGGATCCCGCTCCGGAAACCAGCATGGCGATCCGGTAGCCGGTTTGGATCATGCCCGCACCGGAACCCTGGAGGTCCATCTCCAGGACCTCCACGCGCCAAGCATCAATGACGATATCCTGGCTCGCAGACAGAAACGCGACGAGCAGCGACAGGGCGCCCATCAGAGGCAGGTTGTGCCGTGGATTGCACGATCCCAGGCCGAGTATGGCGACGATCAAGACGATCTGGATCGTGATTCCCCAACCGCGCCGCCGCCCCAATGGCAGCGGTGGCGGAAGGCGATCAATCAGCGGCGACCACAGGAACTTGAATGCGTAGGGCGTGCCGACCAGAGCGAAGGCGCCGATCGTTGCGCGCCGCACACCGGCTGTCGCAAGCCACGCTGATAGAGTCGAGTAAGTGAGCAGGAGCGGCAGGCCGCTGGCGAACCCGAGCGCCAATACCTGTAGCACGCGCCTGTCAGTGAAGGCCTTGATCGAGTGATGCCACTTGGTTGCGGCGCGCTCTTCGGTGATGCCGGACAATTCCTTCATCGTAATCTTTGGGCACCCTGCTTCAGCTTCTTGAATGAAAGATCGTTGCGAGCGCTTACGTAGTCGATCGGGCAACGGCCCGGAATGTCAGCCATGCTTTCAGGCCGATGGCTTCGTAGACAACAAAAGCAGGGGCTGTCGGGCACGCGGCTTGCCGACCTCTTCTCTTTATATCGGCCGTGGTAACGTTGGATTCATCGGCCACCTTGAATTCCCAGATCGTCGGTGCACCGAAGTTTCCCGACGTGTTATTCGGAATGGCGACGGCGCCCCGGGTGGCGCCCCCGTTTGTCCTTCGCGTCGGTTTGGACGAAGTCGAAATGTCCGATTGAGGCATACCCCCGGTTCAGCATGAACCGTAGCATCCCCAAATGGCAGCCGGTCGCCGAGTGATCCGCACCACGCACCTGAACACTGATCGAGCCGTCTCCGAATCTCACCAAAGACTACATTTGTTGATACAGAACTGTCGAGCCGCTGTGACGTTGGCGTATCCTGATTTCCGAGGAGAACATGAAGCTACAGCCGATCATCCGCACTATATGGCGACCACTATTCGCAACCCTTCTCTCTTTTCCAGCCCTGGCCCAACAACCCGCTCCTTCCATCCCGTCCTCGGGCTTCGCTGAACTGGATCAGTACCGAGCGTCGCGGATTGCGATCTATACCGACGACTTCGGGCAACTGGCACGCTATCGGCAGGCAGACACTGCGCTCGCGCCGCCTGCGGCGGCCGAAAAACGAGTCGTATTTCTTGGCGACTCCATCACCGACGGCTGG
The DNA here is from genome assembly GCA_049698855.1 of Terriglobales bacterium. Classification (GTDB taxonomy): domain Bacteria; phylum Acidobacteriota; class Terriglobia; order Terriglobales; family Acidobacteriaceae; genus Acidiflorens. Next base: position 4,316 of record JBAVYO010000008.1, read on the forward strand.
AAGTTACCCGACTATTTTCCTGGCAAGCCTTATATCAACCGCGGCATCGATGGCCAGACCACGCCCGAGATGCTGGTGCGGTTCCGCCAGGATGTGATTGATCTGCACCCCAAGGTGGTCGTCATGCTGGCGGGCACCAACGACATCGCCGGCGTGACCGGGCCCACGTCTAATGAGGACATCGAGGCCAATTACGCTTCCATGGCCGAACTGGCGCGCGCGCACCGCATCCGGATGGTGTTTGCGTCCGTCCTCCCCGTGCACAACTACACGCACGATGCTGAGGAGTCTTTTGCGGCGCGTCCGCGCGATAGAATCCTGGCGCTGAACAAGTGGCTCAAAGACTACTGCGCCAAGAACCGCCTCGTGTATCTCGACTACTTCAGCGCGTTAGTGGACGATCGAGGCATGCTGAAGCGCTCTCTGGCTGACGACGGGCTGCACCCGAACGATGCCGGGTATAAAATCATGGCGCCCCTGGCGGAGAGGGCAATTCAGAAGGCGCTAGTGGAAAACAGAGCCCGGTAAGCTACATGCAGCCATCTCTGGCTGGTCCTCGGCGAGGAGAGAAATCCAACTAAAGACCCGCAATAAGACCTATCGCCTGTTAGCAGAAGTTACCGCACCGCTTGATGCAAAAGAAAAGACGCCCGCAGACCGGGCGGCACGCATCCCTTGCCCTTTATTCACAAATCCAAGCGACGCGTTGTTTGCGAGGAGGTCGCACTGTCAATCTGCAAAAATTGCAGCCGTCAAGTCGGCTGGCTTATGAACCCAGGTGGCGCAGATTCAATGGTTGGCGATGCTCGATAGGGTCACTTGTTGAATTCCTCTTATGTTCGCCGCGTTTGTGTCGTTGATTGTGGCGGGTGCTATTGCCTCAAAGCATAGAGACCAGACATCGCGGAACGCTTGGACATGCTTGGCTCTGGCCGGTGTTGCGCAGACGTTCTCGTTTCTGGCGTATCCCGATTTTAGGAATAAGGGTTTTGAGGGCTATCGCCTGATTTCGACAATCATCGTGGCAAGTCCAGCTGTTTCAGCGTAGAGTCCTTCTGTGAATGAGGTTTGTAGTCATTTTGTTTGGGACCGAAATGAAGAAGCTATTCGTAGTTGTCATTTTTCTTGCCACTATCGCATTCGCGGCGGCCAAGGCCGACTTCTCCGGTAATTATGCTACCCAGCAGAAGAAAGGGGACAAAGCGCCAACGGCCTCGTTGCGTGTCGTCCAGACCGATTCGACTGTACAGGTCACGCGAGTATACGGAGACAAATCCGTTACGAACAGCTTTCCACTCTACGGCAGTGAGGGTGACTACACGACAGAAGCGGGCGTGCGCGGGAGGTGCAAATCGCAACTGAAAGGCGACATGCTTGTACTGGAATCGGTGGTGGCTTCACCCCCGAAAGCGAATTTACCGTCTCTTCGCTTCGACACGATCGAGAAGTGGAGGCTTTCTGCCGACGGCAGGACACTCACTATAAAAACGGAGATTAAGTGTCCCGACATGACGGCTGATATTAACGCCGCACTGTTTCGGATCAACCCCCAGACGGAGAAGTACCAGCGGCTTGATGCACGATGATTGGCGTAACATCTCAATATCGCTCATTGACCGGCGGTCAAGAAAACGAGTTTTTCAACACCCACGCCTGATTTAAACAACCCTAGCAGACGGCATGCGGCGGTATCATCGGATTGGGTCAATTTTCAACTCGCATTGATCTCAACGGTTGGGAATCACATGCCCTTGCCTGCCGATCGACCGGAATGCTGGCCCAGCCTGCCGCTGGACTCGTGGGAAGATTCCTGCGCCACTCTTCATATGTGGACCCAGATGGTGGGGAAAGTTCGTCTGGCTCTTACTCCCCTTGTGAACCACTGGTGGAACGTACCGCTGTATGTGAAGGCGCGTGGCTTGACGACTTCGCGCATTCCGTATGGGGAGCGGTCTTTCGAGCTATGGTTTGACTTCATCAGTCACCAGCTTGTGCTCGAGACCAGCGATGGAACGGTGCAAAGTCTTCCTCTTTCACCTCGCCCGGTGGCAGAGTTTTATCGCGAGTTTATGGAAATGCTTCGTTCTGCCGGAATCGAAGTCAAAATCTGGCGCATGCCGGTCGAGGTGCCCAACCCGATCGCTTTCGATGAGGATCGCGAGCATCATTCTTACGACGCGGAATCGGTCGAACAATTCTGGCGGATTTTGTTGTCTGTGGATACTGTCTTCGGCCAGTTCCGGTCGGAATTCATCGGCAAGTCGAGCCCAGTGCATTTTTTCTGGGGAAGTTTTGACCTTGCAGTGAGCCGTTTTTCAGGGCGCAGGGCGCCCGAGCGTGCGGGTGCCGACGCTATAACGCGTGAGGCTTATTCGCACGAAGTGTGCAGTGTTGGGTTTTGGCCGGGTGGTGGAGATGTGAGAGGAGCGGCGTTTTACTCCTACACGGCGCCCGAGCCGCCGGGGTTCCGAGACGCCGCGATCCATCCCGCGACTGCCCGCTATGAAAAGAAACTTGGAGAGTTTTTGCTCATGTATGAGGACGTGCGCAAATCCGACTCTCCGACGCAGTCGATTCTGGAGTTTTGCCGTTCCACGTACGAAGCTGGCGCCACCCTCGGCGACTGGGATCGCAAGTCGCTGGAAAGGTGAACCCGTTTATACTCGCCTGAGCTGTGCCCTAACTGGACTTGGATTAGAGGGGCAAGACGATGAACTCGACTCTTTGCGCTATGCTTTTGCTGTTTGGTGCGAACATTGCGAGTGCTGAGACGACCGCTATGCCCCCGAAGTTCGACATCAACGCTGCGGAGCGGTTTGCCAATCTCGCACTCGCCTGCGTCCACAAAGAGTATCCAAATCACATTAGCCACACCTTGAATAGCGATGCAGATGCCGCTCCGCCACGAAAATTGACGCCTGCCTTTTATGGCTGCTACGACTGGCATTCTTCCGTCCACGGGCATTGGCTCCTCGTTCGCTTGGTCAGGACGTTTCCCGATGCACCATTTGTTCCGGGCGCTCGCGAGGCATTGCGGCAGAGCCTCACCGCAGAAAACATCGTGCAGGAGGCTGCATATCTCAGGAGAGAAGGACGCACCAGCTTTGAGCGCCCTTATGGACTCGCTTGGCTTTTGCAGTTGGCCGCGGAACTCAAGGAGTGGGATGATCCGCAAGCTAAAGAGATGGCGGCAAACCTGCGTCCGCTTGAGACAGTCGTACTGGAACGGCTGAACAACTGGCTGCCGAAACTCTCCCATCCGGTGCGGATCGGCGAGCACGATCAGACCGCCTTCGCGCTCGGTTTGATGCTCGATTACGCGCACGGCAGCGGCGATCAGAAGTTCGTTGAATTAGTCGTGTCCAAAGCCAAGCAGTTCTACCTCGGTGACAAGGACTGTCCGCTGGCGTATGAACCTTCAGGCGAGGATTTTCTATCGCCATGCCTCGGCGAAGCGGACCTGATGCGTCGTGTACTGTCGAGCCAGGAGTTCGCACGCTGGCTCGGAACATTCATGCCCCAAATTTCTACGTTGGGCACGGGTAAATGGTTGCAGCCCGTTGTATCGCCTGATCCGAGCGATCCGAAGCTGGCGCACCTAGATGGGCTCAATCTCAGCCGAGCATGGATGCTGGAAGGAATCGCCACTGGTTTACCGAAGAACGACAAGCGGCTGCCGTCGATCATGGCGAGTGGCGAGGCACATAGGCGGGCTGGTCTCGCGGCAGTGACAGGTGAGCATTACGAGGGCAGTCATTGGCTGGGAAGCTTTGCGGTTTATCTCGTCACAAGACGAGGACTTTCGTAGAAGTTGAAAAATCAGAACGGCCTTCTTTCATCGCTCAACTCGAAAACTGTTCCACAACCCATTGGGAGAGCGAGGATCTTCTGAATCAGATCTCAGGCGGAGGATGCATCGAGCGTCTTCATAAGATCCAGAATTATGTGAACGACGGCCTCATCGCCGATCCCGGTATTGATCATCGAGTGGTAGATGGCGCGATCCGGCCATTCGACGTTGAAATACTTCTGGATGAAATCGACGCGCTCGCGGTCTACGGTGTCCACGAGCTGCTCAGCTTCCTTCTCGCTCTTGCCGCGAGCCAGCAGCCGCCGAACTTTAGCTTCTCTCGCGGCGTACAGAAACACGCGCATCGTGTCTTTGCGGTTCCTCAGAAACTGCTGCGACCCTCGTCCGACGATGACCGAGTTCCCCGTTTTCGCCGCGTTCTGCACTACCTGCTCGGTAAACTTCAGAATGCATTCACTGTCCACCAGCTTGAGCTTGTGCGCGTTCAGGCTTCCCTCATAACTCCCCCGCAGAAATGATTTGAAGAGCCGGTAATACAGCGGATCGGGTCGTTCCTCCCGCCCTTCAACCACCGCCTTGGGACAATCCGCCAAGCGCGCGATTTCCTCGGTCAGCAGCTGATCCCAAAGCTTCCAGCCGAGTTGCTGGGCCAGCAGTTGCGCGATTTCACCGCCCCCGCATCCGTACTCGCGTTCGATAGTGATGATTTTGATCATAGGCGACCACCTCAAATGTGGACGGCGAGAACCGGGCACGGCCCCAACTGTAGGACCCGATAAGTCGTCGAACCGAACACCGCCATATCCAATGCGCCTCGCCCGCGCACTCCCATGGCCACCACATCGACTCGCGACTCCTGGGCGAGTTGAATGATCTGCTGATACGGTTTTCCGACACGCACCACCGTCTTGATCTTGAGCCTCTTGCGCGCCTCCGCCGGAAGCAATCGATCGAGTTGTGCGGCCACCTTCGCCATAGCTTCTTCCGTCTTGCCCGCAATTGGAGCGTCCTCCAACACATGCAGCAGCGTAAGCTCGGCGTCGTACTCCTCGGTCGCCGAGATCGCATAACTCAAAGCCCGCTCTGAATTCTCCGAAAAATCCGTGCAGAAAAGAACTCGGGTTAAGCGGTGGCCCCGCGCTTCACGCGCGCCAATATCCGCGGAGGCCGGCTCTTGCGGCGCCTTACATACCGCCAGCACCGGGCACGGGGTCTTGCGCATGACTCGATTCGTCACTGACCCCAGCACGAAGCGGTCATATCCTCGCCGTCCGTGCGTTCCCATCACGATCAAATCCACTTTCTGCGCCTGCGCCTGCGACAGAATACAATCTGCCGCCACTCCTTCATGCACCACCAACTCCGGCTGAATTTCACCGCGGAAGTGCTTCTTCACGAATTCGCGCAGTTGTTCTTTGCCGCCCTCGCCGAGCGTCCGGCAGAACTCCGCGTAGTCTCCGGATGAGGCAGCGTAGTCGGCATAAGGATATCGCGACAGCTCGACGATATGCTGCGCCACCACCTTCGCCCGGTAATGCTCCGCCAGCGATAACGCATGCCGATACGCACGAACCGAGAACTCCGAAAAATCGATGGGACAAAGAATAAGTTTAATTTCCAGCATGACTGCGTTCTGCCCCTATGGAGGTCAGAGGTTAGAGGTCAGATTGCAGAAGTAAAGTCCGGGGATCGCCGACGCCCTTTGCGCCACGGTATCTTAACCTCTGCAATCCAACCTCTTACCTCTGACCTCGTCATTACTCCACCACCCTTACGCCGCCGCCGCCCGGATCATTCTTCTTCAAAACAAAAGCCAGACCGAACATGATCCCCGCCCCCACGCAAAGCACCATGAAAGTATCAATGTATGCCAGACTGGCCGCCTGCGCTTGCAGCGATTGATAAATTCGGGCATACGCCGTAATTTGCGCCTCATGCCGGCCGACACCGGCGGTTGCCAGTTGATGACTCAAGCCGCCGGCCGCATTCACAAAATTAGGGTTATCGATCCGCGCATTCTGTACAAGTCGCGCTTGATGAAATTGCGAACGCCGCGCAATCAATGTCGTAACCAAAGACGTTCCCACGCTGCTTCCCATGTTGCGCATGAAATTGATGATGCCCGCGACCGAGTTATTTTTCTCCGGCGCGATTCCGATATACGCCACCAGCGTAATCGGGACAAACAGGAATCCCAAGCCAATCACCTGGGTGATGCGCAGCCACGTAGCCGCGCTGAAGCTTATCAGCAAGTCAATTCGCTTTGTGGAATAGAACATGGCGATCGACAGCGCCAGCCAGCCGAAAGCGATCAGGTAGCGTGCCTGGATCTTCGTTGTCAGTTGACCCATGATCGGCATCTCAATCAGCAAAACAGCGCCTCCAGCCGAAAGTGCCAGCCCCGCCAGTTGCGACGTGTACCCCACCAGCGTCTGCAAAAATTGCGGCATCAACACCAGGCTGCTGAACAGCATGATGCCCAGCATGAACATCATCAGGCTCGAACTCGCGAAGTTAAAGCTCTTGAACATGCGCATGTCGATGATCGGCGCTTTTTGATACAACTCCCAGATCACCAGCGAGATCAGGCATACCGTCGCAATGACAACGAGAGTTGTGATGAAGTGCGAGCCGAACCAATCATCTTCCTGCCCTTTATCAAGCAGCACTTGCAACGCCCCGATGCCGAGCGCCAGGAGCGCAATCCCAATGTAGTCCAACTTGACCCCAGCCGATTTCAGCCGGCTTAAATAAGGAGGGTCTTCGACAAAGCGTCGCACCAGAAACAAGGTGACCATGCCGACCGGTAAGTTAATAAAAAAAATCCACCGCCAGGAATAGTTAAAGGTGATCCACCCGCCCAGCGTTGGCCCGATGGTAGGTGCCATGATGGCTGTGATGCCATACAGCGCAAATGCCAGCCCGCGTTGCTGTGGGGGAAACGTATCCGCCAGAATGGCCTGAGCCATCGGCTGCAGTCCGCCGCCGCCCGCGCCTTGCAATACGCGGAAGAGAAGAAGAAAGCCCAGACTAGGCGCGATGCCGCACAGCAAAGAACTCACAGTGAAAACAGCCAGGCAGGACATGAAAAAGCGCTTCCGTCCGAGTGTGCTCGCAAGCCAGCCGCTAATCGGCAGGATGATGGCATTCGAAACCAGATAAGAAGTCAACACCCAAGTGCTCTGGTCGTTGCTAGCCCCCAGATTTCCGGCCATATACGGCAGCGCCACGTTAGCAATACTGGTGTCGAGCACCTCCATGAATGCCGCCAAAGCCACGACCACCGCGATCAGCCAAGGGTTGTACTTGGGCCGCCAAACCTCCTGGTCGAGTGTGAGCGTAGCGGCACTCATTGCAGATACACATCCGGCACTACATTCATGCCGGGCCGAAGCCGCCGATCCTTGTTCTCTCCCGGCTCAAGTACGATCTTCACTGGAATCCTCTGCACAATCTTCACGTAATTTCCGGTGGCATTTTCAGGCGGAAGCAAACTGAACAACGGGCCTGTTGCTCCCGCAACGCTATCCACGTGGCCCTTTAGAGTGCGGCCGCTGGAATCCACATGAATCTCCGCTTTCTGTCCAACTTGCATGTGCCTAAGCTGCGTCTCTTTGAAATTGGCAGTGACCCACACTTCATCAAGCGGCACCACGGTAAGCAGTTGCTGCCCATCCTGCACGTTCATGCCAACCACCACCGTCTTATTCACTTCCCCGGTGACCGGCGCGACGATTTTCGTGTACGAGAGATTTAGTTCCGCCTGTTCAAGCAACGCTCGCTTTTGTTCCACATCGGCAATCGCGGCCCGTACCCGAGCCTGAGTCGACGAAACTTGCTGCGGCCCCGTCTCCGCATATTTGTGGTTTGCCTCGGCCTGTGCCACGCGGCTGCGGGCCTGTTGCACGAATTGCTCCGCTGCCGACTCACTGGCGCGCGCTGATGCTACCGTTGCGGTGCTCGATTTAGCCGTGGCCAGCGCCTGATCGTAGATTTGCTGCGATACTTCCCGCTTGTCGACCAGCAACTTATACCGGTGGAGATCGTCTTGCGCCTTCACATCGTTCGCCTCCGCCGCCACCAGTTGCTCATGAGCGGCGGTCAGTTGCCTTTCGGCGGCGATGACTCCGGCATTCGCGTCCTCCACTCCGGACGCGGTGAACCTCAGTTGGCTGGAAGTGTTCACGGAAGTGATCGGCACCGTGATATTCAGCGATTGCGCGGTAGCTTCCGCGTTGACGAGATTCGCTTGCGCCTGCGCCACCGCAACCTCATAATCCTTCGGGTCAATCTCGACCAGTACGGTGCCCTTTTCCACCCATTGGTTGTCGCCGACGTTGACCTGAACCACGTAACCCGAAACCCGCGCGCTCACCGGATAAAGATGAACATCCGCCTGCGCGTCGTCGGTCGATTCATAACTGTTCAGCCAGCGCCACAAGAAAATCCCCGCGACCAGCACAACGACTACCACGACCAGAATCAGGACATTTCTGCGCCGATGGGGATTTCGCCGCACCGGCTTATACTCCCTGTCCGCGGAGGGCGATGCCTCAATAGAGGGTGAATCGGCCGCAGGTTCCTTGCCTGCGTCAGGTGCTGAACGGGGTGGGTTTGCTTCCGCCATGTTCATTTTCCTTTGAAGTATTCCCTGACGCCCTCTTCACCAATGCCCAGAGAACGAACCAGGGAAATTTTTGAAAAATTATAGTTATAGAGACTCGATATGTACTGTTCGTGAGCGCTAGCCACTGCCTCTTGCGATTGCACCACTTCCACCGTATCTGTGACGCCCGCGCTGAAACGATCGCGGGATTGTACCAGCGTCTGCTCCGCTAGGTCGATGTTGCTGCGTGCTACGTTCACCTGCTCCGCCGATGACTGCAGGTTCAGCAATGCCGCGCGCACGTCGGAATCGATCTGCGCCCGCAGGTTTTCCAGCCGCTCGCGACTTTGTTCGAGTCTCGCATCGGCCTCTAGAACATCACCGTGAACGCTGCCGCCCTGAAAGATCGGAATCGTCACAGTTCCGCGCACATCGGCGACCGGCGTTGCCGTGGAAGGATGCCCACCTCCCAAACCATAATCCGCGTTAAGCGCAAGTGAAGGCAGATAGCCGCCCAGCGCCGCTTTGCGCGAATATTCCGCTACACGCACGTCATTCATCGCCGCCTGGTAATCGGAACGCGAAGCATAAGCGCGCTTCAGAGCCTCATCCACCGTGATGCCGTCGAACGGCTGAAAAGGCGCTTTGTCGGTGAATTCGAATTCCTGCCCCGGAGCCAACCCGATCACGCGCGCCACCGTCAGCTTCTGAATAGCGAAGTTATTCTTCGCCTGGATCAACTGTTGTTGCCGCGTCTGCACTTCGACCTTGGCGCGCAGCCCGTCGATGTCCGGCGAGGTACCGGCATTCACCTGGTCCGTTGCCTGATCGTAGATTGCCTGTGCCGCCTTTACCTGCGCTTCCGCCGTTTCAATGCGAGCTGCGTCGGCGATGGCCTGCAAATAGGTATAGCCCACTGCCAGCACCACCAGATCGCGAGCGTCCTTGAAGGTATAGCTGGCCGAATGCAGGCTCTGACTAGCCGCGCGCGTAGCGTTGACCGACTTCCAATCGAATAAGGTTTGGGATACGGAAGCACGCGCGTCAAAATAAGAAAACGGCCCGATCGCTGGCGAAATATGCAAGAGCGTAGCCAGTCCCGCAAAGCCGAGCTCATCGACATTGAGCTTCGTCTCCGCCACGTAAGGCGTCGCCGTCACATGCGGCAGCAGAGAGCTTAGTTGCTCCCAGCGTTGTCCGCGAGCCGAACGGATATCCGCGCCCGAAAGCAGCAGTCCGAGATTTTGTTTCAACCCGCGCCCGATGGCGTCCGGCAACGAAAGCGGCAACACTCCTGGAACCAACTTCGCCGGCACGCTGCCGGCAAACACGCTCACCCCGCCCGTGCCCGGGATGGCTTGGCCCGGATTGCTCGGAAGGGCGCTCTCGGTTTGCGCCAGAGACGTTGCTGCACCACAAATCAAGACTCCGGCCAGCAGAAAGGTGCGACTCCATTCGTGACTCAAGGCTTCTCCCCTTTTTCCAAAACACAACTTCATTTCAGATGAGGTTTGGCATTTGCGGTTCCATACTTACACCGCCGCTTGTTGCCGTTGCTCCGAGAACGCAAGAATGTCCGCATCGATCTCGACCGCATTCGTTTGCCGGCACTCCAGTGCGGAAAGCCCGGATAGACCTTACTCGGCCGCCTGCATCGCTGGCTTCTAATCGGGTAAGATTTCGCAGGCATATCCGCAGTATTCAACTGCGACTCGTTCGAGGATGCGCTCTCGAAGAGATCGCCACCCTTACGTGCCTGCCCAGTGTCCGCGCTCGACCCCACTCGAAACGCTAGTTCTATCTGAATCTACTTGCAGCAGGCTGGATGCATTTTTTTCTATGTCTTCAGCAGAGGTTCTTGTTCCAATTTTTCGTCATATTCCCAAACAAACTGGACTCTAGGCCCATATCCTCCAATCATGGGCCGAGTGTTCCACGCAAGACGGTGATTGATGCCTTCGGCAACTGGTAGAGCGTGCCGGACTGGCTCTCAACCGTCGAACGGGACGGCGGCCCGTCAGGGGCGGCGTGTCCACCTTCCCCTTCCTGCTGCCACTGATATTCATTCGATCCAAACGTGATGCGCGCCACGGCACCCGTAAGGTGCCTCTCCTGTTTCGACTCTGAATCGGAGAAAACAACCTTCACCACGTGATCGTTGTGCTCGTCACGATTAACCAGCATCACCGACCACTGTTTGTCCGGACGCTCCACCGCATACGCAGTGACCAGCACGTTGCCGGCGGCGTCGATCACGTCGCTCGAGGCTTTGAACTGGCGGTGAGGCGCATCCACGGGCTGCACCCATTCTTTGGTGATCAGCTGGGCTGCGAAAAACTGCGGCGGATGCCCCTTGAGGTTGAAATCCTTGTCCACGATCAACAAACTGGGATCCTCATAAACGGGCATGTAGTGAAAGTAGTAGGTAGCGCCCGCGCCTTCGGCCATCATGGAGCCGACATAGTCCGCCAGCCACAATCCGCCTTTCACAGTGGACGGTCCAGCGCCGCCTCCAATGTTGCCCTCGGTCATGAAGAATGGAATGTTGGGTGGAAGCCCGTTGTCTTTCCAAACTTGCACGATGTGGCTCACATAACCGGGCTCGAGGTACAGATCGGTCCACGAATACGTCGGACGATCCTGGTAGGGATAGTGCTCAAACGAGAAGAAACTAAAATCGCTCAGGCGTCCGTGCGCTTTCAGATAGTCCACAAAACGGCCCAGCCAGGAAACCTTGCCGTTTGCATCCGGCCAGACTTCAACATCGCCAAGAGTTCCCTCGAATGGCGGCCCACCGAGCCTCGCCTCGGGCACGAGCTTGTGAATTGCGGTAGCGAATTGGATATAGAGCGCGCCGTAGTCCTCGGGCAGCATGTGCTGTCCGTCCGCTTCTTCGCCCATTTCAATCCCTGAAATGGGGTATTTGCGCTTATATAGATAGGCAATTTCATTAGCAGCGTCCTCCGGCGTGGAATAAAGCATGGCGATAGGAACCATCGTCGGCAGGCCGCGGGTCACGCCGCTGTTGAAGAAGAAATCAAAACCGACCTGGTCGCCGCGCGATTTATCCAGACCTGACGCGGCGTGCCATGGGTCGACGGACGAGGGCCATGTGACCGTCTGGTGCCGGCTGGGGAAGTGTGTGACATAGTCGTTGAACTGGCCGTCGGCGGAGAGAGCGCCGGCGTAGAGTTCGTTGATGGCGTATCCCACGCAGTTGCGAATGTCGGACGAGCCATGAGTGTCGCAGGTGTTGGAGGATTCGGTCATCCAGATCCGCAGGTAGCGGACGGGAATCATCCACGATACAAGTTTGTGCGTGACCGTCCCGCCTTTGCCCTCCGTAATATTGCCCAGCGGAAACGTCTGCCATGTGCCTTTGGTCGTGCCGTCGTAGAAGGGCTCCAATTCGCCGGTCCAGAATTGTATGGAGTATCTGCGCGCGTAAGGATCGGCCCACGCGATGCGAATGGCATTCATGCCAATCTTGCTGCCCAGATCGATGATGATCCACTGCGGATGTAGCGAGTCGGCCTCGCCCGTAAACGCCTTGGTGAGATACGGATTGCTTTTCCAATAGCTTTTGAGATCGCCGTCGGTGAGCCGCGACCAGCCGTTGCCGTCGCCCCGGCTGAAGCCCCGATGCGGCAGTGGATAAGCCCAGGAACTATGAATCATCTCTTCAGTCGGACTCGCGCTGCCGGCGAAGTAGCCTTCCTGTTTCTCAGGGTTGCTCCAGGTGCCCCGCGCATTCCAGTGCCAGGCCTCCACCATGAGTTCGGTGTTTTGGCGGTAAGTGACCGTCTGCCACCCAGCGGAAAGAATCTCATTCAGCAGAGGAGGATTCAGTAGCTTGTCGGGAGTTCCGGTGCGCAGGCGGTCAATCGCCGCACCCAGCGAGTGCGGAGGACTGAAGGTGTTGGCAACATGCGATGGCGTAACGTCCACCACCACTTGTTGCGCGCCTGCTTGAGGGAACAATCCTGCGAAAACAACTGCCGCCAGACACCATCCAAATCTTCTGTAGAGCATAATTTCCTTTCTTGATAGGAAACGTACTTCATGAATGCAGAGCGCACCGGATATTTTTTTGCCAAAAGTCGGTTAATAAAACGTTTTATCACAAACAATTAACCCCATGCCGAAACAACTCGCTGAGTGAAGTTCGGCAGCAATCTGCAATCGTCGGTTGTTGCACGATGGGTTGTCGCGCGAGGGTCGTTCCGCACCGCTGAATACCTCTGAACTGTCACGGGAAGAAACGAGCGTCCTGATCTCGTTCAAGTGACCTCCGTCACATAACGCAGGGGCATAATCACATCTCAAATCCTCGTCTTTCGCACACAATGGTTTTAGAGGAGTTCTATTCGTGTTGCGACTTGATTACTTATCTTGCGTCTTCACCATTGCGTCCACAATTTTAGTCGGGCGGCGATGCTGGGAAGGCTGGGCACTGGCTGCGGTCAATAGCGTGATTGTGTGTGTCATCGGGTTAAGGACGGGGCAACTGGGCTTCATTCCCGCCAACGTCTTCTGCATGGTGATGAGCACGGTGAACTTGCGCGCGTGGCGCAAGTCGAGAGCATAGTGAGCCTTGGGGGATCGGGTGACTTTCAACTCAGCCCGGAGACTGCAATTCGGGATGAGGCGGTCCATCGTTAAGGGAGCGTGGCGTTAACTCTCGCCGAGGCTCCGGCCGGGCAAATCACTGTAAGAGTCCTTTGCTTCTTAGGAATTCCCGCACAACTTCTTTCGGGTCGCGGTGCTGACCATCAACCGCGTAGTTGAGGCGCTGCATCTCTTCGTCGGAGATCTTGTCCGTTAACTCGGCCAGCACTTTGGAAAGCTCCGGATGCTGCTCCAGAGTCTGCTTGCGAATTACTGGCACCGCCTCATACGGAGGAAAATAATGCCGGTCGTCTTTAAGCACAAACAAACCCCAGGCTGGAATCAATCCATCCGTGGTGTTGCCCGCGGCCAAGTCAATCTGGTGATCCTTAAGCGCACGCGCGAGTAGCCCTAAATCCATAACACGCGGCTCCTCTGCAAAGTGCAGGCCGTAGACAGCTGCCAGGCCCCGGTATCCATCCGGGCGCTCCATGAACTCATAGCCAAACCCGGCACGCCATTGCCCGGCGACAGAAGCAGCCTGTGAGAGAGTCGTGATCCCTAGCCGCCGAGCATCTTCGCCGCGGATCTCCATCGCAAATGTATCGTCGAAACCGAAAGGTGGGCCAAGCGTCAGCCCGAATCGATGTTCATATTCGTTTTTTACCCGCTCAAAAATGCCTTCCCGATCGCGATTCGGCGTTTCCTTGAGGATGGCAGTCAGCGCGGTGCCAGTGTATTCGGGATATATGTCGATACGTCCGGCCACAATCGCCTGATGACAGATGTAAGTTCCAGCCAGATAAAAGCGCCTTTCAACTTTCAGACTCGTGTGGGCCTCGATCTGCTGCGCCATGATCTCGCCCAACAGCAACGACTCGGTGAAATTCTTGGAGCCGACCACAATTCGATCGCCGCGAGACGACGAACAAGACGTTAGCAAGAGGGCGATTGCGGCGAGAGTCAGAATCCGCAGCCGAAATTGAAGCATCCTCATCGCGGCAGCAGATACCTCTCCAGCCGTCCTAAGCCAAAATCGGCCACCAGCGCCAGGAGTGCGGCTGGAATGGCTCCGGCCAGAATGACTGTGTTGTCGACCATCGCTAAGCCGCGAAAGATAAATTCTCCCAAACCTCCTGCGCCGATTGCCGCCGCAATTGTCGCCAGCCCCACCGAGATGACGATCGCCACACGCACTCCTGAAA
>JBAVYO010000009.1:0-9057 GCA_049698855.1 Terriglobales bacterium
GTAATAGACATGGCAAACGTACTCAACGCCGACAAGCAAATCGCGGTTATTGGAGCTTTGGCCGAAGGTTCTAGCATTCGCTCGATTGAGCGGATTACAGGCGTTCACCGCGATACGATCATGCGCCTTGGGGTGAAGGTCGGTCAGGGCTGCGCGAAGATCATGGACTTGTCCATGCGTAACCTATCTTGCAATCGCCTTGAAATGGATGAGATTTGGGGCTTTGTCGGTAAGAAGGAGCGCAACGTTCGCGAAGGCGAAAAGGCGGTCGGTAGCGTATGGACATTCTGCGCGATTGATGCCGAAACGAAACTGGTTCCTGCGTTCAAGGTTGGTGACCGAGATACGGCTACGGCAAAAGCCTTTGTGCAAGACGTAGCCAATCGGATGGCTTACCGCGTGCAAATTTCGACGGATGGCCTGAATGCTTACGTAGCTGCGATGCAGAATGCTTTCGGCGAATTTGTTGACTACGGACAGATCATCAAGACTTACGGGCATGAGGAAGTGAGCGACAATCGCCGCTACAGCGCTCCCAAGTTCGTTTCGTCTGAGAAAAAGGTGGTTATCGGGATTCCAGATGAGCGCCTGATCTCTACCAGTTACATAGAGCGCCTGAACGCCACCACGCGCTTGCACATGCGCCGCCTGACTCGCCTGACGCTGGCATTCAGCAAGAAGCGTGAGAACTTCGAAGCGGCAGTTGCGCTGCACTTCGCATATTACAACTTTGTAAAGCGTCACAACACTCTGCGATGCACTCCGGCAATGGCCGCCGGCGTGACTGGGAGCTTTTGGAGTGTGGGCGATCTCTTGGAGGCGGCAGCATGACTAGTGAAACCAGAACTTTCATTGAAGCAAAAGATATTGCAGGAATCGAGATGGAATGCCAGCAATGCCGCTCGACTGTCTTCTATCCGATAGCAGCTTTGGAGGAAGCGAAAAAGATTATTGCTAATTGCCCGCAATGCAATCACGGCCTATTTGATGTAGCGACGACGAATCCTCAATCGGCCTATATTCAATATCCAAGCTATCCTGCAATCAATGATCTTCAAAAGATCGCTTCTGGGTTGCGGTCATTGGTTCGCGAAAGAACGGACATTCATGCGAATGTTCGTTTCCGTATTGATACCGAATTGAGGGGGAAGTGACAGATTATATCGACGAACTGCGCGAGGCGATCCACAAGCTACACGGCGGGACTGCCACGCATACCGAAAGCGTGCCAGTGAAAGAGGTTTTCAACGGGCAAACGGTTTGGGATGGAGTTGTCGAAGTATTCCGCTTGGATGGCCACGCGCTAACCAACCGAGTCTATGCGTGGATGCATGATACAGGTGACCCGTCGAAGCCAAAGCAGCACGTCACGGTGCTTCACATTGATCCAGCGCTATCGCCAGCTAAAGCCGTAAGAGCCTTCATCATTCAGGAGTTTAGAAACAATGCCAGCGCCCAAGCCTAAGAGAGTCGGTCGGCCAACGCTACCAAAGGGAAATGCTAAGGACGTAATGCTGCGCGTCCGCGTGACAGTGGAGGAACAAAAGGCGATGAAGGCTCTGGCAAAGGCTACCGGGCAGAGTGTTTCAGAGTGGATTCGCGGCACGCTGAGGACCGCTGCCAATGCCTGAGAAATTCAAATTAGGACACTACCCACGTGCAGGTCGTCCGTGCTGCCGGGAATCTTGGTCTTCGAGAATGAGACAATAAATAAGCAGATGTTCAGGCTGGCAACATGAAGCGACATGTCGAGGGAACGTTGTGGGCGATTTCACTCCTGTCTCTGATCGTGGCCGCGATCACCACTAATCGACGGTTCTTGCTTGTGATCGCTATCGTCTGGGTATTATCCACAGTGATTGTGATTCCACTCCACTTTTGCAAGGCATGGCGGCGCTGGCCCGAAATGGCGAACAGGTGGCAGTACATAGCATGGGTTGGGTTTGAAACATTCGCCGCGATGGCATTGATCGGGTTGTTCGTCTACTCGGTTGTTTCTCGATGATGCCGCCTGCTTGCACGGGCGAGGGCGTCCGTACGTCCATCATTTAGAATCTAAGCAGCGCATTGCGGAGCCACTCCTTTTGTCGTTCCTTGACGAGCTAAACCCACAACAACGCGAGGCTGTTGAGACTACCGAAGGCCCGGTGCTGATCCTTGCTGGCGCGGGGAGCGGGAAGACTCGCGTCATCACGTTTCGCATTGCTTATCTGATCGAGAGAATGGGTGTAATGCCGGAGGCGATTCTTGCCGTTACCTTCACCAACAAGGCCGCGAGCGAGATGGCCGAGCGCGTGGAAAAACTGGTTGGTGGGTTAAGCATCGCCAAGCCGGTCATCTCGACGTTCCATTCTTTTTGCGTGCGCGTGCTGCGGCGGGATATTGAAGCTTTGCGGATTCCTTCTACAGTGCCGGGACAGCCACCGATCGGGCTTACTAAGAACTTTGTCATTTACGACGAGAGCGATCAGCAGCAAGTGGTCAAAGGCGTGATGCCGCGGCTGGGATTGGACGACAAAGAGCTAACGCCGCGCACCGTACTGTCGCGAATTTCGTGGGCCAAGAACCACATGCTCGACCCGCAGGAAATTTATCTGCAGTCGGCAGATCCGAAGACCGAGCGCATTGCCCACGTCTACGAGGAATATCGCAAGGAACTGCGCAAGGCGAACGCGATGGACTTCGACGACTTGCTGCTCGAAGCGGCGCGTCTGTTGAAGTCGGTAGCGGCGGTGCGCGAATACTACAATCGGCGATTCCAGTATTTGCTCGTCGACGAATATCAGGATACGAACCGCCCGCAGTACGAGCTGATGCGGTTGCTTGCGGGCGACCGGCACAATGTTTGCGCAGTGGGAGACGAAGACCAGTCGATTTATTCATGGCGCGGCGCGGACATCCGCAACATTCTTGAGTTCGAGCGCGATTTTCCCGAAGCGAAAATTGTGCGGCTGGAACAGAACTATCGGTCGACGCAAAACATTCTTCAGGCAGCGTCGACAGTGGTGGCAAATAACGTTCGGCGCAAGGGGAAGAATCTGTGGACCTCGCGGCAGGGCGGAGCCAAGATTGGCTACTACGAAGCTCCCGATGGCGAAAACGAGGCGCTATTTGCCGCGGACACGATCAATCGGTATGTGAAGCAGGCGCTCGACAATGGCGAGACCGCGCGGGCGGCGGTTCTCTATCGTACGAACTCGCAGTCGCGGCTTTTTGAAGAAGCCATGCGGCGTTATCAGCTGAAATATCACGTGGTGGGTGGATTTTCTTTTTATGAGCGGGCCGAGATCAAGGACCTGATCTCGTATCTGAAGGTCGTGCTGAATCCGGATGACTCGGTTTCGCTACTGCGCGTGATTAACACGCCGGCGCGAGGCCTGGGCAAGACGACGATTGAGACTATCGAGCGGCTGGCGCTGGAGACGGGACTGTCATTCTGGGGAGCGATTGGCGAAGCAATCTCCCGGCAGCTGCTGACGGCGCGGGCGCTGACGGCGCTGAAGAATTTTCGCGATCTGATTGTCGATGGGCAGGCCATGCTGGGTGGGACATACGCAGATCGCCTGGCAGAAAGCGCGAAAGAAAGTAGCTCCGGCGCCCCGCCGGTGGTTGAGGAAGCATCCCTGTCCGCTGAATTGATTGCGCAAACGGAGAGCTTCGATGCGGACACCGATTTCAATCCCACCAACTTCAGCTTCGATTTTGGAACGAATGAGTATGAAGCTGAGGAGAGAGCGGGCGAGTCGCCCGCTCCCACACTGTCGTCGGCTTCCACACTGTCGTCGGCTCCCACATCGCCGGAGGAAGCGGTTGACGGGTTTCGCACTGGCGGAGCCGCCGCCAACACTGCTGAGATTCTCAAGTTTCTCATCGATCGCACCGGCTACATCAAGTTGCTTGAAGAGGAAGACACGCCCGAAGCTTACTCGCGCATTGAGAATCTGCGCGAACTGGTCAATGCTGCGATGGATTCGCGTGACCGCGGTGAGACGCTGGACCAGTTTCTTGACCACGCCGCGCTGGTTAGCGACGTGGATCAGTATGACGAACATGCGCAGATCACATTGATGACGCTGCATGCCGCGAAAGGGCTTGAGTTTCCGCTGGTGGTTCTCGCCGGCATGGAAGAAGGGCTGTTCCCGCATTCGCGCACTTTGATTGAGCCTGATCAGATCGAAGAAGAGCGCCGGCTTTGCTACGTCGGGATGACGCGAGCCATGGACACCCTGGTTCTATCGCGCGCCGTGTATCGCCGGCGGTATGGGACGGATATGCCTGAAGCGAGTGTGCCTTCGCGCTTCCTGGAAGAGGTTCCGCTGGCGTTGGTGGAGGAGTTAGGCGGATCGCGCCGCAGGGTCTCCTCCGCTGGCAGCTTTGCGCGAACAGGAATGTCCGCGCCACACAAGCAGAATTATGATCGCGAAACCACGCACTATTCCTACGAAGACGAGGATCAGAGTGCGACTTGGGATCCGGGCAGAGTCAAGGCAAAGCCGGCGCGGCCGCTGCAAAGCTACAACTCAATCGACAACATCGCCGAGTTTTTTGGCTCGCGCGGCAAGAAGTTCAGCGCGCCCAAAGTACCGGTGGAAGAGCCTACAGGCAAGCGCGGATTCCGGCCGGGACAGAAGGTAAAGCATCCGAAATATGGTGAGGGAACGGTTTTTCGGCGCGAAGGGGATGGGGAAGATGCGAAGATTACGGTACAATTCCCTCGCTTCGGTTTAAAGAAATTAGTGGAGAAGTACGCGCAGCTGGAGAAACCTTGAAGAGAATTTGGTAATTTTGTAATCGAGTAATTTTGCAATTTTCATCCCTTGTTTCGCGGGGCAAATCGCAAAATTACCCGACTACCAAATTACAAAATCGAGAAGAGAAAACATTCATGGCAGATACTAAGAAACTAGGTAAAGAAGAACGCAAGAAAGCCAAGCGCACCGCGCGTAAGAAGACTAAGGTGGAAAAACCGAAAAAGCCCCGTGATTACGCGCGCGGCTCGAAAAAGCGCAAAGTGAAGAAGATGGTGCGCGGCCAGGCCAAGCGGTAAAAGAAGCTTCGAACCTCGGCTACGAGCGATTCGTTTAGGGTGCGGCTTCAGTCGATCATGGAGGCACGGGTGTTTATGCCCGTGCCTTCGAGTATCTCGCATTTGAAAAGGATCTGAAGGAGACGGTCTCTTGGCTCAATCCGTCACCGAAGGCGGCACAGCCGCGCGGCAAGGCAACCAGCTTCTCTGCTGTAAATCCATCGACAAGCTCATTGCGGAAGCCGACAGTCCCGAACACCGGCTCAGTAAGACGCTGGGCCCGTGGTCGCTGACTGCGCTTGGAATTGGCGCGATCATCGGCTCGGGCATCTTCGTGCTCACCGGAACCGCGGCCGCCGGCGAATACTTTCAGGCGCCATCGATCCTGCATGCGCAGGCGCTCGACCTGATCGTGAATTTTGTCCGCACGGGCAGCACCGCGGGCGCGCTCATGCATGGTCGTCCGCCGGCCGGTCCTTCGATTGCAATTTCGTTTTTCCTGGTCGCGATTGCATGCAGTTTTGCTGGACTGTGTTATGCCGAGCTGGCCTCGATGATTCCGATTGCGGGCAGCGCCTACACCTACTCGTACGCAACGCTCGGTGAAATTTTTGCGTGGATCATTGGCTGGGATTTGATCCTTGAATATGTCGTCAGCAACGTGGCCGTCGCCGTGGGATTTGCCGGTTACACCAATGCGCAACTTGCGGCCTTCGGCATTCATCTGCCCGTCAAGTGGGCGAGCCCTGTCTGGGCTTCCGGGCAATGGACAGGCGCATACTTCAATCTGCCTGGATTCTTGATCGTATTTATTCTCACTTTGTTACTGGTGCGTGGCGTAAAGGAATCCGCTGAAACTAACAACATCATGGTTGCGGTAAAGATTGGCGCGATCCTGACTTTCCTGGTCGTCGGCGGCATGCTGGTAAAGCCCGCGAACTGGTCGCCGTTTGCGCCCTCCGGATTTGCGGGCATCGTCACCGGCGGCGCAATCGTTTTCTTCACCTACATTGGATTCGATTCCGTTTCCACAGCAGCGGAGGAATCGCGCAACCCGCAGAAAGACCTCCCTTTCGGCATCATCATGTCGCTGATTGTATGCACGGTCTTGTATGTCGGAGTCGCGCTCGTGCTGCTTGGCATGATGAGATA
Organism: Terriglobales bacterium; assembly: GCA_049698855.1. Taxonomy (GTDB): domain Bacteria; phylum Acidobacteriota; class Terriglobia; order Terriglobales; family Acidobacteriaceae; genus Acidiflorens. The sequence continues at coordinate 6,179 of JBAVYO010000009.1, forward strand.
CACGACCTTCGTCTCCGGCGAAGCCGCAGACGCCCCGGTCGCTTACGCCATGAAGCATCTCGGCGTGCATCCGTTCTTTCGATCGGTGATCGTGATCGGTGCTCTGACAGGTATGATCTCGTCGTTGCTCGTGTTTCAGTATGGGCAGGCGCGCATCTGGTACGCCATGTCGCGCGACGGCCTTTTGCCGAAGTTATTTTCGGCTGTCCATCCGAAATATAAAACGCCACACTGGTCTACATGGATTGCCTGCTTTGCGGTTGGCATTCCCGCTGGCCTTGTGGATATAGGCGACGCCGCCGACCTCGCCAACATTGGAACGCTGTTTGCATTTGTGTTGGTTTCGCTCGGCGTGATCTTTCTTCGCCGGAATCAGCCAAGTCGCAAACGCGCTTTCCGCGTGCCCTTTGTGCCGTGGTTTCCGCTTATATCAGTGGCTCTTTGCGGCGGCCTGATGCTGGGGTTGACGCTCATCACGTGGCTGCGATTCGTGATCTGGCTGGCGCTGGGGCTGGGAATTTATATTTTCTACAGTCGGCATCACAGCGAATTTTGCAAAGGCAATCGGGTCAACGGCTGATCGGATTTCCCCCAATTGGCTACCTGTGAGCTTTTACAATCCACTGATGGACTGGTTGCCCATTTGAGTGCAATTGAATTCGCCGCCGCCACGATCCTTGCCCTTACAGTATTCGCTCAATCCCAGCCTCCGGACATCCCAGCTAAGAAGCTGATGGACCGCGGAGCGATGCAACAGGTTTGCGAGAACAATGCTGCGGTAAACATTGATTCAATGGGGCACTTTCAATGCACCGTGTGCCCTTCGTACACGGATTTACACGGCACTCGTGAGTCCTTCTCTCTTCGAGCGGCGTATCGGGGACACTTCTCGACCACGAAAGCAGACCAGCTTTTGCTCGCGCTGAATGGATGCGAGCCACATGCCTCCGGATTTGGAGGCTCCATCCTCTTGACCCGCGATGGGACGGTCTGGAAGAAGTCAGGTTATTTTAAGGGTGATAATGTATCGAATTGCCTGCCGTTCAAGTCTCATGACGGCCTCGACCGGCTAGCCTGCTTGGCAGGCGATAGCTTCGCTGGGAATTCTGTCTATTGGATGAGCGCGGCGTCATACAGAAACAATTCCTTGCACGAGGAACGGCTGCTCGACGCCAGCTCGAATCTGACGTATGGCTCCCCTGTCGCTCGTTACTGTTATGACCAACACATCGGCACGTTCGAAAAATTGCCCTCCGGAATCGGCTACCGAGTCGTAGTGACACAGACCAGAGGATTGGCACCGTCGGATGGGAAATCATGCGGCGAGACCGAAATCCCCATGGAGCCGCCGCAGACCGTAAATTTGAATTTTCAATTCGACGGCGAGCATTTCACCTTGGCTCCGGAAAGCAAAGACAGTCTGCAGAGAGTCCAGAATTTCGTGCCGCATCAATGAGCGTCGATGTTTGCCCCCAAGGGAAGCACCCGAGCTTGCTTTCTTCTAAAATCGCGCTATGCCTTCGGAACCAACTCGATTCCTCCTCTCCCTCCCCAAGGCTGAACTTCACCTTCATCTCGAAGGTTCCATTGAGCCCGCCACTCTTCTCGAACTTCGCCAGCGACACGGCATGGACGGCGCGACGCTCGCCGAAGTTGAGCAGGTCTACAATTTCACCGACTTCGCGGGATTCCTTCTTGCCTTCAAAGATGTGACCGGTCATCTGCGCATGCCTGACGATTATGAGCTGATCGTCTATCGCTTGATGGAACGGCTGAAAGCGCAGAATGTTCTTCACGCCGAAGTCACGGTCTCAGTCGGCGTTTGCCTGTGGCGGAAGCAGGATTTCCCCGCGATTTTCGAAGGCCTGGAGCGCGGCCGCCAGCGCGGCGAGAAAGACTTTGGCATTTCATTGCTCTGGATTTTCGATGCTGTCCGCCAGTTCGGCGCGGAAAAAGCTCAGGCCGTGCTCGATCTAGCCATTCAGTTTCACGATCGCAACGTGGCTGCATTTGGCATTGGCGGCGACGAGATCAAAGGGCCTCCCGAGCTGTTTGGCGAAGTATTCGCATGCGCCACCAATCACGGCCTGCATCTGGTCGCCCACGCCGGTGAGAGTGCGGGGCCGGAATCGATTTGGGGTGCGCTCAACCTGAAAGCCGAGCGCATCGGCCACGGGCTCACGGCGGGGCAGGATCCTGAACTGATCGAGGAACTGGCGGAGCGGCAGATTCCGATGGAAGTGTGCGTGACCAGCAATCTTCGCACTGGATGCTGTCCCGACATAGCTCAACATCCCGTGCGCCGCTATTTCGACGAAGGCCTCATGGTGACGCTCAACTCCGACGATCCTGCAATGTTTCGCACGTCGCTGGTCGAGGAATACCGGCTGGTTCAGGAACATTTCAGTTTTTCCGACGACCATCTGCGCGAACTGGCCCGAAATTCCTTTGAGGCCTCGTTCCTGCCGGCAGAAAAGAAAATCGAATTCTTGAATCTGCTAGATGGAGCGTCGGCGCGGCTGTAAGTTGCGCTATTCGCTATTCGCTATTCGCTGTTCGCCACTCGCCCCAGAACCTGCCCTGAGCTTTTCGAAGGGTTCGAGCCGTGCTTTTCGGCGCTCACCTGGGCGAAAGGTCTGGCGTTCACCTATCACACTACGTCGTGCGTTCGTCACAAGCCAAGGTTTTTGCCACTCGCCTATAATGTCTCGCTATGAAACTCGAAGAGAAGATTGCCGAACTGAAAAAACGCGACCAGTTGGCCGAAGAAGGCGGAGGCGCCAAACGCCGCGAGCGTCAGCACAAAGAGGGCAAGATGTCGGCGCGCGAGCGCGTCGAATTCCTGCTCGACGAAGGCACGTTCGAAGAAACCGACAAGC
>JBAVYO010000010.1:0-2705 GCA_049698855.1 Terriglobales bacterium
GAGAACGATGACGACTTCGCGGTGCGACAAGCCCATTTGGAGTAGTTTGTGGTGAATGTGCTCGCGATCGGCGGTGAAAATAGGACGGCCGCTGATCAGCCGGCGAAGGATGGATAGGGAAGTCTCCAGGATCGGCAATCCGAACGACACGACTGGAATGGCGATGGCGACAAAAGTTGGCGCTTTTTGGGTACCGGCTAGAGCGAGGGCGCTCAACATGAAGCCGATAAATAAACTGCCCGAGTCGCCAAGGAAAATTGTTGCGGGATTGAAGTTGAAGCGAAGGAATCCGAGCACCGCTCCGGCGAGCGCAATGCTCATCAAAGCTCCAAGCCAGGACTGGTTGACGAGCGCGACGACAAAAAATACCATCGTCGAAAACAGCGCCGATCCCGCTGCCAGGCCGTCGAGGCCATCGATCAAATTAAAAGCGTTCGTGACGGCGACCACCCACAACACCGTGGCCGGTAAATCCAGGAACCAGGGCAGAGAGTGCGGGCCAAACAGAACTGGCAGATTGAGCACATGCATCCCGCCAGCGAACAGCATGACCGCTGCAATTGCCTGCACGGCAAACTTGAGGTAAGGCCCGGCTCCGTGAATGTCGTCGTAGATGCCGAGACAAAATATCAGGCAGGCTGGAACGTAGATGCGAAGAAGGACGGTCGCATCGGTTCCCAAAGCGAGTCGTGGAAAGACGAGTGAAAGAGCAAACCACAGTCCCAACGCGATCGAGAAGGCCAGGAAAATGGCAACACCGCCCAGCCGAGGCAGGGGAGTCTGGTGAATATGCCTCCTCTCCCGTGGCCTGAAAACCCAACCTCGGCGGATAGATAGGTTCCGAACCTCGCGCGTGGCGATAAAGGAAAGTGCCAGCGAAGACGCAAATAAGCCAAAAAACAAGAGCGTCAATCAGACTTCCTTCCGGCTGGAAGACTCCGTATTTCAACCAGGGTTCGAGAGCGACGCTCGATATTTTTCAAACACGCGCTGTAACTTTTGTCGCGCTCGTTTTTTGTGAGTTTGTTGGGATGAACTATACCGCCGTTTCCTGAGGAAGGGCAATAGCAGGATCGGATCGGCGAGTTGCGGATTGCCAGATCACGATGAAATGTGTTCGCGCGAGCGTATGTTAAACTCACACCACCGATCAACCCAGGAGTCTTGTATGGTGGAGTGGAAGCGGCGCTTATGCTTGTGCGCTGAGCTAGCGCTTCTTGCCGGATTGTGCAGCCTGAGTGTTTGGGCGCAAACTCCGGTGGCTGGCGAAACACAGCGTCCGGGAGCCGATTCGGCTCGGGCCAGTTCTTCCTCGTCGGCGGGTGCGCTGCCTAATTCCAACGTCAAGATCGGTATCGGAGACTTGGTTGAGGTCAGCGTCTTTGGCGTTCCCGACCTTAGCACCAAGACTCGCATCACGGGCACCGGCGACATCTACCTGCCGCTGATCGATTATGTTCACGTGGCCGACCTGACCACGGATGAGGCGCAGGAGTTGATCCAGAAGCGGCTCGAAGACGGAGGTTTTGTGCGTACCCCGCACGTCTCAATCTTCGTCGATGAATCGGCGTCGCAGTCTATCACCATGGTTGGAGAAGTGGTTCGCCCCGGTCCTTATCCCGCGATTGGCGATCGGCGACTGTTTGATTTGATTTCGGCTGCGGGCGGTCTTACCGACAAAGCCGGCCGTTCCGTCACCATCGAACACCGCGACGATCCCGATCACAAAGTTGTACTTCAACTCTCGTCCAACCTCGCCGAAGACACGCAAAACAATATCGAGGTCATGGCGGGGGACACCATCATCGTTTCGCGGGCGGGAATCATTTACGTCGTTGGAGACGTGCAACACCCGAGCGGGTTTCTGATCGAAGACAACTCGTTGACTGTGCTCAAGGCGCTTGCCCTTGCCGGCGGCAGTACGCGAACTTCGTCTCTGAACAAGACGAGAATCTTGCGCCAGACACCCAGCGGGATCCAGCAGATTCCGGTGGAATTGAAAAAAGTTCTGTACGCGAAAGCGCCGGATGTGCCGCTAACAAAAGGCGACATTCTGTTCGTGCCAGGGAGTTCGGCAAAGGCAGCCGCGTATCGTACCGCTGACGCAGCCGTCTCGTTGACGACAGCCCTCGGCGTAGTCGCCGCGCATCCCTAACAGCCGCTTGGGAACCACTCCTCCGCCGCGACCGCATCAAGAACAGTTCTCAGTGGCGGAAATTCTTCACGCCGCGAGATCCGGTCTCAGCTTCTCATGGCCGAGTAAATCCTCCAGAACTGAAATGTAATCGCGTGCCGTTTGCTCGCGCGACAGTTTGTGCACAATGTACTGCCTTCCATTGCTTCCCATCTCGTGGCCGCGCTCGGGATCTTTCGCCAGTTCGCAGATCGCATTCGCAAGCGCGTGGCTGTCTTCCGGTTGCACGAACACTCCCGCGTCCGCATTTTCGACGATCTCGCGAGACTGTCCATCAACGGCGACAATGACTGGCCGCGCGCATGCCATCGATTCCAGCAGCTTGGTTGGAATGACTGTTTTGAACAGGTCGCTTCGCTTGAGCAGAACGAGACACACGTCGGCAGCGGAAAGGTAGGCAGGAATCCGCTCGCGTGGTTGCTGTCCTAGAAAGTGAATGTTAGTAAGCTGGCATGCCGCTGCCAGGTCGATAATTTTCTGTTTTCCCGCGCCTTCTCCAATGAGCAGGAAC
>JBAVYO010000011.1:0-9674 GCA_049698855.1 Terriglobales bacterium
GAGAACTGAGAACTGAGAACTGAGAACTGAGAACTGAGAACTGAGAACTGAGAACTGAGAACTGAGAACTGAGAACTGAGAACTGAGAACTGAGTACTGAGAACTGAGAACTGAGAACTGGCAGCTGGTTACTGGCAACTGCTAAACAAACATATCCTTCACGCGCCCCAGCAGCGAGCGCCGTTGCGGCTTGTTTTCTACGGCGATCAACTCTCCCAACTCATTCAAGAGTTCGCGCTGCCGCTTGCTCAGTTTCCCCGGCGTCTGAATTCTCACTTCGACGAACAGATCGCCCTTGCCGTGCCCGTTGAGTACCGGCACGCCCTTGCCGCGCACCCGGAACGACGTCCCCGACTGCGTTCCCTCCGGCACCTTCAACTTGTGATCGCCTTCCAGCGTCGTCACCATAAGCTCCGTGCCCAACGCCGCCTGCGAAAACGATATCGGAATCACGCAGTGCAGATCGTTGCCCTCGCGCTCAAAAAACGAATGTTCCTTAACGTGCAGCACCACGTATAGGTCACCCGCCGGCCCTCCAAATGCGCCCGCTTCGCCCAGTCCTCCAAAGCGAATGCGCGTGCCGTCTTCCACTCCCGCAGGCACTTTCGTTTCCACCACGCGCTCACGCAGCTGGCGGCCTTCGCCTTTGCATCTCACGCACGGGTCGGTCACCACACTCCCCGCACCCTGGCACGTTGGGCACGTCCGCGCAATGCTGAAAAATCCCTGCTGATACCGAACCTGCCCGCGCCCATCGCACGACCGGCACGTCGCAGGAGCTTTCCCTGCCGCCGCACCCGAGCCCCTGCACGTATCGCAGGTCTCATGGCGCCGCACCTTGACTTCCTTTTCCACGCCGAAAAACGCTTCTTCAAATTCCAGATGCAGATCCTCGCGCAGGTCGGCTCCCCGCTGAGCCCGGCTGCGCCGTCGCCCGCCACCGGCGCCGAACAAATCGCCAAAGCCAAAAAATTCCCCGAAGATGTCGCCAAAATCCTGGAAGATCGCCGGATCGAATCCCGCCGGCCCCGCCGAGCTGCCACTCACGCCCGCATGGCCAAAGCGGTCATACAGATTGCGCTTATCGCCATCGGCCAGAATCGCGTAGGCCTCCGTCAGCTCCTTAAACTTATCCTCCGCCTCCGGATTATTCGGATTTCGGTCAGGATGATACGTCATCGCCAGCTTGCGATACGCACTCTTGATCTCAACCTCGGTCGCCGTGCGAGTAACTCCCAGCACTTCGTAATAATCGCGCTTTGTATTTGCAGCCAGAAACTCCCCCTACTCTCTGATCTCTAATCTCGCACTAATCTGTGTATGAAAGTGTCACCGCGCCCGACCGATCGCGCCTTACCGATCACTCCCGACTCTATAAACGCTCTCCGCTCTATAAACGATTGTCATTCCGAGCCGCGAGCGAAGCGAGTGAACGAGGAATCTCATGCCCCCGAAATCTCCCCTTCATTGCGATTGCCATTCAGTCATACCGATTGTCGGCGGACTGCATACACCCTTGTCATTCCGAGCCGCGAGCGAAGCGAGTGAACGAGGAATCTCATGCCCCCGAACTCTCGCGGCCCACCCGAACACTCTACCCGCCGCTATTCCGCGCCACCCGCACCATCGCCGGACGCAGCAGCCTCTCCTTGAACTTATAGCCCCTCTGTAACTCATCCATCACATGATGATCCGGCATCTCGGCCGTATCGACCATCTCAATCGCCTCATGCACCCGCGGATCGAACGGCTGCCCCACGCTCGCGATCGCCTGCACGCCAGCCTTCTGTAGCGCATCCTGAAACTGCCGATAGATCAGCTCGACTCCGCTACGAAACTCGCTAACCTCGCGTGAGGCCTTCAGCGCGCGCTCAAAACTGTCCAGCACCGGCAGCAATCCCTTAATCACATCGGCCGCCGCGAACTCTCTAAACTCCTGCTGCTCGCGCACCCCGCGCTTGCGCGCATTGTCAAATTCCGCCTGCAGACGCGCCAGCCGGTCCAGCAGCGCATCGCGTTCCGCCTTCAGCTTCTCCGTCTCCGGCAGCACGCCGCCCGCTGCCGCCGCAGGCACATTCGCAGCGCTCGTTTCCTCGGCGCCATCCGCCGCCGGAAGTTCATGCTCCAGGTCCAGCTTCGTCGCTTCGCTTTTTCCGTTTCCTTTTCTCATACTGCTCATCAATCCGTTTCATTCAGAAGTTTGTCGAACAGCCGTGTGATGTACGATACCGCCGACATCGTGTGCTGATAATCCAGCCGCGTCGGCCCAATCACCGCCAGCGACCCTACCACCTCGCCGCCCACCCGAGCCGGCGCCCCGATCAAAACAAAATTCTGCATCGATGAAGCCGGCAGCGCCTCATCCAGACCAATCACCACTCGTACCGCTTCCTGCCGCGTGTCCAGATACGCCGCCAGCAGTTTCACCACTTTTTCCTTCTCTTCCAGCGTGCGCAACAAATCCTGCAACCGCTGCCGATCGCCCTCGCCCGTCAGCAGATTCGCCGCGCCTTCCACAAACACCGCTTCCGTGCCCTCGCTCGCCGCCAGCGCTCCCTGCTTGTACAACTGCTCAATCGAATTCATCAGCCGGTCGTATTCGCTGCGTTCGCTTTCGATGCGCCGGGCCAACTCCACGCGCATATCTTCCATAATCCAGCCGCGAAAGTTTTCGTTCAGATAGCGCGCCGCCACATCCAGATCGGCCTGCGGAATATCCAGCCGCAGCACCCGATCCCGGACCACGCCCGACCGCGTCACCACCACCGCCAGCACCTTCTGATCGCCCAGCCGCGAAAAATAAACATGCTCCAGAGCGTTTCGCGGACCGCTCGTCGCCACCGCCACTCCCACGCTATGCGACACCAGCGACAGCACATGCGACGTCCGTTCCATGAACTCCTGCACGTCCGTTACTCCAGTCAGCGTGTCCTGAATAATGCTTTTGTTCTCGTGTGAAAGGTGCGCTTCCCCGCTCAGTTGCTCGACATAATAACGATAGGCCTCCGCCGTCGGCACCCGCCCCGCCGAAGTGTGCGGCTGCTCCAGAAAGCCCGCGTCGGTGAGATCGGCCATCACGTTCCGGATCGTAGCCGCACTCAGCCCCTCCCGGCTGCCGCGCGCAATCGTGCGCGAGCCCACCGGCTCTCCGCTGGCGATAAACGTCTCGACAATCGCGGTCAGGATTTCTCTTTCCCGCCCGCCCCCTGGTCCTGGTGGCATATCGTCCTTGGGTGCCCCATCCTTAACGTCGCGCCTTTTGCGACGTTAGGGTGGGTATTTCGAATTCAAACTAGCCGCACCGCTAAATCCTCATAATCTTGTCACTACGAATAATCTTGTCATTCCGAGCCGTCCGCAGCCAAAGGCGAGGACGAGCGAGGAATCTGCATTCGACTTCTTTCACAACCCTCTGCGCTGAGAGGCCCCATCCTTAAACGTCGCGCCCTTTGCGACGTTAGGGTGGAGAATTTGAATTCAAACTCGCCGCACCCTAATTCCTCACAACTTTGTCATTCCGAGCCGTCCGCAGCCGCGCTTGCGCGGCGAGAGGCTCCCTCACATGCGAGCTACACAGACCGCTGAAAACTCCATGCGCCTGCGCAATCGTGGAAGAGCGGCCCTTTAGGGCCGCGTAAATCCCGCCAACCTCTCGGGGCTTTAGCCCCGCGCGGGCGCGCTTCCCACTGTAAACACTTTGAAACCAATCTTGAATCCCGAGGACATCTATCCCCGATCCCATCCTTATAATGACGACGCTCTCTGCAATGAGTGTAATCCAGATAACCGAGCCCATCCCGGCAGCCCAACCACGAGCGCCGAAAGCACTCGATAAATACTTTAGATGCAGTGGCTTAGATTAGGATTCCCCCAAGCCTACCTTGAATTCTAGGGAGCGTGGAGAAGGGTGTCAAGGATCGCGAGGCGGTCGGAACGAAACGGCAGCAGAGGACGAGGCTGTCGGCTAGAATTAGATTGGTTGGGAACCGAGCCCGAAACTGACATGGCAGAAGACAACAAGATTGCGGATGACTCCGCAGAGAATTCACTCTCGGAACGAACGACCCGCTACAAGAAAGAGGTCGATAAGGTCGTTCGCCAGGTCGGGGAGCATCCCCTTTACGAGCTAAAGCGGTCCTGCGCTCTGAAGGAACTGGAAGACAAAATCGAGTTCATAAAGGATGTACAGTCGATCTGCACATCGAAGATTGATTCGGAGCGGTATCTGGTTGTTGGCGCAGATGCGAAAGCGCGATCATTTGTTAACGTCGACAACCTAGACGACTTCGACGAGGCCCGAATCAGACAACTTCTAGAGAAATATCTTCAGCCCGTGCCTCAGTTCGAGGTTTTTGCATTGCAGTCGTCGGACGACGCGAATTTCGTTCTGTTCGTTTTTCGTCGACAAAGAAGCCGGCGGATCGTCGCAAAGGTCAGCGTAGACCATCCGGCCGAGAAAGCGCCGAAGATGTTGATCCGGAAAGGGGACCTTTGGACTAAGGGCGACTCGACTGCGAAGCGCCTCGCGGCCGCCGAGGACTGGGACGATATTTACGGCGACGCGATTGAACTTGAAACTGAGCGCCGGACACGACAAAGGACCGCACACCTACTGGAAGGCGTGGCCGCACAGGAAAGACTGCAGGGCAGACAAGGCCTGCCGACGGTCCCTCGCTCCAATACCGATGAAGAGTTCAGGGTCCTGGTCGAGAGCATATGCATTTCACAAGATCGACCCCGGTTCCGCATTCTACTTGAAGGGCTTCGCGATGATCTGGTAGAGGGCTGGCACTCGATTGGCGCCTTCGGCCCGGAAGATCCTTCTGCGATCCAACCCGCCTTGGATGAGCGTACTGCGCAGGTTCGGGATCACAAAACGAACGTTTTTCTCCCTGCAATACAGAAGCTCACGTCTACTGCCATTTATCTAATAAAGAACACCGGGCCAGCGGACCTTATGGGAATGATCGTTCAACTCCTGGAAGAGGTCTACTCTACCGCTGACCAGTTACCCGGCTTACGATGGCTGGGTCCGCGCGGACTGCTACCAAGCCCCAGCGCTGAACACCTGAGCCACACGATACCAGCACTAGAAACATTAATATCGCTGCACCTGATAGGCGCTTATGCCACAAAGCGCAGTCGATTCGAGTACCTGACACCAATCCTGCGAACCATCGTCCACGAAGCCGGAAGGGACGCTGCGAGAGACCGAATCAAGCCGATCGCCTTCTGGCCCCTTCCGCGTGGATGCGGCGAACCGGCAATCCTCCAGCGGCGGGGAGGGCGTATCAGGCTGTGCGCGGAGCGAGCAACGCTCGATCCGGCGCTGCTAAAACTATTCGGCTCTGAGGCGGCGGCTACGGCCGCCTTATGCCAATATGAACTCTTGTTAGAACTGAACTCCACCCTTGCAGTGGACACCAATGTTACGCAGGACTCAGTGGCCTTTATGAAAAAGTTGTACCCGATAGTCGATTTCCGGTTCGGTCCCGACCTGATCGCATTTCCGCTTGAAAGTATTTCGCACTTGGCGGTCGAACTGCTTGCCGCAATGAAGCGAAAGGATCTCGACGCGCTGAAGCCGATTCTTTTCGATGCGAATCTGGCAACGTTTTTGACCAGGGACGGTGGTACCGTCTTTCTCAAATTACTTGGCGGCCTCGACAAGGCGCGAGAAGAGCTCCAATGGGCACTCCGGACTGTTCCTTTTGGTACCAACTGGCCCCAAGAGATTTCAGACGCGATGAACACCCTTGTCATGGCCGAACACGGGCGGTAAGGGTGCTGGCCCACCCCTCGAATTTCCACAACCCAGGCTGCGGGGTGCCCCAGGTCTCGCGCTTTTCGAGACCTGGGTTCCAGCCAGTTCAACAGGAGAAAGTCGCGCCACCATCCGACCAGACTTGATTGCCTCCGTGTCTCCGTGACTCCGTGGTAAGAACTAACGAACACTCGGCGCTCTTCATCCCACTTCTCCCTTGACACGCGAGTTACAATGAAAGTAGGTCAGTCCTAAGCCGTACTTAGTTCTTTGAAAAACTCGGCAGAATTGTCGGTGCCCAAGCCATCCAGTGTCCCGGTCTTCACCGAGAACTGGGAACTGGAAACCGGCAACCAACTAAGAGCGAGAACTACCCTAAGTCCCACTCGCTCAAGACTTTGCCTCTAACCCCAATGCGCTCAAGACTTTGAAAAATTTCACCTCTAAAGTCTTGATTCCAATAGACCGGGGGAGGGGGGGTACCCCGTTACCCTATAGTAAGCAGTCCCAAAACGGGAATTTATCTTCGCCAAACTCTTCGATCTCAACTGCTGTCAATCAACCACAAACTGCTTCACCTTCAAGTTTCCAAATTCGCCTCTCGCAACAACTCCTCGCAAATTCAAGTCTTCATCGCGCTCAAACGCAACGCGCGAGAAAATAAGGTTTCGCCAAGCACTAGGTTTTCTCCGTGTCTCCGTGACTCCGTGGTGAAAATTAAGGTCTCACTCCCACAACAGCGCTATAATGTCCCGATTTCGCTGGCCTGATTTTCGGAGGATTCTTGCCTCTCTCGCTCGCCACTCGTGATGTTGGACGCGTCACCATCGTCAACTGTCAGGGAAGAATCGTCGCCGGCAGTGAATGCGAATCGCTGCGCGCGCACGTTGCCGACTTGTTGCAGGATCGCCGCGCCATTCTTCTCCATCTCGGTGAAGTCGGATTCATCGACAGCAGCGGTCTCGGCACAATGGTTCGCGCGCTCGCCAGCGCGCGCCAGGTTCGCGGAGATCTCAAGCTCTGCAACGTCCCTCAACTCGTGCGCAACGTGCTCGAGATGACGCGCCTTTCTAACGTCTTCGACCTGCACGAATCCGAGGAAACCGCTCTCGATGCCTTCTATCGTCCCGCCGATCGCGCCGCAACACCTATCTCCACAGGCCGCAGCATTCTGTGCATTGACTCCAATATCGACGTGCTCGCCTACCTGCGCGAACTGTTGCGCCGCGCTGGATACGAGGTCCAAACCACCGATCGCATGAGCGACGCGACGCTGCTGCTGCGCGTCTCGCACTTCGACCTTCTGCTCGTTGGCCCCGACAAGTTATCGTCTGCGGCCTCGCCGCAAGCCTTCCAGAATGCCTGCGCCAAACTGCCGGTGATCGAATTAGGCAGCGAGTTTTCCACCCGTCATGCCGGAGAGGCTGGAGCCGATCTGCTCGCCGTGATCGATTCTCGTCTCAGCCAAAAGGCCTCTTAGCACCGCAGCCAATGGCCTACAGATTGCATCAATGACGAAACCACATATCGCCGTAATCGGCGCGGGCGCATTCGGCGGATGGACCGCTCTCTATCTTCTCCGCAATGGCGCGCGAGTTACATTAGTCGACCCTTGGGGACCGGGAAATTCCCGCTCATCTTCCGGTGGCGAAACCCGCGTCATTCGCGGCGCATACGGCCCCGATCAGCCCTACACAAATCTCGCCGCGCGCGCCATGCAGCTGTGGCGAGAGCACGAGTCGCAGTGGAAGCAGCACATCTTCTTCCCCACAGGCGTCTTGTGGATGGTTGAAGGCTCGGGTGAGTTCGAACGCGGCTCACTGCCATTACTGAAAGACGCGGGCATTCCATTCGAGCAACTTTCCGCGAGCGAACTCGCGCAGCGCTGGCCGCAGATCAACTTCGAGAAGGTTGACTGGGGAATCTACGAACCAAACAGCGGATATCTGCTTGCTCGCGCATCGGCACAGGCTGTGGTGGAGCGTTTCATCGCCGAAGGAGGTGACTATCGCCAAGCCGCGGTAGTTGCGACGACAGATCACGCATCGCTCGAAGCCCCCGACTGGAAAGCCCTGCCTCTTTCAGACGGAACCAAACTCACCGCCGACCGCTACGTCTTCGCCTGCGGTCCCTGGCTCGGCCAACTGTTTCCGCAAACAGTAGGTTCGCACTTCGTCTCCACCAAGCAGGATGTCTTCTTCTTCGGCACTCCCGCAAACGATCCGCGCTACAACGAAGGCAACACTCCTGTGTGGGCCAACCACAGCGACCATTTCATGTATGGCATTCCCGGCAATCAGCACCGCGGCTTCAAGTTGGCGGATGACACGCGCGGCCCAGAATTCGACCCCACGAATGGCGAGCGGCTAATTGGCGAAGATCGTCTCGCCGAGGCGCGACGCTACTTGGCCTGCCGCTTTCCGGGAATGAAAGATGCGCCCCTGGTCGAAACTCGCGTTTGCCAGTACGAGAACACCACCGACCACAACTTCATCGTCGATCGCCATCCCGCGAATGGCAACGTCTGGATTGTCGGTGGCGGCTCTGGCCACGGCTTCAAGCACGGCCCAGCCCTGGGTGAAATGGCGGCGCGTCTCGTACTGAAGGATGAACTCGCCGCCCGTATCTACCGCTTCGCGCGATTCTCGCGTTAAATGCACACCACAGGCGAATCAGACGGAGTTACTAACCGAACTTACACATTAGTGCATTCATCACGATTTTCCTGTGCCGCCATCACCGACTTCACTTTGCATTCCGTGTGAAGATCGCTTCATTGCCACTCGTCACTCAGTTGGCTCAGGAATCAGCGCCAGCTGGAACACAAAATGGCGACACTTTCTCGGCAGCCCAGCGCGACTGCCTTCAGTAGTGCCAGCCCACAACCGAACTTACGGCCATCGCACGGCAACCAAACTGGTTCCGTGGCGACCAAGGCCTAGTGTCGTCAACCGAACGCATCCAGTGCGAACTGCCGGAGCGTGAGAACTAGAGGAAACGCCGATGACGAAGTGGTTATTTGCAATCTATCTAATTCTAGGCTGCGCCAGCACGGCGCTGCCGCAAGGCCTCCGGGGAAACATAACGATAACCGGCAAGGCAAGCGTCGTGACGACCGGACATTCAGTCGTCCTAACCTGGAATGCGGCGCAGGGCGGTACTACTTACAACGTTTACCGCGGAACAACACACGGCGGACCTTACAGCAAGGCAAGTTCCGGAATCTCTTCTACCACTTATACCGATGTTCATGTAACTCATCTGCAAACGCTCTATTACGTCACTACAGCCATGAGCGGCACCACTGAAAGCGGCTACAGCAACGAAGTTGCCGCTGTAATCCCATAAATATGAGGAGTTGAAATGAAAAGCTATCTATGGATTGGCTTGCTTTGCTTACTATCAGTCAGCGCCTCGGCGCAATGCACCAGCGGGACTCCCGGCACGAATTGCAGTGGGCCGCTCAGTGTGCAACCGCAAGCGGGAAACACGGCGCAATCCGCAATTACGCTGGTTGACCTCGGACTGCCAGCGCCGGCGTCGGCGTCTGGCAACTACACGCTCTCGATTGTGGGGGGTGTGATTGTGGAATCCGACAACGGAAATGCCTATCACTCACTTGTGGGGCCGCCAGGAGCGCCGGGCATGATTGGACCGGCAGGCCCTCAAGGAGCTTCAGGTCCTACAGGGTCTCAAGGCCCTCAGGGGTTAGCGGGAGTCACTGCCGCGCCTCCCGACTACAGTTTCTTCTATTCGAGTGGCTATCAAGCCGCCGTGGGATCGAGCGAAGTAGGCGCGGAACTGGACCGCAACCAGATCGATATGTGCAATGCGGCCTCAATCCGGTTCGTTCTTTCGCTGGCTTCAGGCGCTCTTCCCAGCGGGAGTTACGCCCAGGCAGAGTACACAG
>JBAVYO010000012.1:0-12744 GCA_049698855.1 Terriglobales bacterium
CCCTTCCGATGGCCCAAGACCACCAACGCAAGGGGAGGATGGGGAGAGTCTCAATCTGTCGTGTTTCGGTAGCGCGGCTTTCCCTTACAGGCCTTTGGCCGGCAGTGCGGCGAACGCGGCTCGCCAGCCGTCCCAGCAAAGCTTCGTTGAGGAACAACGGATCGGGTGCTGGCATCGAGTCCCCCTGCAGTAAAAATCCGCTCGCCCCGGAGCGGCTCACCCACCGATGAAGGAAAAAACGGCCTTCCCGCAATGCGAGGATAATTTCTCCAGGCCCCACATCTTCCACAGAGCAACTCGCAATCTCAACCACATCGTTTGGCCAGAGAGTTGGCAACATGCTCGCACCCCGCACCCGCAAGCGCAATCGGCCGCTGCTGCGCAAAACAGCAACGGCCAAAGCCGATCGTTCCGCGTGAAGCTCCGCGCTCGTCATGGGCAGAACGTCCGCAGCCCGGTGCTAAGAAGCACTTTGCTGGTTGCCGCATTGACGTATGTTTGCAAAGGTCTTGGCACAGGCCAGCGCGGCCGTCTCAAAAACCCGCTCATAACGGAACGCAGGCTTTTGATAAGGCTTCTTACCTTTTGGGGCTTCGCTCGTCAGCTTTTGCCGGTCGTCCGGCGTGCGGTTGTCGGTCATAATTGGTCGAGCCTCGTGCGGCCTATTTCCAAGTTGGGGATAAGTTACAGGCAGTGTACTACACGCGTATGCGAGCGCCAAGTAATTGGGAGCGCGGTGTTGGCAGTTTGAAAAAGGAAGCGAGCCAAACGCGCTCTTAATTGTGTCCCAAAGAACACGACACAGTTCCTACTCCATCACGCCAGAACAGGGCGTGCTGGTGAACCCCGGTTCGCGCGGCTCCAGGTTCCTCGCGGCACAAGAAGCTCCCGCCTGGGATGACACCCGAACTGCACCACTTCCGAAGGCGCGCTGATCAGTCAATACGACGAGAGGGTTCCGCACTGGCGGGCGCGCCGCAGGCTGAGCGACAACGCGCCGAGCGCTAGTGGCAGCATCGCGACGGCGAACGCGGCCAGCGCCGCCAGCGTGAAAGCCATCGTGGTTACGGATCGGCCTTCAAGCAGCGCTCCACGCATGGCGTCAATGGCATAGCTCAACGGCGCCGCGCGCGCGAGAAGTTCAAGGGGACGCGGCAGACTCTGAACTGGGAAAAGAGTTCCGCTCAAAAACCAAAGCCCAGAACCGAGCAGCCAGATGAGCGCGGAGCCCTTCTGGAGCGCAATCTGAACTGTGGCGGCAAGTACGCCGATGGAGAGCGCGATGGCGAGCGAGAGAACCAGCGCGACGGCGCAGGAAATTAGATCGACGTGAATGGCCGCACGGAAGACCGCGACGCCGGCGAGAAGATAAACCAGCAGATTCACCAGGCTGCCGGCAAACGCGGAGATGGCGCTCAGGATAAGAAGTTCGGCGGGCGGAGTGGAAGTGGTCATGAGCACTTCGAGCGTGCCGGTTTGTTGCGCTTGCTGCACGGCATTCAGGAACGCTTGCGCGCTCATCAGAAAAAAAGTGTAGACGCCGGTGCCGACGAGCAAGAACGGAAAATACTGGACGCCTCCGGGATGAAAGCCCGGGCCGATGGCGCGCGCAAGATAGTAAAAAGCAGCCAGCTCTGTGAAGAGGCCGGCAAATGTCATGGCGACTCCGCTGCGCTGGCGTATTGCAGTGAGCAGGTCGCGGCGCAGGATGGCGAGGAGCTTATCCAGGATTGAGTTCATGATGCCGCCCTTGCGGGATGAATCTCGCGCGGCATGGCGTGGTCCGGGTCAGTCTGGTGTTCGCCGATACGCCGAAAATAGAGCGTTCGCAGGTCGTCAGCAGACTCGCGCCCGTTGAGTTTGCGATCCTCGAGCAATGCGCCTTGGTGGAGAAGCAGGAGGCGATCTGCGACGGCGGCGGCTTCGGCAAAATTATGCGTGGCAAGAAGCACGGTCGCGCCTTGTACGGCCAGCGCGCGGATGAGCGTCCAGAAATTCGATGTGGCGGCTGCATCGAGGCTGCGGGTTGGCTCGTCGAGTAGAAGCACGCTGGGGTGTTTGATAAGGGCGCGAGCCAGCCCCAATCGCTGATACATGCCGCTCGAAAATTTCATGGCCAGCGTGTCGGCCTGCTCCTTGAGTCCGGCTTCGATGAGCACTTCTTCGATGCGACGCGGGCGCTCGCGCCTGTGCACTTCATCAAGAGCGGCGAAGAAATTCAGATTTTCGCGGGCCGAAAGACGTGGGAAAAAGGAACGCTCGGTTGCGACTGCGATCCCGACTTGGCGGCGGACTTTGCTTCCATCGTGACGGGAGTCAAAACCGCCGACCCGAACCGATCCGGCGTCGGGCAACAACATGGTAGAGATCAGCTTGAGAGTGGTAGTCTTGCCGCTGCCATTCGGTCCGAGCAGTGCTACGATCTCCGAACTCGCCGCCGAGAAAGAGACGCCGTCCAATGCGATTGTCTCGCCGCCGCGCTCTTTCCCGACCCAATTGAACAGGGCGGGACGATGGTGAAAAACCTTGCGGACGGATTCGAAGAAAAGTTGGTTCATGAAAATCCAACGAATCTGATTCTGCGAATTGAAGAGCACGCGGGCCGCATCGCAGCGATCATGCATCGGCTGAAGTGCTTGTATTATAGTTCGCAGCCAGATGTCTGAAGCGTTGCTCTCATCTCCTCCACCGGCCGCCGCTTTGCTGAATCAGGGAAGCGCTTTTGACCTGTTGTGCGTTTGCGGCAGCGCGAACCCGCAGCCAGGACGAGCGGCGCGCATCGCGAATTGGAATTTTGCCGGCTTCGATTGGAGCGAATTTCTTCGTCTGGCCGAGCATCATGGCGTATTAGCGCTGGCGGCGCGCAACCTGCTGCAGCACGCGGCCAATCTGCCTGAAGAAATTCGACAATCGTTCCGCGCCGCTTACGCGGAAAATCTGCGGCGAAGTCTGTGGTTTGCGTCCGAACTGGTGCGCATTCTCGAACACTTCGCAAAAAGGGAAGTGCGCGCGATCCCATATAAAGGACCGGCGCTGGCGCAATCGACGTATGGAGATTTGGGGCTGCGCAGTTTTTCCGACCTCGACTTGCTGATTTCCGCGGCAAATTTTGCGAAGGCGAAAGCGGCGTTGGCGGAGATTGGTTACCAGCCATCGCAGGAGCTGTCTGGGCCGGTTGAGCGGTTGTTCTTGCGCGTCGGGTACGAGCGGACATTCGATGGCGCAGCCGGAAAGAACGTGCTCGAACTGCAGTGGAATCTGCTGCCATATTTCTATGCGGTCAATTTGCGCGCGGCGGACTTTCAGTTGGAAGATTTGTTCACTCGTGCCGCGGGCGTCCGGTTTGGAGGGACAGAGATTCCGTACCTTTCGCCGGAAGATTCGTTGCTTGTTTTGTGTCTGCATGCGGGCAAGCATCTTTGGACGCGGCTGATTTGGACCTGCGACATTGCCGAAAGTCTGCGCGCGCAGGAGCTTGATCTCACGCTTGTCATTGCTCGCGCACGCGCAATGGGAATTGCACGAATCCTTGGAGTCAGTTGCTGGCTGGCGGAACGGCTGCTCGGAGCGGCGATTCCGGCGTCCGCGCGCGACTTAGTCGATCATGATTTGGACGTTGTGAAACTAGGCGAGCAATACGCGGCGCGCATAGCTCAGGCGGCGAGCTACGATTTCGAATCCGGCGAATACTTCCGCCAAGTTTTCAAGCTGCGCGAGCGGGCCAGCGATCGCTGGCGATATATCTGGCGGCTTGTGTGTACTCCGGGACCGGGAGAAATCGCAGCGGTCAAATTGCCGGAGAGTCTCGTCCCACTCTACCGCGGTGTACGGATCGGGCGGCTGGTTCGGAAAGTATTTTAGATCGCCCTGAAGCTAGCGCTGGGATTCCCCGCTCTGTAGCAATTCGAAAAAATACAGCTAGTCGGGCAGAGGCTGGCCCCGTGTTTCTACTCCGAAAGGAATCAGCAACAATCCGATGGCGAAGGCGACTGCCGTAATCGCTACCGGAGTGCCTAGCGATCCGAAATGGCGAACGCCCGCGCCCACCAGGAAAGTGATTCCGGCTCCGCCAAAACGCGCGAAGGAAGTGGCGAAGGCAAAGGCGGTGGCGCGGCATCCGGTGGGATACTGCTCGGGGAGCCACAGAGTGTAGACGGCGAAATTTGCGCCTCCGAAGCCAAGAAAAAACAGGCAAACAAAAAACCACGGCAATGCTGTCGCTCCAAGATAGAAAACTTTGCCGAAGGTGAGCGCAATGAAGAGCGTCATCAGAGCAAAGAAAAATGCGAGGGCGCCGCGGCGGCCTGCGCGCTCGGCTAACCACGGCATTACGAGGCAACCGAGAATCGTCGCAAAAGAGACGAGCATTACTCCGCGCGACGGTAGCTGCGCCACCTGCATGCCGCTTCGGCCGGAAGCTTCCGCCAGCGTGGTAATCGCCGCCGGAACGTAGACGGTTCCGGCCCACAGTCCAGAAATGGAGGCCAGCATGAATAGGGAATTCAGTATAGTGCGGCGCCGCCACTGTGCCGAAAAGATAGTCGTGAGGGGGCGCCAAAATGCCCACGTGTGAATGACGTTTCCCTTGTCGAGCCAGCGCGCGGGCTCGCTAACGCCGCGCCGAATCCAAGCCAGCAGCAGCGCAGGCACTCCGCCTACGGCGAACATTGCGCGCCATCCGAAATGGCTGCCAATGGCAAAGTTCGCGACGGCGGCCAGAAATATTCCGACGTAGTAGCCGGTATGCATGAAGCCTGCGCCCATGCGGCGGCGTTGTTCCGGCCACTCCTCTGCGACGAACGTGCCGCCCATTGCCCACTCTCCGCCAATGCCAATGCCTGCAAGAAGGCGCAGGATCGCGAGTTGCCAGACACTGGTTGCGAATGCGCTGAAAAATGTGAACACCGAATACCACAGAATGGTCAGCATCAACGTGCGCACGCGGCCGAACTTGTCGCCGACCGGGCCCCACAGAAACGCCGTTCCCCATCCGACCAGAAACAACGCGAACAACAAGCCGCCGTACAGCCCGATGTTGCCTTTGGTTGCGGCAATGCCGGAGCGTGGCAGCAGTTCGCGCAGAGAAGGCACGAGGACGAGCGCATAAATAAAGGAGTCCATGCCATCGAGCGTCCATCCTCCCCAAGCGGCCCAAAAGCCGCGGATCTGGTTTCGAGACAGCGAAGGAGTCGAGAGAGTGGACGAGGCGCTCATTCGGATGTACAAAGCCCGGTCATTGGGCGGAAGAACTATATCAAGAAAGTTGCCCGGCATGCGGCCGTGACTTGGATTGGCGGGCGACAGGCAAGCTCACACTCTCTACGGGAGCATTACAGCAGCAGGGTTCGAAAATGCGCGAAATAGCCTGCTGGGCGCGGCTTTGCGGCTAGTGGGTTTCGCCGTCGCCGGGAGCGACATCTGGCGTATCCACTTTGTGGGTTACGGATGGAGTTGGCTGCACAGGAGATGCAGGGAATTCTCCTGCGTCTTTGCCTGCCAGAGCGGCATTCATGAATTGCATCCAGATGGGCAGAGCGGCGCGGGCGCCGGTTTCCTTTTCTCCCAAGGATTTCTTCTCGTCATAACCGACCCAGACCGCGCACGAGATGTTGGGAGAGAAGCCGACGAACCAGGCATCCGTAAAATCGTTCGTTGTACCGGTCTTGCCGGCGAGAGGATATGGCATTTTCGCGGCTGCGACGGCGGTGCCGTGCAGCACCACTTCGCGCAGCATCCCGGTCATGATTCGTGCTGTGCGCGCACTGATGGCGTCTTTCGCATCGGAATAATCTTCCTCGAAGATGCGGCCTTCGTAGTCGGTCACTTTGGTGATGTAGCGTGGCACCACGCGCAGCCCATCGTTAGGAAAGACGCTAAAGGCCGATGTCTGTTCGAGCGGCGTCATTTCGGCGGAGCCCAGCGCAATCGGCAGATATGCGGGAATGTACTCGCTGATACCGAGGCGATGCGCGTACTCGATCACGGTGGCGATGCCAACACGCTCGGCGAGCTTTAGGGCAGGGATGTTTCTGGATTGCGCGAGAGCACGGCGCAGCGTGATCGTGCCCTCGAATTTCTGATCGTAATTATGCGGAGAGTAAGGGCCGGAAGCCGTCTGGAACGTGATCGGCGCGTCGACGATGGTGTCGTCGGGCGTCGCGCCGCGATCGATGGCAGCGGTGTAGACGTAGGGCTTGAACGACGACCCGACCTGACGCAGCGCCTGTGTTGCCCGATTGAACTTGGAGAGATTGAAGTCGCGGCCGCCAATCATGGCCCTGATTTCGCCGGTGGCATTGTCGATGGCGACGAGCGCGCCCTGCACGCCGGAATCCTGCTCCAGAGCGACGCTGGTTTTTCCGGCGGCATCGAGCGAAAGCACTTTGACATAGACAATATCGCCGACGTGAAGGAGATCGGCGAGCTTCCCTTTTGATTTCGTGGGAATCCAAGCGGCGGCATCGGCAGCCGCGATCGTCGCGGTGCGCTGGCCGAATCGGATTTGTGCCGCGGCGGGCGAGACCTCTGTGACCAGTGCGTGGATGTACCCGTTGGCCTCGGGTTCTTCAATCCAGTCGGGATCGGAGTATTCGGCGAGCGATTGGCCTTGCGTGATGATGTTAGTTAACTTGCTGCGCCAGCCGTGACGCCTCTCATACGCGGCCAGGCCGTCGAGCAAAGCTTGGCGCGCGGCGTTTTGCAGGTCGACATCGAGCGAAGTGTAGATGCGCAAGCCGCCTTCGTGGACCTGATCGCTGCCGTATTTGGCTTCGAGGTAGCGGCGGATTTCCTCGACGTAATGAGGCGCAAGCGAATTGGGATCCTTTTGCACGTTGAGCACGATCGGCTTACTTTTAGCATCTTCGGCCTGCGCGGATGTGATCTTGCCATCTTCCAGCATGGCGTTGAGCACCAGATTCCGCCGCTTGAGCGCGCGGTCCGGATGATTGATGGGCGAATAAGATTGCGGCGCTTTCGGCAGACCTGCGAGCAGGGCGGCTTCTTCGAGCTTCAGTTGGCGAGCGGGCTTGCTGAAGTAGTATTCCGATGCCGCTTCGTATCCATAAGCGCCGTGACCGAGAAAGATCTGGTTGGCGTAGAGCGTGAAAATCTGTGGTTTAGTGAAGCGGCGCTCAATCTGGATGGCGAGCAATACCTCCTGCATCTTGCGTGAGAAGGAGCGGTCGGGCGAGAGAAACAGGTTGCGGGCGAGCTGCATGGTGAGGGTGGAAGCTCCCTGCACTTTTCCGCCGGATGTTATGTCGCGGTAGGCTGCGCCAATAATGCGCCAGACGTTGACTCCAGAGTGGTTATAAAAATCCTTGTCTTCGATGGAAACGAGCGCGTCGCGCAACACCTGAGGATAGTCGTCGTACGTAGCGATCACGCGGCGCTGTAGTGCGAACGTGCCAATAACGCGGCCTTGCGTGTCGTAGAGTTCGGTGATGGAACTCGGGCGGTAGCGCTCCAGTTGTTCGATCTGCGGGAGGTCTGTGGAATAGACGAGTATGAATCCGACCGCTGCGCCGACCGCGGCCGCGAGAAGAATCAGCAGGCCAAAGAGGACAGCGCCAACCAGCTTCCGTCCAGCAACGACCACTGGAGGCAGATGTTGGTAAAGAATTTTCATGGAGAGCTGGATTCAGGATAGCGCAGGGAACAGATTTCAAGGATGCAAAGTTTCGAAAGAAAAGTTGTCGAAGTTCCATCGCGAGTGAAGCAGGCACCGGAGCCCGCGGCAAATGCATATCCCTTGCCCACTCGCTTCGCTCGGGCTCGGGATGACAGAACTTCTCAGTCGGAAACTTCTCAGCCTTTTGTTTCGCGGTTCTTCAGAATTTCCAGGGCTTTGTTGAGCTGATCGTCCTGCGAAGATTTGGGCGGGGTGGCCTTTTCTTCGGGCGCAGGCGGCTGGTCTTCTTCGTCGAGCAAGCTGGCTTCTTCGTCACCCTCGGCAACAATCACGTTCGGAGTTACGGAAGCATCCTGAATGGCCGCCTTGCCACTCGGCGGATAGTATTTCGCGATGGAAAGAATCAGGGCCGCGTTGTTGGGCATTTCGATCAGCTTCGTGACCGAGCCATCGCCGAAAGTCTTTTCTCCAATGACATCGCCGCGAGCGTTCTCCAGGATGGCGGCGGCTACGATTTCCGCCGGTCCGGCGGTTCCATGATTGACGAGGACTGCGACAGGAAGATTCGTAATGTCCTTGCTCGGGTCGGCATTGAAAGCCTGGCGCGGGAATTTTTGTCCCTGCAAATATGCAATTGTGCCGTGATCGAGAAACAGGTTCGCGGTAGCGATGCCTTCATTCTCATCGCCCGCGGCGCAATTGCGGAGATCGAGAACGAGCTTCTTCGCTCCCTGTTTTTGCAGATCGCGCACTTTGGCGGCGATTTCCTGCGACTTGCCGGCCGGGAAGCTGTCAACCTTGATGAGTCCGACGTTATCGGCGAGCATTTTTTCCGATGCTGGCGGGATGACGACCATGTCGCGCGTGATGACGATTTTTTGCGGCTCCGCGCGGCGCGGGCGCACGACCGATACCGTGATGGTCGAACCGGGCTCGCCCAGCAAGAGCGTATCGATTTCGGCGAGCGACATCTCATGCGTGCTTTTGCCCTCAATTGATTCGAAAATATCGGAGTTTTCGATGCCCGCTTTTTCTGCCGGACCGCCGGGGATGATTGCGACCACGGCGGCGTATCCAAAGCGCTTGGAGACGGTGGCGCCGATATTGGCCTTGCCCTCCGGCTTGACCGATTTGAAGTGCTTGTACTCCTCGGGGCCGAGATAGCTGGAGTTGGCGTCGAGCGACTCAAGCAAGCCGTGGAGCGCGCCGTCGGTGACCATAGGGATATTGGGCTCCTCGACGTACTCGCTGCGGATGCGCGAGAGCACCTCGCTATAAACCGAGAGCTGCCGGTATGCGCCCTCGTTGGAGGAGGCGCGAACGTTGACGAAACTGCCGGCGATGGTGAACAGCAAGATGGCCAGCGAGCTGGCAAGGATGGTGACTTTCAGCTTGGTTGACATAGTTTGATCTTCTTTACTCTTTGACGCTGTTCCTGGCTCTTTGACTCAGCTTTTCTGATCGATTGATCGGGCTTTCTGAGGAACTGTGATCCAGATTATAGATGGTTTGATGCGTGGATCGGAAAGGATGATCGCGGGGCGAACAGTCGCGGGTAACGTCGAGGTTGGGGATGCGATGCTGGATGGCTCAAGGATGTGGGCCAATCGGCGGGTGAGAATTCAGAAATATATGTGGGGTACCCCCCCCCCCACGAAATGAGGTAAAGCATTGATAGTACGGCAGTTAGAGGCAAAGTCTTCAAAGGATTCGACTTAGCGTCGAATTCTTCCGTTTGGCGTGGACTTGCGAGGGTGCCTACCGGCCATATTTTGTCCATATTTTGTCAAAAGAGCGGTGAAAAGTTTGCGGCCGGAAAATGCGTTCGTCTCTGGAGACTGGCGCAGTTCTCGATGGTGCACTGTCGAGATATCTTCGCAGTGATTGTGGTGCAAGTCAGTGATGAGCGTACGGGAAAAATGTGATGAAAAAGAAAAGCCGTCAGCCATCAGCCTTCAGGTACTGCAGCTTGGTGTCGGCGGTTTGGCGGGCCTGCTAGTCTTACCTGTGGTAAACTGTAAGCATGGTTCGACAGATCACCTCAGTAAGCACAAAAGGGCAGTTTGTAATTCCTGCGGAGATGAGAACAGCTCTGGGGATCAGACCCGGTACCCGCATCGCCGTCACGCAGGATGAATCACGCATCGTCCTGGAACCGGTGACAGAAGACTTGGTGGACAAGACGCGCGGAATGTTTTCCGGCAAGCCCTCCCTTTCCGCGGAACTTAAGCGCCAGCGACGGCGAAAGGATAAATGGTAAGGTACGTCCTCGATTCGAGCGCGATACTGAGGTACCTGGACGATGAAGCGGGCGCGGCGCGCGTGGCGGAGATCATCAAGTCTCATTTGGCAGGAGGGTGCGAGGCCGTTGTTTCGGCGCTGCATTGGGGCGAAGTGGCCGGTATCACTTGCAAGTTGCATGGCAGGCCGGCGATGGATCTGGCGCTCTCCCGCTTGAGTTCGTTTGGGCTTCCGATCATTGCCGCGGATGCCGATCGGGCGGTTCGGTCGTCTTTGATTAAACTCAGGCTGATCAAACTCAAAAGAGAAATTCCTTACGTGGACGCCTTCGGAATCGAACTGGCGTGCGACTCGCGAGATCACATTTTTGTAACAGCGGACTTCGATTTCAAACCTGCGAGCCGCGACGTGACGATTGAGTTTCTGCCGGCGAAGTAGGGCGGAAGCCGCTCATGCCAGCTTCGGCTCCACTGACGGCAGGCTCGGTCGCAGAAACATCCACAAGCCGAGATGCATGCAGTTGTGGAATCCCATGTTCCGAAGGGTGCGAAACGTGGAGCACCCGGCTGAGCAAGAAAT
Source organism: Terriglobales bacterium (assembly GCA_049698855.1). Lineage (GTDB taxonomy): Bacteria > Acidobacteriota > Terriglobia > Terriglobales > Acidobacteriaceae > Acidiflorens. The sequence goes on from JBAVYO010000012.1 coordinate 10,454, forward strand.
GATACATCCGAATTCTGTGGCCGGTGTGTCAGCAATATCGCCGCCCACCCTTGCAAAGAACGCAAGGATGGGGAAACCGGCGATATAATCCTCCTTTAACGAAGCGTCAAATGACCAGCCGCGCTAAGGACTTACATTTTGGCTGTCCTAGTGTCTTCATCCGACCTCAAGAGCAAATTCAAAGGCATCTGGCGGAGAGCGTTAAACGAAGGCTCCCTCGAAGACCTGACGCCAGAACTTATAGCGAAATGGGCGAGCGATAAGGGCCTCGCCGATCCCGTAGCAGCTATGCGGGATGTTGGCGCTTTTCATCCGACGCCGAGCATTGTGATGGAAGCCGGCGGAGAAAGAGCGTGCTTCCCCAAAATCCCTCCGACCGGGGATGAAACTTGGAACATTCGGCGAAAAGCAAAAGATGACGAGGCGCTGCTATGGGAGAAAATGGAGTGGTTTCTCCCGTTATGGCTGCCAATGGGCGAGATTGGGAAAATGCTGGCCGCCGTCGAACATTGCACAAGAGAGAGAGCGATAGAGCTCTTCGACTATCACACATCGACCCTCTATACGCTTGCCTTCCAAGCTGTATGCATCGCGCAACTGATGCCTAACGCTAGAAGCCTAAGTGAAATTGCCCCTTTAGCCCGAGAGGCGTATCTAGGCTTCTACAGCGGCTACAGAGCATCAAGCATCGCTGCGCTTATTCCGGCTATTGAAGGGGGACTGACCCGAATTGTTTCAGATCTGGGTCCTCAGGCGACGGCTCCGGAGAAGATCGATCACGCCATCAACCGCGCGATTCAAACTGCCGCGCAACTTCATTTTGAGGGAATGTGGATTCCTGCGGAATACAGGACGGTGGACTATCTTTTTGGGCAAGATGAACGTGTATTTGCCTTTGAAACATTTCGCCGGTGGCTGAGAGATTATTTCTTCTGCAGCACAGAGAATTACAGAGGCCTCACCTGGCTCAATAGGCATATGTTTGCGCACGGGACAGCATCCTCTTGGCAACAGGCAACCAACTTCACCCGGTTGATAGTTGCACTCACTACACTAGCCGCCATCGAGTCCTGGTACGACGAGAGTCATCATGTGTCATTCATGCTGCCAGAGATGAACGACGACAGCACGCTTCTGTGGCAGCAAGCCCAATTCCAGGCCGGAGCACAGATGACGCTCAAGATGATCGAGCAGGATCGCTACCAAAAACAAGGTCGACTTGTTCCGGAGATGCCGACCGACAATGGGGTGACACTTCGCAAAGCCCTTTTGTCAGAAGATTGTATGCGTGACCTTGTCCGGCCGCTGCGCGACGCGGGTTGGAGCGTCGAAGTAAACGAACCCGATGAGGAAGCTCTTTATATGACGGTTGTGGCGTCTTACGGGGAGAAGCGTTTCGGCGTGGCACTGTTGTTCAGTTGTGGGACTGCTAACGAACTCTACCGGATGCTCGCAGAAAAATGCACCGTCATTCTTTATCGAGGTGCGCCGTATAAGGAGGAATCGTTTGCCTATGGAGTTGCTGTACACGTCGGCCCCGTCTTGGGGTGGCAACCACCTCTAGCAATAAGTGAGTAAACGCGGGTGACCCAGCCTTCCGCTAGCAGAATCATGAAAATGCGTGCCCCATCCTTCGCGGATTTTTCGCGAAGGGTGGGAGGCAGACTGATCGCACTATGAAATTTGCCTCTCACGCCGTGCGTGCCGCAAACGAAATCTTCCCCCATCCCTCATTCACGGGCACCGACCCGCAGGCCGCGAGGCATGACAAGCTCAGCGTACCAGCAGCATCGCATCCCACCCTTGCAAAAAACGCAAGGATGGGGCACACACGGTTCGTTATTGGAAAAGAATAAAGAGGCGAAGGGCGGGCCACCGGGCCGTCCTTTTTTCATCACATTTTTCTCGTACGCTCATCACAGACCTGCACCACAATCGGTGCGAAGATACCTCGACGGTACACCATCGAGAACTGCGCCAGTCTCCAGAGACGAACGTATTTCCAGCCGCAAACTTCTCATCGCTCTTTGACAAAATATGGCCCGGTACGCACCCTCGCAAGTGCACGCCAAACGGAAGAATTCGACGCTGAGTTGAATCTTTTGAAGACTTTGCCTTTAACTGTCGTACTATCAATACTTTAACTCATTTTGATAGGGGGGGTACCTGTGATCTTTCAAGACGTTGTCCATTCGATCGGGACCAGAGAAGCTGATTGTGACGAGCAATCCAGTTTCCGAGGTCAGACCGAATGGACATCCATCAGAATGCCCGACTCACGCTGCGCAGTC
>JBAVYO010000013.1:0-6969 GCA_049698855.1 Terriglobales bacterium
CCCCGGCCGTGACCGACGACTCGCGCGTGTACATCGACCTGGCCAAGACTTGGCTCCAGCATGGAATCTACGGGCAAACGGAGGTCGGACAGATTGTGGCAACCGACACACGGCTGCCCGGATACCCCGCATTTCTGGCGGGAATTTTTTGGATTTTTGGCGTCGACAATATTCGTGCCGCGCTGATCGCGCAGATCCTGCTGGACATGGTCGCGTGCCTGGTAATCGCGGACCTGGCACGGCGAACGGTTGCGAGCCGCATGGCTGGCCCGGTGGCATTTGCGCTGGCGGCGACGTGTCCCTTCTTGGCGAACTATGCCGCGGCGGGACTGACCGAAACTCTGGAAACACTTTTTACGGCGGTGGCGCTCGATTGCGTAGTAGCGGGGCTCGATTGCGTCGGCGAGCATGCGGGCAACGCTAGATCTGCTTGGGCTTTATGGACCGCAACTGGCGCAGCTATCGCGGCATGCATTTTGCTGCGTCCGGACGGAGGAATTCTGCTGGCAGCCGTTGGTTTGTATCTCGCGATCGCTATGTGGAGAGCATCGAGAAACCCGCTCATCGCAGGAACAGGCACGCAAAATAGGATACCCACAAAGCGTTCGATCGCAGTGGCGGGGATCGTGATCGCGGTCATCGCGCTAGCGCCGCTGGTTCCGTGGACGATTCGGAATTATCGCGCGTTCCACCATTTTGAGCCGCTGGCGCCGCGCTATGCAAATGAACCCGAGGAACTCACGCCACGAGGATTTAACGCTTGGGTAAAAACGTGGATGGCGGAGTACACGTCGGTGGAGGAAATTTATTGGAATGTTCAGGGCGACAAAATCTATGTGGAAAAATTGCCCTCGCGTGCGCTGGATGAGCCGGGGCGGAGTGAAACGCAGGCCGTTATCGCCGACTATAACCAGACGCAGGAATTGACACCGCAGCTTGATGCGCGCTTCGCGGCGCTGGCTGCGGAGAGGATTCGGGCGCATCCCGTGCGCTACTACCTGCAATTGCCGGCGCTGCGCATTGCCGACATGTGGATGCGGCCGCGTACCGAACTCTTGCCTCCCGACCCGCGTTGGTGGGAGTTCAACGATGAGCGGCGGGAGTCGGCGCTGGCCCTGGGGTTTGGGCTGTTGAATCTGATTTATCTGGCTTCCGCATTGTTGGCTGTCACCCGAGGGTCATCGTGTCTTCGCTATGCAGGATTGCTGGGCGGATTCCTTTTGCTGCGCTCGGCATTCCTGGGCACGATTGAAAATCCCGAGCCGCGCTACACGTTGGAATGCTATCCGGTGGTGATCGTGTGGGCAGCGGCGTTTTGGGCAAAGAAGTTCGAGCGGCGCAGCGCGGCCTGAGCGTTGCCAGGATTTCGATGTCTCCGATTTATTGGAACGATATTCCGAATACCGTAGACAGTGGGCGGACGCATATGAAATCCCCTGGAGTTCATCCCTCTTTTCGTTGGCTTGGCTCTCTGCATACCTGGCTTCGACTCTTGTTTCGTGGCGCATAACGTGCAATAGTTATGCCCACATTTGAGGCCCTGACCCTATGAGAATTGTCTTTTTCCGCAAAACCGGTTCCCACATTGCCCTTCCCCTTGCCGCATTCATGACGTTAACGGCTCTGATTTTGGCCGGCCCCAAGCAGGCTTCTGCGCAACAGGCCACAGCCCAGATTACGGGCACAATCCGAGACGCATCCCACGCGATCGTGGTTGGAGCGAAGGTGACGCTGCGCAACACCGACACGAACATCGCGAAGGTTGCGACCTCGAACAAAGACGGCGATTACCTGTTCACGCTGGTTCCGATTGGAACGTATGAACTGTCGGTGGAGCAAACGGGATTCAGCAAGTACATACGCAAGGGCATCACGCTGGTGATCAACCAGAACGCCAAGCAGGATGTGGAACTGAAATTAGGAACAACAAGTCAGATCGTGGAGGTCCAAGGGAATGTCACACAGGTAGACACGATCAGCGCGACGCTGGGAAAAGTGGAGACGACGCAGCGAATTGAGACGCTGCCGCTTGCCTCGCGCGACACATTGCAGTTGGGGCTCCTGCAGGCAGGGGTGTTCGCTCCGGATCAGGATGATGGATCGGGAAATCCGTTTTCTGTGAGCGGCCAGCGCTCGGAATCGATGACATTTTTGTTAGACGGCGCGGATAACACTGACTTCCTGGGAAACAACATCGTTGTCGATCCGAGTCCGGATGCCGTTGCCGAGTTCAAGATCATTACCAACAACTACGAGGCGGAATATGGGCGGACATCGGGTGGCATCGTCAACCAGGTGATTAAGTCGGGGACGAATGCCCTGCACGGCTCATTGTTCGATTACTTCCGCAACACGGCGCTGGATGCGAGAGACTTCATTGTGGGACAGGTGCCGGTTTTCAAATACAACATTTTTGGCGGAACTGCGGGCTTCCCGATTCTGAAGGACAAGATGTTCATGTTCGCTTCCTATCAGGGGGGGCGTAAGCAGATCGGCCAGGATCAAATTCTGACGGTGCTCAGCCCGAATGAAAGAACTGGAGATTTCAGCGAGCTTGGCTTTCAACTGACTAATCCTGTGACCGATGAGCCATTTAAGTGCAAAGGAAAGCCCTGCGATCAGGTTCCAGTGGATACCGTGATGCAGAACTATATCAACGATTACGTGCCTCTGCCGAACGCTCCTTTCAATCAGTTTGTTGAAGACCCGATTGCGCGATTGCAGACGGACCAGTTTATTTTCCGTTACGACTACACAATCTCTCCCAAGGACACGCTTTCAGCGACCTACATTTTTGATGACGACCCGGACAATTATCCCGTCGGACCTCTGGGAGGAAACGTTCCTGTGGGTTCCGGGTACAGGGACAATAACCGTTTCCAAAATGGCTCCATCCAGTGGACACGGACAATTTCTCCAACCATGTTGAACGAGTTTCGCGCTACGGCAAACCGCAGCGCTTCTCTCGGGTCAATTCCGAGTAATACAACCCCGCCGTCGGCGCTGGGATTCCTAACTGTGATACCCGATGACCCGACAGGCGCCGCGCCGCCCTATGTAAGCGTCGCCGGCGCGTTTGCTCTGGGACCATCCCCCTATGGTCCGACAAAAACCCATGACGCGGCATTTCAATACATGGACACATTTTCCTGGACACACGGACAGCACGCGATGAAGTTCGGGGCAGACGTTCATTTTGTTCGGGACAACTTCGATTACGACTTCTTTACCAACGGGTCCTTCGACTACGGAACCTACTACACGAACACGGGCAATGCCTTGGCTGATTTTGTCGGTGGTTATACAGATAACTACTTCCAGTTCTCGAATGCCACCTACAACATCCGAACGCACCAGTTGGACTTCTTCGCGCAGGATGCGTGGAAGATCACAAGAAGGCTTAGCCTGGATTATGGGTTGCGCTACGAATACAACTCTCCCCAGGAAGACATCCACAACGAGATCTTAGGGTGGTTCCCGGGTCAGCAGTCCACCGTCTATCCCGATGCACCAGCAAACATTTTGTATCCTGGCGACCCCGGAACACCGAACCGCGGATTAGCCTACCCCGACCGAAACAACTTCGCGCCGCGTTTCGGCTTCGCGTGGGACATGCTGGGTAATGCAAAACTGGTGATGCGAGGTGGTTTCGGAGTTTTCTACGACATCGAGGATGGAGCCTTGAACCTGCAGTTTGGTGGCGAACCACCTTTCGGTTACGGCGCGAATAACTATCCTTGTTTTACGACGAAAGGCAAGGGAGCCTCAACCGGCTGTCTTGAGCCGGTAAACGGTTCCTACACTGCGGACCCGTTCCAAACGGCGAATACGGGCTATTCGGATCCCTACCCTTTCATAGCAGGCGGTCATCTTGGGCAATTTTTCAGTCCCAAGATTCCCTTTGCCTACGTCGTTACACCTCATTTCCGAACGCCTTATGCCGAACATGTGAATTACGGCTTTCAATATCAGGTGACGAAAGACACGATGATCGAGGCAGTATACGTGGGAAGTTTCAGCCGCAAAGCGATTGCGGGGCAGAACTACAACTATCCCATGCTGGGCGGGCCCAACGGATTGATGGCGCAGTATCAGTACTACGTGAGCCAGGGAATTGACCCTTATTCTGCTATCAGCGCCGACTGCGCGAGGCCTCTGGCGGCTTGCAACGGCAGCCCTGCTTTTACGGGCAATCCCACGGGGGCGACGCAAATTCTGACCAATGTGAGCGAAGGGAGTTCTTCGAGCAATGAGCTGCAAATGACGGTGGATCGAGAGGTGTCGCACGGATTGCAGTTCCGCGTGGCCTATACCTATGGCAAGACGATCGACCAGACCTCAGGCTTCCGAACGCGGTCGTCGACATACACCAATCCGCTGGATCCGGCCTTTGACCGCGGTCTGGCTGATTTTGACGCGACGCACCGGTTGGTGCTCAGCCCGATTTGGGAAATTCCATTCGGAAACCACGGAAGCGGACTGAGAAAAAACTTGATCGGAGGGTGGGAGGTGTCGACAATCACGACCTTCCAGTCGGGAAATCCTTTCACGCTCTATTCAGAAAACGGCGCCAGCTTTTCGAATGGAGGGCTGGACCGTCCCGATGTGATCGGACCGGTTCAAATATTCCACAATCCGCGACAACTGCGGACGTTTACGCTTCCCAATCCGGCGGTCGATCCTCTCCATCTAAGCTGCGTGTCCCCCAACGGCGTCGACGGGTCAGGAAATCCAACCGTGACGGGCTATTTCTATTTCGACCCCACGAATCTGGTTTGTGCCGCCGGGCCGCCGGTTGGTCAGACCGTTCCCGCCGGAAGCAGTCTGGTGCAGGGCGGAGTTCCGCTTTTCACGTATGGAAACATGGGCAGGAATGTTCTTCGCGGACCCGGGATTAATAACTGGGATATCTCTCTGATGAAGAATTTCCGGTTCACGGAAAGCAAGTTTCTTCAATTTCAGTCCAACTTCTTTAACGCCTTTAACCACACGCAGTTCTTTAGCCCAACACTGGGCGCCGGTACCGTTGGCGGAACTTCGACCTTCGGACAAGTGACGTTGGATAATACCGCTCCGACTTCGGCTTACTACCGGGGACCGCGCGTCATCCAATTTGCGCTGAGGTTGAGTTTCTAAGGGAATGTAATCAGCGCGAGATAAGCAGAATAGTGCTGTCGCTTGCTTGCCAGGCAAGGTGCGATCTCGCCGGAAAGCTTACGCAGGCGCATTCGGACCGGCTCAGATCAGCTCAACGGAGAGTCGGTCATGCGGAAGCGGGTGCGGACGTGTTCGGAGAGTAGTTCGATGGCCTCGCGGTTGGCGACCGGATCGGCCTTCGCTAGGTATTTCAGCGCTTCCACCAGTGTCTTCTGCCCATCCACGTAGCGGGGATCGGACGTGCGTTCGCGGTGCCTGCGGGCAAGATCGGGCGGGACGGGGATGGTAAACACTTTGGCCATTTGAACTTTGTTTTCCAGAGGCTTTGAGCAGTATATCGTCTCGGCGGTGGTTTTTCAGCTTGATTCTCTTGGTACGTATTTTGCCGCTGCGGCCCTGGGTTGCACAGGTGCCGTAACACCTCAAACCTCTCCGGCTCACTCACTTCAGGTCGCCCTACTGGCCGAGGGCGGGACGTCCTCGAAAACGCCAGCAACGTGAGAGCGCTACACCTCCGGGCGCTACTGCGTGCGAGCGCTCAGCTGCCGGCGCTAGGGGTTCCGCGCCCACTTACCTGCTGACTTAACCCTGCGGCGATACGACTTTTGTCTTTCCAGTGGTCTTCAGTTTAAAGGCATTCTCCGGCAACTTCTGGTTGACCTGAATATCGGAATACTTCGCCAGTCGGTAATCGCCGCCGGGAAAAAACATCTGCTGCTGCACGGACATGCCGTCCGCCGGATCGATCCAAAGAATAATTTTGGAGATGCTGTTGCCCAGCGCTTTGGATATGGGCGTTAGTTCCAGCTTCTCGGCCTTCACGCCGTTCGCAGTCTCCGTTCCCTGATATTGCACGTCGTAAGTGGCGAGCAGGTCATGCCCTCCGCCGCCGAAACCGAGCAGGACGAACGCCTCCACCTGAGCGCGGTTCTTGTCGGCTTGATATACGTTTACCGTGTCGGTCCTGGGATTGTAGAGCTGCGCTTTGCCATTGGAGTAGATGGCGTATTGCTGGGGCACGGAAAAATCCGCAGCCATTTCCACTTCCTTGCCTTGGCGCCGGAAGTAGAGTTTGCCCTTTTGCGTGTCCGTGTCGTTCACCACCTTGGTGTATTGATCAAAGACGAAGTTGGCCTGAGCGGTATGGAAGCCCTTGGCGGACGCATCCATCGCGGTGAGCACGTGATCCAAGGCGGGTGCCGTGGATTGCGCAAAAGCGGAAATGGCGATCAGCAGGCCGGCAGCAAGCGTAAAGACTGAGAGTCTCATCGGCATCTTGCTTTATTCTTTATTCACCCAGACTTTGTAACTCTGCGTGTGGCCGGCAGCGTCTTTTACCGGCTCAAACTTAGTGACGCTGACCGCGCCCGAGATGGGTTCAATAATTCTTTCGAGCTGCGGAGAGATATCCGCTCCCGCCGACGTGTTCACCGCGTCCGCCGGAATCTGGTAAACGAAGCCATTTTTGTCGGGAATGATCAGAACGCCCGTCGAAATCGGATTCCGCTCGACCGGTTTGTCTTTGAAGTTGATGACGTGCGGCGACACGAACACGAACAACAGAATGAGCGTGACCATGATGTCATAGTGAAGGCTGCCGCGCTCGTAAGACCAGAGGATGTATCCTCGAATTGTTCGCCAGATCGTGCCCATGGGAGTGACGGGCACTTTCGGCACCGTCAGGACTGCTTCGGAATGTTGCAAGTGTATTTGGGAATTCATGGGATGGCAAACTCGCTGATTGTTCGGTTGATTGTCATCCGGAGCCAGCGTTTTTTGCGCAGCGAGGGATCTGGGCGAGCCGCGAAAAGC
>JBAVYO010000014.1:0-5832 GCA_049698855.1 Terriglobales bacterium
GGACGGCGACCTACACGATCACGAGCGGTGCGGGCACTTGCACGGTGAAAGCGAACCAGGCAGGTAACTCGGACTACTCGTCTGCGCCACAAGCCACTGAATCGGTGAGCGCAACACCGGCGAGCCAGACGATCAATGTAACGACGCCGGCTCCGGCAACGGCAGTCAAGAGCAGCAGCTTCACGGTGGTGGCCAGCGCCACCTCCGGGCTGCCGATCACATGGGGCAGCGCGGGTATCTGCACCAACGTACATGGGACCTACACGATGACTGCATCGAGCGGGACTTGTACGGTGACGATGAACGCACCGTCCAGCGTTAATTACACGGCGGCGACTCAGGTGACCGAGACAACGAACGGGGCACTCCCAATCGCGCCGACGGTAAGCCTGACAGGTCCGGCCACCGCGCCGTATCAGTCCACTTACACGGTGGTAGCAACCACGAACGCGAGCACGACTCCAACCTTCACGGCGTTGCCGGCTACTGTTTGCACAGTCAGCGGGCCAACGGTCACGATGGTGAACGGTACCGGGATGTGCACAGTGACGGCTCACTGGGCAGCGGACGATGTGTATAAGGCCGCTACTGCGACAGCGAAAACGACCGCGACGAAGGTAGCCAGCGTAGTGACTTGGAATACGCCGGCAGCCATCACCTACGGCACGGCGCTGAGCGCAACCCAGCTGGATGCAACAGCCAGCGTTCCGGGCGCGTTCGTGTACGATCCGGCCAGCGGCAAGGTACTTGGCGCGGGTACGCAGACGCTGTCGGTGAAGTTCACGCCGACGGCGACTTCGGACTACACGACCGTAGCGGCAACCACAGTGAGCCTGGTTGTGAACCAGGCCAACACGACAACAGCGATCACCAGCACCAGCCTGAATCCGTCGATTGTTGGGCACTCGATCACGGTGCACTACAATGTGGCATCGCCGGGCAAGGCGACTGGCAGCGTGACCATAACGGCCAGCAGCGGGGAAACCTGCACTGGTACGGTATCGTCAGTGACTGGCGACGGCAGCTGCATCATTAAGCCGGAGACAGTCGGGTCGATCACGTTGACGGGAACCTACGGTGGCGACGCTAACAACAACGGCAGCACCTCGGCTGGGTTCACGCAGACGGTGAACAACTAACGAGTCTGCTGGTTAAGTAAGCTAACAAAAGCGGCCCAGGGCAACCTGGGCCGCATTTTTATTTGGGCGAATGTCCCGGTGCGGCACTGCTCTTGCCTTTGCTGGCAGTTTTGTGCGGCGAAAGCGGGATGGCTTTCGATGGCGGGATGCCGGCGAATCGCGCACACAGCACCGTGATGAGCGTTACAGGCAGTCTCCTGACGGAGCACTTATGCTTTCTTTAGTGGTACTCGGCTATGGTCTCCGGGATGGAGCAATGAAATCACCCCTTGCATTCTTGATCTTGCTGGCGGCGGTTGCGTCGGCACAAGACCAGCCCAGAGTCTATCTGGCCTGTGCAAGCACTGCTTGTTCTTGGAATTCGCACCGCGACCCGACAACGGAGCTGACGATTCAGTTGACGAACGACTTCCAGAAGCAGTGCTCACATGCGACGGTCATCGCCACAGGCGAGAAAGCCGACTACAGGGTGATTCTTAACCATATCGAGCATGGCTTTGGTTGCGACAATAGGATCGAAGTCGACAACAAGGAAGGCGACGTGCTCGGAACCCGCGCGAAAGGCAGCCTCAGAGACAAGATCAAAACCGCCTGCGATCTGATTCTCGCCGACTGGAATAAGGGGAATCACAGCCCTGCTCCGGAATCAAAGTGAATGGCTAGATGACCCAGACGAAACTCCTGCGGTTTCCCGCGTTAAAGGAGAACCAAATAGAATCACACGGGCGATCCGACCTTGAGTTCCCTTGCGCATGCGAAGAACGATACCCGGCCCGCTCCATATCCCGAGGTCGAGACTTTCATGTCCTTACGTGCAGCCGGGGCGGATATGAGCTTTGCGACATTTTCGGGCCGCTCGCGCTGACTAAAATAGACGCGTCCGAGTTTCACGTGTGGGATTCCCTCCGCGGCGAATAAGGAACCAAAGATGTTCAGGATTTCCTGAAAATTATCGGCGAGCGAAGAATCCAATTTCTTGGCGGTAATGGACTCTTTGACCCCGCCGAGTGGGATCATCGACAGCGCCCCTCCTGAATTTGCGGCAAACTCCAAGTCGCAAACGCAAACCGCGAGCACGTCGCCCTCATTACTTTCGTAGGTCGCCGTGACGCTGGGTTGAGCATCGGGGATGGTGAACGGCGCGATCTTTTCGCAGGTCACGTCGCGGTTTAGAGTGTGCCGCAGCAGCGTCGGCAGTTTGTTGAATGCATCTGCGAGGTCTACGATTGTGTGAGTCACATTTACGTCCCGTGTGCCGGCCTGCGAGGTCTGGTACCGACGTGCGTTCCTCTTGGTCAGCAATTCAAGATTGGTTGCAGCGCGCTGCGGAAAGTCTCCGCCGTGAAGGGCTTGGTGATCAGGAACAGAGCGCCCTCCTCAATCGCTTTCACTTTCATCTCGGCCGACGACTCCGAAGTCACAAAGCCGAATTTCACCTGGGTGCCGTCGTTCTTGAGTTTCTGCAGCAATTCCAGGCCACTCATCTCTGGCATGTTCCAATCGCTGAGGATCAGGTCAAAGCTCTCGGATTTGATCGCTTCGAGCGCGCCAACTCCGTTTCCGGCCTCTTTCAATTCATGACCTGCATACCCCGCTTCGCGCAGAGTCCGGCGCACGATCATGCGCATTGCCTTGCTGTCATCCACGATCAAGATATTCATGGTCGAATCCTCGCTTACTTGGGGTCTTCAATTAACCGGACCGTGAAACAACCTGCATCGGTCGAAAAAGTCGCGCTGCCAAGGAGTTTTCCACCGCAGACCCTGATTTTGTAGTCCTTGCCTTCGATGATGGTCGGGGCGCTCATCGTGAGTCCGGAAGGCAAAACCGATTTCAGGTTCCCCGCGATGACATTGGCTAGTTCCCCCACTGTGTCGCGGACGTCTTCGTTGAATTCGGTCAGATCTTCGGCCTGCATGAAGCGGCGCGCGAAAACGAGCGCCTCCGGACGGCCGCATTCGAACTCAAACGCGCCTCTCCAGTTCCCGCCAAATCCGATCAGCGCAGTGACCGTCTCCTGATGCGTGTCCTTCGGTTCGGCTGGAACGACATCGGTCGCTAGCATGGTGTGAAACAGACTTGTCACAGCCTCATCTACCGCTGTCTGATATGCCGCCTGCATTGGCGTGGACATCCTCGCGATCTCCTGGTGCCGACAAACAACTCGGCGCAGACTATATCGGTACTTACACTGCAAATCTTCAGGGTCGGAGAAGCGAGCCGTATCTGGTTGCGCATTTCTCTAACTGAACTCTAACCCTGACCGCTCTCGGTCGCCGTCCCTCTATTCCGCCTCTAACAAGAGTTCCTCTCCGCCCCGGGCGAGTAAACCAACGTAACCAATCCGGCAGCCCACAGTGCCGCACTGCGCGGAAAGCACGCGAAATGAATGCCGTGTTGGCGATCCTCGCCCTGGATTTGGCAAACAGTTTGCACGAGCCGTCCGTTACTCAGTCGCTGAGCCAGCCGAACTTCTGTCCGAAGGAGATGCATGCAGGACGACGAAGCAGTCCGAGAGTTTCTGATCGAAAGCAATGAGAATCTCGCCAAGCTCGATCGTGAGCTGGTTGAATTGGAACAGCAGCCTGGCGACGAGAAGCTGATTGCCAGCATCTTTCGTACGATTCACACCATCAAAGGCACATCCGGCTTCTTCGGGTTTTCCATCCTCGGCTCCATCACGCATATCGCCGAGAACATTCTCAGCCAGGTCCGCGACAAGCAGCGGGAGCTGACGCCGGAGATCGTTTCTCTGATTCTGGAAACGGTGGACGCCGTGAAGGCAGTCCTCACCGCCATCGAGTCGAATGGCGCGGAGGGGCAGGACGTTTACCAGGAGCTTCGCGAGCGGCTTACCGCGGTCCATAAGGCGTGCGGATCATTAGCCTCCGCCGCGGCCGCCAGCGCCTCACCTGCCAGTCAGCCGGTAAATCCGGTAAGTAAAGATGCGGCTGCCCTTTCGCAGGCGACGGTCTCCAGCCAGCCTGTTCCAGCCAATCGTCCGCCGGCTGAGGTTTCGTCGGCCGCGAGCGAGACGACGACCAACAACGAGATTGCGCACAAGGAGCAGGAGCCGGCCGCATCTGCATCTCGAACCTCGGCGCTGAGCGATTCCACTATCCGAGTGGATGTCACGCTGCTTGACAAGCTGATGAATCTGGTCGGGGAACTTGTCCTAGCCCGCAATCAGATTCTGCAAGTAGTTGCCTCGCAGGATTCCGCTCTGACGACGACATCGCAAAGACTGAATCTCATCACCACCGAACTGCAGGAAAGCGTGATGAAGACCCGCATGCAGCCGATCGGCGTGGTGTGGGATAAGTTGCCGCGGGTTGTCCGGGATTTGGCTTCTTCTTGCGGAAAGAAAATTCAAATCGAAATGGATGGGGCCGAGACCGAACTCGACAAGACCATCATCGAGGCCATTAAGGATCCGCTAACCCACATCGTGCGCAATTCCTGCGACCACGGCATCGAAATGCCCGACGTTCGGGCTCAGCGGGGCAAGAACCCGCAAGGCCGGCTCTCATTGCGCGCCTTTCATGAGGGCGGGCACGTCATCATCGAGATTTCCGACGATGGGGCGGGCATCGATGCGGAGAAAATTAAGGCCAAAGCGCTCAGCAAAGGGTTGATCCGCGCCGAACAACTAGCCCACCTTAGCGAACGGGAAGTGATGAACCTTGTTTTCCTACCCGCCTTGTCCACGGCGGAAACGGTAACCAGCATTTCAGGACGCGGCGTTGGCATGGATGTGGTCAAGACCAACGTGGAAAAGATCGGCGGCAGTGTCGACCTCTCGTCCGCGGTCGGCGAAGGCACGACGATACGCATCAAGATTCCGCTGACGCTTGCGATTATTCCCGGGCTGGTTGTGACATTACGGGCAGCGCAGGCGGATGGCGCCGCTGCGAAAGAACGCTTCGTGATTCCGCAGGGCAGCTTGTTGGAACTGATTCGTCTGGAAGGTGAAGCAGCGCGCCGTCAGATCGAGAACATACACGGCACGCCAGTGTACCGCCGCCGCGGGAAGCTCTTGCCGCTGGTTTATCTCAACCGGGTCCTGCAGGTCACGGAACAAGGCGAGCAAGCGGACGTGGTGAACATTGTCGTCTTACAGGCGGAGAACCATCAATTCGGCCTGGTGGTGGACGGCATCAGCGATACGCAGGAGATCGTGGTCAAGCCGCTGGGCCAACAACTGAAGGGTCTGAACTGTTATGCGGGCGCCAGCATCATGGGCGACGGAAGGATTGCTCTCATTCTGGACGTGCTTGGCCTGGCCCAGCGGGCCGGGGTGATCAATGAGATTCGGGACCGTTCCATGGCGGAGCAGACTGAAGAATTAAAAAAGACCACCACCGACAAGAAAACGTTTCTGGTGTTTGCCGGCCCCAGTGAAGCACGCATGGCTGTTCCCCTCGACCGCGTCGCGCGGCTGGAGGAACTGCCGGTTTCTCAAATCGAACAGGCCGGAACGCAATGGGTGGCGCAGTACAGAGGAGAAATTCTGCCGCTGATCGATCTTGAACTGGCGGTGGAAGAAAAACGCGAGCGGCGGCGCGCTCGAGAAGTTTTTTCCGAGGATTCAGCGCGTTTACAGGTTGTGGTGTGCAACCAGGACGGGCACAGGGTGGGGTTGATGGTGGAACGCATTGTGGACATCGTGGAGGACGCGGCTGAACTAAAGTAT
>JBAVYO010000015.1:0-16152 GCA_049698855.1 Terriglobales bacterium
GAGAGGAGCAATGCGCTCCGGCGATGGTTCGGTTATTTGAGTGGCAATTGCGCGCGCGAAACCCGGCTTCCCTTGCCGGATGTCGGCTTCAATCTGTTCGCCCGGCAATGCAAACGGCACGAACACCGCCATGCTGCGGCCATCGGGGCCGGGCGGAGTACGCGCAAGGCCGTCGCCGCCGTAGATCAGTTTTTCGATGGAAAGGCGAAGAGGCAAGAAACCATTCCCCAACTGAATTACGATCTTTCTATTTTACGTTACGTCGCGGAAGCAATATGGATGATCGGCCTCATGCGCCCCTCTAGCCGTGCTCGAATTCGGCAATAACGCTGACCACCATTTCGACGCATTGGACGGGAAACTTACCCACAGCGGTTTCGGCAGCCAGAACGAGGCCGTCGACGCCATCCTCCAGCGTGTTGTAGATATCATTGATTTCCGCCAGGGTCGGCACTGACGAATGGACCATTGATTCGACCAGGTTGGTGGCGACGTAGACCGGACGGCCGAGGGCCTTTACGCGCCGGATGATGTCCTTCTGGCGCGCGGGTATTTGTTGCATGGGCACTTGGCGGGACAGGTCGCCGCGATCGATCAAAATAGCGTCGGAGAGGCGGGCGATCTCGTCCAGATGAGCGATACCGCTGCGCGATTCAATCTTCGAAATCAGGGTTGCATCTGCACCGATTAACTCCCGCATCTCCCGAACGTCCTCCGGCCGGTTGGCAAAAGATAGAGCGTAATGATCGACTCCCATCTGCCGCGCAATCTCGATGGCCTTGCGGTCCTTCGGTGTGATGGCGGGCAACTCGACGTGGCGATGCACGTTACACGCTTTGTTATTTCCAACACGGCCGGCTTTTTGGACACGCAGTACCGCTCTATCGCTTTCGATCTCCATGACCTCGGCCACGACAGCATGAAAGTCGATGGTGATCAGGTCGCCGAGTTCCAGCAAATCGATCGTGGCGGAAGGCGTAAAACTTAATTTCTGCGCGTCGCCGTAAATTGGATTGCGGTGAATCTGGATGAGGCTGTTCTTTCTCAGATTCGTGGGCGCGGTTTTGAACATGCCGGTCCTGATCTGTGCCCCTTCGCTGTCCAGACATACGGGCACATTCGAGTGTTGCTGCAGGAAGGCGATTGCCGGACCGACCTTCTCAATCGGCGTGTGGGAGAGGTTGATGCGAAACAAGCTCACGCCAAGCGCCTGAAGACCCCGGATAGTCTTGACCTTAAGCGAGCGCGGGCCAAGGGTGCAAATGACCTTTGTCTTAATCGGGGGTGCAACTACTTGCGGGATCGTCAAAGGCCCATCACCTCGAGTCGTTCTATTGACTTCAATCGCTTGCATAACCTCCCCGCGCCAAGGTTCCGCCGTGAGCGCTTCACATGCTCGAATCGGCTGTGCAAGTCTGGCCACCATTGCGCGATTTTCGATCACGCTGTCCCCCTGTGCTCGCGTCAGAAATACATCAACAAATCTCAGACAGGATCGATCAGTTCCAACCTCTCGTCATTGACGAGCCGTCCGATAATGGTCTTGTCCTTCAAAAATAGTTTGGCGTCGAAATACCATGGGTAAGTGATGCTCATCAGACTAAGCCTGGTATCGAGCGGAGCCGAAGCCCGGCGCTCGGTTGTCAGCAAATAGCCGAATTCTTTCAGACAGTCTCCGATCAATGCCTCAAGCGCGGCAATCTCCGCTTGCGGAAGTTTGCTTTTCCAGCGGTCGATTGAGCTGAAGCTCTCCGGACTGGACTCGTTTTTCCAAACCGTATTGGGAGAAGAAACCCGCCCGATGGCGCTCTTTTGAATGCGGCCATAGTCCAGGTCGTGATCCAGAAATTCTCCCACCGTGCGCAGAGTTGTCGCGGGATCACGGACCAGATCTTCGTAGCACACTTCCAGGTAATCGGCGGGAAAGCTCTTTCCTCCAAGCCTTCCTTTCTGGACGGTCCATTGCCAAAGCAGTGCCCACGCGTACAGGGCCCGCTCTTGCGCCCACCAAAGACGATCAGCTTCGTGCTGTTTCTTCATCGACAGCGCGACATCCCGGCCGTCGCGAACGACGTGCACAAACAGAGCGTCGGGAACCTCGCGCTTGATCGTGGCCATATACATGATGTTGTCGGGATCGTAGTCGGCCCAGCGTTGGACGCCGGCACGGCGGGCCATTTCCCCCATGGTGATTCGCAAAAAATCGCCGCCACTCTTGCACTCCTGAAGGATCTGGGACCGAAGATCATTCGCGCCAAGGCCGGTTCGGCGGAAGGCCTTGCTCCGCAGCCATATTTGCAGTAGTTTCTCGCGATTCTCAGGTTCCGATAGGTCCCCAGACAGCGGCAGCAGAGTCGAATGCACAAAGGGAGCAGTGTGGTAAAGCGGAAACCCGCCAGCGGAGAGCAGACTATCGTAAAAAAGAGCGGTGCCCGACCTGTGACAGCCAATCACAAAAACCGGCGAATATCTTCGGGGCGTACTGCGATTTGATCCTCTAAGTTCTCCGGAGACCCCAGCCAAATTGACTTCCTGTTCTTTGGATAAGTTTTCACAATGCGATCGCTGCATCACTTGATAGTCTATTAGTTTAGTAGACAATTATGCAATAGCATGAAAGTGGCGGCAAAACGGTGCACACTCATAGGTTATGTATGGGCTACACGCTGCTTGCGACCTTCACCGGCCGCGGAGACAAGTATTCCTGGAGAGACGCTTCTTCCTTTGCCGCTCATTATTGAGGAGATTGGCGGCTGCCTTCTAAGCCTGTAGCCGGCAATTCGCAGGGAATGGTTGATCGTTCGGAAACAATGAGTCGGCGTTTAGTGCATATAAAACAAGCTCAATCGCGGCACGCCGCTGCGCTCGAGCAGGCGCTTGCGCACATACTGTTTGTGTAGTTGCTCCACCTGCGGCGTTGTCATATTCGGGCGATAGGGAGCGATCTCGCGGTCGGCCTGGGCGCGAACATCTACCAGATCGTCGTCGGGAGTGGCTGCCATCAATACCGCAAATAGCTTTTCTTCGAGGACGGTGAGACGCCGTTCCAGATCTTCGAGCCTGGGCAGTTTTTCGCTGGCTTCGATTGCTTCAGCCAGTTCGCGCAATGCAGAGGCCGTTTCGCGCGCCAGGGGTGCGGCCGACATCCCAGCGAGCGTGGGTAGTTTCGCTTCTTCCAGACGGTCGGCATTCTCGCGCAGAAAGGCCGCAATCTGCGCCGGCTCAAAGCCCGGCGCTGCGCCCGACTTATCGGCTGTAATGCCGGCAGCGGCGTCCTCGGCGGCAGCGAGCACAGCTTGCGAGCAATATGCGAGGCTGTTCACCTTCTTGGTCTTTGTCGGCTTCTGATCGTACTTGTCGAACGCTTCGTCGATACCGCGCAGCACCACCTCCAGTGGAATACCGGCGTTTTGCCAAGTCTCAATCAGCGCCCAGTCGAGCGTGGAAAGCAGCAGAGTGGTGCCCCTCCGCCGCTGGTAGTGCTCTTCGATTTCGGTGAAGTAGTTGAAGTAGTTTTCCACAACAGAAGCTACGAACCACGAGCTTCGAGCTTGAATCACACGCGCCCGCTTTTACATTCTAGAAGTTATCGGGTGTCAGATACCGGCTATTTGCTGTTATCTCTCTTTTGAATTTTTCTCTGCGGGCCAGGGCTTCTTATTGGGATCGGCGGCGACTGGCTTTGTTGTTTTGGCACCTGCGTGGCCGCCCGCTTCCTTGCGAAAGGGCTGGTTTCGCTCCCAAATTATGCGTAGGCCTTCGAGGGTCAGGAATTCGTCTACCTCTTTAATGAAGTGCGATGCCGTGCCAATCAGCGCGCCCAAACCGCCGGTCGCGATCACGTGCGTTTCCGGGCCGAGTTCGTCGACCAGTCGCTCTAGAATGCCATCGACCAGGCCAAGATAGCCGTAGTAAAGCCCCGACTGCAGACTCGACACAGTCGTCGTGCCGATCACGCGCGTGGGCTTGCGGACCTCCACGCGGGGCAGACGCGCGGTGCGCTGAAAAAGCGCGTCGGCGGAAATGCCGATGCCGGGACAGATAACTCCGCCCATGTACTCGCCTTTTTTCGAGATGCAGTCAAAAGTGGTGGCTGTGCCGAAGTCCACGATCACGCACGGGCCGCCATGTTTATCAAACGCAGCGACGGCGTTCACAATGCGGTCAGCTCCCACCTCGGAGGGATTGTCGTAGAGCACGGGCATGCCGGTCTTGACGCCCGGCTCGATCACGAGCGGCTTGAGATTGAAGTAACGCTCGCAAACCTGCCGCAACACCGGATCGAGCGGCGGCACGACCGACGACACGGCGATTCCATGGACAGCGGAGACGTCGAGATGATCGATGGCAAACAGGTTGCGGAAAATGATTCCGTATTCGTCGACCGTGCGGGTGAGGTGCGAACCGACTCGCCAGTGCGCCGCCAGACGCTTATAGTGCGAGGGCTCCGACGTGACGTCGTCACCGGGGTGCGTGTGCGCATCGCGCGCGAAAACGCCGAGGACCGTGTTGGTGTTGCCGACATCGATGACTAGAAGCATAGAAAGAATTCTGTAATCGAGTAATTTTGTAATTTGGCAATTTCACTCCGAGATGCCGGCCCGCGGATTGACATTCACAAATTACAAACTTGCCCGATCACGAAATCAGCTTTACTGTTCCGCTCAGCACTGTGCGTAGACCTTCTGCTGTCCGCACTTGCAGGAAACCGCGCGCGTCCAACCCTTCGGTCACGCCTTCGATGCCGCCGTTTTCTTCGATGCGCACTTGCCGTCCGCGCACCGACGACGAATTCTCTTCAAACCGTTTCAGAACCGAAGCGCGCGCCGCCGCTCCTTCGCTGAGGACTGCGTGATATTCGCGGTCGAGCGATTTTAACAAAGCCGCGCTGACCTCGACCCGTGACCACTCCGTGCCCGTTTCGAGGCGCAGCGAAGTCGCAATCGGGCGCAACTCCCCCGGAAACTTTGTCTGATTTACATTGATTCCGACGCCAACGACCAGGTAGCGCACGCGAGTGGCTTCGGCGTTCATCTCGGTAAGAATGCCGCAGAATTTCTTGCCTCCAATGAGCAAATCGTTCGGCCACTTCAGATCGACCGCCAGTTGCGCAACCTCAAGAACGGCGGCGCGCACGGCCAAACCCGCAGCCAGCGAAAGCAGCAACGCGTCCGAGGGAGGAATTGCAGGACGCAGAATGACCGAACAATAAATTCCCGCCGACCGTGCCGAATGCCACGAGTGCGCACCGCGGCCGCGGCCTGTCAACTGCTCTTCAGCCAGAAACACACTGCCCTCGGGAGCGCCGTCGGCAGCGGCATTCATCGCCTCGGAATTCGTGGATCCGATTTTGTAGTAATGGTGTATGTGCCGGGTATGATCTGCGGCAAAGATTGTTCTCTTCACCAGCGGCGCAATCATTTCCGGCAGCAGGAGGTCGGGCACAGCGCGTAACTGGTAGCCGGTCGCGGGATGGCCGGCGACATCCACGCCCAGTTCGCGCAACTGCTGAACCAGCCGCCACACCTCAGACCGGCTCGTGCCGATTTCCTCGGCGATCTTGGTGCCGCTGACTACTACGGTAGCGTGGTCCATCAACAGGCGCACGATGCGCCCCAGGCGCACATCGGTGGCTTTGTGCATGGACGGCGCGCGGCGGGTTTTTGTGGAAGTGGCGATGAGGGGAATTATAGCGGGGTCGCTAGTCGTTGGTCGTCAGTCGTCGGGGAAGCCTTCCGAGCTGAGTACGCGCAACAAACGAGAATCTTTGGAAATTAAAAAAGCTGGCATTACCAAACGCACCCCGAACGACTACCGACCAAGGACTGACGACTATCCCGGCATCACTCGCATGCTCAAATCCACCGACTCGAATGACGATGTAAGAACGCCAACGGAAATAAAATCCACTCCCGTTTCCGCGTAGGCGCGCACGTTCTGGAGCGTGATGCCTCCAGCACATTCAAGCGGAATGCGGCGCGAGTGGCCCGCGCAGATTTCAACTGCTTTGCGCACGTCGTCGACGCTAATGTGGTCGAGCAGGATCGCCTCAGCGCCGTCATCGAGCGCCGGCTGCAAATCGCCTAGCGAGCGCACTTCAATCTCCACCGGCTGACGGCCGCGCCGGTTGCGCAGCGCACGCTCGAGAGCGGGGAGAACTCCTCCGGCCAGCGTAATGTGATTGTGTTTGATCAGAACACCATCGGACAGGTCGAGCCGGTGATTCTGGCCGCCACCGCAGCGCACCGCGTATTTATCGATCAAACGCAGGCCGGGCGCGGTTTTTCGCGTGTCGAGAATGCGCGCATGCATTCCACTGACCGCATCGACGAACTTGCGCGTGGCGGTCGCGATTCCCGCCATGCGTTGCAGAAAATTAAGGATGACGCGCTCGCACGATAGAATCACGCGCGCGTTGTGCTGAATTACCGCGATCTGCTGGCCATTATGCACGCGGACGCCGTCGAAAATCGACGGATGGCTGGTCACCTCATAGTGCGAAGTGACGGCTCCATCGAGGGCCGCGTATGCGTCCAGGATGCGCGGAATGCAGCCCAGACCAGCCAGAATGCACTCCTGCCTGGCGATAATCGTGGCCGATGCCCGCTGATTGGGATCGATGCACGCGTAGCTGGTGGCATCGCTCGTGGCGCGGTCTTCGTTCAGCGCGTTCTCGATGATCGCGGTAATACGTCGTGAATTCCAGTCCATAGATAGCAGTGATGAGTGGCCAGGAGGGATAGGTCGATGGCAGGAACATTGTTGCCTTTCCTGCCCACAGACCACTGCCCACTAGCCACTGATTTCCTTCATTTGCGCAACGGCTTTTTCTCGCAGCACCTTCAGCTCTTCCGCCCGCGCCTTCAGCCCTTCTACCACTTTCGCCGGAGCCTTCGCCAGGAATTGTTCGTTTGCCAGTTGCCGCTGTCCGTTGGCGATTTCCTTCTCCATCTTCTCCAGCTCCTTTTTCAGGCGCTCGCACTCCGCCGCCACGTCAATCTTCTTCTCGTATACCACGTGGACATCGAAGCGCGCAGTGCTCCGCGCTCCGGCTACTTTCGCGAGCGACGATTCGACAAACTTGACCGACTCGACGTTGCCCAGACGCTCGACGGCACTGCGGTTCTCTTCGATCAAATGCCGGATGTCAGCTTCCGGTGCAAACACTTCGATCGGGACCTTTACCTTGGGCTCGACTTTGAGTTCCGCCCGCAGATTGCGCACGCTGGCAATCAAATCCTGAAGCACGGCCATCTGCGTCTCCGTTGCCAAATCGTTCTGCACATCATCGGCCTGCGGATAGGCCGCAAGCGCAATCGATTTCAGAGGAGGCGCGCCCGCATACATCGCATGCCAGATTTCTTCGGTGATGAACGGCATCACAGGGTGCAGCAGGCGCAGCGCGCCGTCAAATAAATTGACAAGATTCGCGCACGCCGCCCGAGCCGTTGCGGGATCGGCGCTCTCCATCAGCCGCGGCTTGATCAGCTCAATGTACCAGTCGCAAAATTCACCCCAGAAGAAATCGTAGATACGATTTGCCGCTTCGTGGAAGCGGTAGGTTGCAAGCGACTCGTTCACGTCCTGAGTTGCCCGATTGAAGCGCGAAAGTATCCAGCGGTCTTCGAGGGTTTGCGCGGTAAAGCCCGCGATGCCTACAGAGTGTGCGCGCGAGTCGCCCGTACCCGTACTCATGGGCCGCAACTCGGGCGCGACCCGGTCCACATTCATGAACATGAATCTGGCGGCGTTCCAAATCTTGTTGGCGAAGGCGCGATAGCCATCCGTGCGGCTCTCGTTGAACGCAATGTCGGTGCCCGGAGCGGCCATCGCCGCCAGCGTGAACCGCGTGGCGTCGGTACCATACTCTCCAATCACGTGAATTGGATCGAGTACGTTGCCCTTGGTCTTCGACATCTTCTGGCGGTCGGCATCGCGCACCAGAGCGTGAATGTAAACCTCACGGAAGGGAACGCTGTTGCGTAGCGCGTCTTCGTTGGCCGGGCCGCTCGCGCCCGACGTGCTGCCGGGGCGCTCGGGCGGCATCATGAACCAGCACCCGAGCATGATCATGCGCGCGACCCAGAAGAACAGAATGTCGAACCCGGTGATCATCAGCGAATTGGGATAAAAAACTTCCAGGTCGCGGGTCGCTTCCGGCCAGCCCAGCGTCGTGAAGGGCAATAGGCCAGATGAGAACCACGTATCGAGCACGTCCGTATCCTGCTCGAGCTTTGCATCGCCGCACTTCGGGCACGACTGCGGAGTCTCGCGCGCGACTACCACTTCCTTACAGCCATCGTGACGGCAATACCACACCGGAATCCGGTGTCCCCACCAGAGTTGCCGGGAGATTGTCCAGTCGTGGATGTTCCGCATCCAATTCAAATAAATCTGGCCATAATTTTCAGGCTGAAACCGGATGTATCCCTTCTCGACAACCTCAATGGCACGTTCGGCCAGCGGCGCAATCTTCACGAACCACTGCTCGGAAAGCCGCGGCTCGACAGCGGTTCCGCAGCGGTCGCAGGTGCCGAGCGGCAGCTTGTAATCTTTCTCGGCGGCCAGGAATCCCTGCTCTTTCAAATCCGCGAGCACGGCCTCGCGCGCCTTGTAACGGTCGAGTCCCTTATACGGGCCGGCGTTTTCGTTCATGCGCGCGTGCAGGTCCATCACATCGATCTGCGGCAGATTGTGGCGCTTACCCGCCTCGAAATCATTCGCATCATGCGCGGGCGTAATCTTCACCGCGCCCGTGCCGAACTCGGGCTTGGCAATTTCATCGAGAATGATCGGGATCTCACGGTTCATCAGCGGCAGCAGAACTTTCTTCCCGTGCAGATGCGTGTAGCGCTCGTCGGCGGCATTCACCGCAACGGCAGTATCGCCGAGCATGGTTTCCGGCCGCGTGGTTGCGACGGTGATGAACTCCGGCTCATGTAGGGACGGACGACTCGCCCGTCCAGCGGCGCCCTCTTCGATCACTGGGTACCGAATCTCCCACAGCTTCCCCGGCACTTCTTCGTGCTTCACTTCGAGATCAGAGATCGCAGTCTCGCAGCGCGGGCACCAGTTCACGATGTACTTACCGCGATAAATCAGTCCCTGCTCATACAGCCGGACGAACACCTCGCGCACGGCGTGCGAAAGGTTGTCGTCCATGGTGAAGTATTCGCGTCCCCAATCTACCGACGCGCCCAGCCGTTTCATCTGGTCGAGAATCGCGCCGCCATATTCGCGCTTCCATTCCCAGACGCGCTCCACAAATTTCTCGCGACCCATGTCGCGGCGCTTCTTGCCTTCTTTTGCCAGTTGCCGCTCGACCATCATCTGCGTCGCGATGCCGGCATGGTCGGTGCCGGGCAGCCACAGCGTGAGGAATCCGCGCATGCGATGCCAGCGGACAAGGATGTCCATCTGCGTCTGGTTGAGCATGTGGCCCATGTGCAGCCGGCCAGTCACATTCGGCGGAGGCAGTAGCAAAGTAAAGACCGGCCGAGTCTCGCCAGGGGCAGGCGTCTCCACGTGAAAGAGTTTTTCCTTGACCCAGTATTCGGCCCAGCGCGTTTCAATCGCGCCCGGTTCGTAAGCTTTCGGCAATTCGTGAGGCATGTGTCCTTGGTGGAGGGGTTAATCTTTGATCTTAAATGGCTAAGAAAAGAAGGGTCAAACGGGGGATGCGAAAAAGCCGGTAGACCTCATCCCGCTACTTAAATCGGCTGACACAATAAAAGTCCGGAGAGCGGACGTGGCCCTATCTACTCGCTATCATCCGGTTTCTTGCAGCGGACTTCTTTCGGCGGTGATTGGAGGCCGGGGTCGGTCTGATCGACGATTAACAAGACGGCCATCGATGCCGCGGGACAATTGCGTACGAGAACCATATCTTGCCGGTTGAAGTCACGAGGCAGCGAGTGGCTCTTATCGAGAAAGGTTTGGGGATAATTCCCATCAAAGACCGTCCCTGCCCGCAAATTCCATTCGCTAGCCAGACGATCTGATATCTCCTTCTTCGCATAAATCTTTAGTTCGCCCATATGGTATTGCGGACCTTCGGAGATCGTTATCCTGAGATCGACAGTGCCCGTAGACGAGAACATAACGTCCGGTACGACAGCCAAATCCTGATACCCTTTCGGTCCATAGAGTTTTCTGATTCCGTTCAAAGAGCCTGCGATTTTTGATCGTTGATAGAGGTCGCCTCTCTTAACGATAAACGCGGCACGGAGCTTGGCGTCACTAAACGCGTGATTACCCGTGAATTGGATCGCGCCAAAGCGAGATCGCGGGCCTTCAGTGATCTCTGCTTTCAGCGTAACTGGTTTGGGTACGGCGAGTGAATCGCTCGATTCCAGAGTTACATTCTCGACGTCGGCCTGCGCAAACCCCTGTTCGGAGAATGCACTTTGAATCACCTGTGCAATGATGTCACTCTGCTCATCGAAACAGGCGCCCCTGACTTGGCTCTCAATTGTTGAGAGCTCCATTGAGCCGATAGTTGTGATGCCGTCGAAGACGACACCGGAGATCAGCACCCCGCCGTTCGGATTGGTGCGACGGTCGGGCGAGCATCCGGGCGCAGCGGTGGCGCTTGGCGGCGGGACGTTCGGGCTGCGGGCAACTGAGATTGAGTCAGAGTTTTGGCCGAAGGCTAAAGACGTGGAAACAATGGCGAGCGAGGAGAACGCGGCAAGACATCGGATCATAATTCACCAGCCCGACTTGCTTTTGCTCGAATCCTAGACCTCGACAATTGGGACTGTCAAACCTGTATATCTCGTAGTGTTCGGGATAGTCGGCGATAAATCACTAATGCACTTATTAGCCTCCTTAGTAGCGGCGCGGGGCGGCAATGCGCTCAAAATTCCAGATAGTTTCCTGCGCTCGCGCGGGTGATCGCCGCTGGGCCATCGGTCCCCGTTGCGGGGAGCAGCGCTTCGGAGTTTTCATGCAGTGTTTCCCAGGCGGCTTCGGTGAGGTGGGGTTGCGCGCCGACCAGGTCGCGCATCATTTGCCAGGCTGCTAGATTGAGCGCTCCTTCGGGAGCAGGCCCCATGGCGAGCGACACCGCGCACTGCGGGCAAAAACAGATTCGACGCGCCGACGATTTCTGCCGGGGACGAACCCCCGTGGTCTGGGCAAACACGAACACGGCTACGGATTTTTCTCCCGCTTCAAGTTCCCGGTTGCAGCGAAGGCAAAATGGATTGTCCAACGATACCGTCCCGCGCCGGGCATGGCAGCCAAGACCCGGCGAATGAGATGACCATACTTTCTCCAAATGCCGGCACGCGACACAAGTACGTAAAGGGATTCCCTTGTGGATGAAGGATGCGCTTATTAAGCTGCTGGAAGACTCGGCCGTATGCGGGTGTGAGGCGCAGCGCTTTCACTGCTGCGATGGATGAGTTTATTTTCTGTCCGGCTTTGCAGTTTGCCGAAACCATGTTTTTCGCGTTTGGCATTCCCCCAGCGGCTGGAAGCCGCCTTTAATTTGGCGGCGGTTACGGCACGAGTGGAACTCGTGCCCTTCCCCAAAGCGAGTCCTTTTGCTGATCTTCCAATCCGTTATCTTTACTCAAGTTCATTAACCAATGCAGCAGGAACCAAGCTGTGCTCTAGCCAGTACAGGCCCTCATCGCGCACTCTAAATGCGAGAAGAACACATGGCCATGGCTTCGGCAATTGGATCGCAGGTCGTGCTGGATTATGTTTCTCCCGCGCAGCTTCGGCGCTTACGTGGACGCGAGCAAGCGGCAGCAGTGTGCTACCGAGTGAGCGAATGCGGAGTGGAATTCCTTCTGGTGCGCACGCGCGACGGCCGCTGGACATTTCCCAAGGGCGGGATCGAACCGGGATTGACGTATGCGCAGTCGGCCGCGCTGGAGGCGTTCGAGGAAGCGGGCGTGCATGGACGAATCGAAACCGCGTCGTTCGCGCGCTATGTGCGGCGTCCACGAGCGAAATCGGAAGGTATTGTCGTTCTCGCTTATCTCTGCGAAGTGCGCCGGCTGGGCAAGCCACACGAGTCGAAGCGGAAGCGCACATGGTTCTCCGCTGACAAAGCCAAGCGCCGTTTGCAGGAAGGACGATCATCCGACCGCGGTGCGGAGATCGCAGCAGTGGTCGATCGCGCCGTCGCGCGAGTACGCAGGCTGCACAGCGAAACGCAGGCTGCGTCGAGAGAAATGCTCAAAGACGCGCTTCAGCGAGTCCACTTTGAAGCGCCGCAGATGACCGCGGCACACTCCACCATGATTGTTAGCGGCTTCCGCCGCGAGTTGCGACCTTCGCCCGCAGTCGAAGTTTCGATGAATGCGCAGGTACAGAGATTGCTGCCGGGCGAGACGCGAGAACTCAGCCGGCCCATCCTAAGACTTGGAAGCGGCAGACCAGTTGCAAGTGCGGGCGCGAAAGTGACCACGATTGACGGCAGCCGCAGCGCAGCATCTAGGAAAAGGAAACGCTCCGCGGCAAACCAATCCTGAGATTTGAGTGGAGCCCGGCCGCACTGAGCAGCACTGGAGAAGTAGATGAGAAACCTGGCGGCAGCACTATTGTTGATATTCAGCCTCACGATGTGGGCTCAGCAGTCGAGGACAACTGCGTTTCCCGACCCAGAACCGGGAGCGCAGGTGAGGCTGGAATTCCTTAACGCCTACAATGCGAATGACGTGAATGCAGTCGTAGCACTGTACGCCGAAGACGCCACACTGGTGAGCGACGGCGGCACGTTTAGAGGACGGGACGAGATTCGGAAGTGGGTCAAGTCGGGGCTGGATCAAGGGAGCAAGCTGGAAATCGAGCCGAGTGTCGAAAGAAGTTCCGGAACACTCGCCTACGGGACAGGGCGAACGAGAAGGCATGTCGGCTCCGTCATTCATCTGGGACAGTACCTGATTGTGATGGAGAAGATTAAGGGCGAGTGGCAGATCGTGCAGCACTTTGCGCTGAATGCAAACTAGCTGCTGGGTTTGTGCAACCGGTTATGTGTGCCTCCGCGTCTCCATGGTGAAAGTAAATTGGGACATCGCCTGGACCGTCCGGTTGGTGCGGAAGCCGCATTCCGCGATACCATCTGTGGGTGATACGTGAAGCGTTTATCGAACCCCGGCAGGAAATCCTGCGCACGGCGGCCCGCCTGTTTCAACAGCGCGGCTATGACGCGACATCAATGAACGATGTTGCCGCCGCGCTCAAGCTCTCCAAGGGCGGTCTCTATCATCATTTCCAATCGAAAGACGAAATCCTCTTCAACATCATGTCGCATGCCATGGACATCACAGAGGAGCGCGTGATCAACGTGGTGCGCCGGATGCAGGGCGCGGAAGAGCGCCTGCGCATGCTGATACGGCTGCACATCGAGGTCGTGTTGAGCGAGGAAGACCGCGAGATTACGGTCATGCTGCATGAGAACCATCCCTTGTCTCCGGGTCTTCGGCGCAAGATCAATGGGCGCAAGAAGGACTACGTTCACTTTGTCGAGAACCTGATCGCCGATGTGCAACGGCAGCGCACTCCTGCATCGACGGTCACCCCGCGAGCGGCCGCTT
Organism: Terriglobales bacterium; assembly: GCA_049698855.1. Lineage (GTDB taxonomy): Bacteria > Acidobacteriota > Terriglobia > Terriglobales > Acidobacteriaceae > Acidiflorens. The sequence goes on from JBAVYO010000015.1 coordinate 13,554, forward strand.
TCGCGCTGGTTGGGATGATTAACTGGATCTATCAGTGGTATCAGCCTAACGGGTCGCTCGATGGCGAGGCTATCGTCCGGCAATATACGGAAATCTTTTTTCGCGGGGCTGTGGGGTAGGAAGCGCCAGTGGTCGGTGGTCGGTTCTCAGTTCTCAGTTCTCAGTTCTCAGAAATGGATGACTGAGAACTCACGGTTGACCCGGCTTTCTCGCACATTTTTTTTACATCGTTTTGACAACTTCTACTGATCTCCCTGCTACTCTTGCCAACATTCGGCGTGGGTGACTTACCGCACCCATCGCGCCTCCTGGAGGATGACGTCTATGAATCCGATTAACAGCGCTCGTTCCCGAATTGTTCTTCCACTTTTTATTGCCGGCGCGTGTCTCATGCCGGCCGCGAACGCTCACGCGCAGAATGGAGCCTGGCTCACTCATTCGCACGACGAGCAGCACACTGCGCTCTCCACGGTAGGATCGCAAGCTCTGAACTCAATTCACTGGCATGCGCCTGTCGATCTGCATCCTCCTTCCGGCGAAATTTTCATCCACTACGGATCGCCCCTGGTTACGGCGGCCAACACGGTGATCGTTCCCGTAAAGACAGGCACCAACAGTTTTCGCGTGGAGGCGCATAGCGGCGCCACCGGCAAGCGGTTGTGGATGGAATCGACCGCGTATCAAGCTCCGGAGGCCGATTTCGTTCCCGGCATGGGGCCAACCATTTCCGGCAATCAACTCTTTGTCCCGGATATAGCGGGCAGCGTGCTGGTGCGGCAGAATCCGGATGCAGCAAAAGGAACCGTCAGCCGTCTCTATTTTTATGGGCTGAAGAATTTCAATCACGATCCGGCCGCCTACAAGACGAACGTACAGATTGACACTCCGCTGAGCGCGGACGCGAACGGGAATCTCTTCTTTGGATTTCTCGCTCTTGGCTCGACGCCGCTAAATCTGCAAAGCGGGCTGGCTCGAATTTCCGCGAGCGGCGCGGGCACGTGGGTCTCGGCAGCGGCGCTAAGCGGCGACTCCTCCATTACAGAGGTATCCATTAGTTGCGCGCCCGCGCTGTCTGCGGATGGCAGCATTCTCTACGTTGCAGTCGATAACGGCACGTGGGGATACTTGCTCGCGGTGAACAGCACAACGCTGGCGCTCATCGGGAAGGTTCGCCTGACCGATCCCGCTTCAGGCATGGACGCGTGGATTTATAGCGGAAGCTCAGCCACTCCCACCGTCGGCCCCGATGGTGACGTTTACTTCGGCGTGCTCGAGAATCCATACCCGAGCCACAACGATCGCGGCTGGTTGCTGCACTACAGCAGCGATCTCACGCAGACGAAAATTCCCGGCAGCTTTGGCTGGGATGACACGCCCTCGATTGTTCCGGCCACGCTGGTGCCGAGCTACAAAGGAAAATCGCAGTACCTGCTGATGACGAAATACAACAACTATTGCAGCCTTGGTACCGGAAATGGACAAAATCGGATTGCCATTCTCGATCCCAACGCCACCGAGAAAGACCCGATTATTTCCTCGACGAATGTGATGAAGGAAATCTTGACGATCTTGGGCCCGACGGCCGACCCGGACTGTCCGGGCGGAGTAAAAGAATGGTGCATCAACTCGGCCGCCGTCGATCCTGTCAACAAGTCAATTCTCGCCAACAGCGAGGACGGGAATCTCTATCGCTGGGATCTAACGAACAACACTTTATCGCAAACGATCAAGCTTTCAACCGGCATCGGCGAAGCCTACACGCCCACGGTCATCGGCGCGGATGGCACGGCTTATGCGATCAACGATGCCATCCTGGATGCCGTGGGCACTGATTCCGCTAATACACCTTGAGGTGGGCAGCTGCGTATTTGAAGCGATTGGTTTCGATGAAGATCGAGAGTGTATGTGGCACGGTCGCACCGTCGGCTACGGCGATGCGGCTTCCGCGGCCTCATCTGAGAATGTACCCCTCGGCGGAAACCAGTAGATCTCCTCTTTGACTTGTTCTTTCTTGAAGCCCACGCGCCTCAGGATGCCCTTTCCATGCTCGACCATCCCCGGATGCCCGCAGAGGTACGCCATGCTGTTGGCCGGCGTGCATCCCCAGCGGTCGGCGTATTTGCGGATCAGTTCGTCAACTCGGCCGACTTCGCCCTTCCACGCTGCATCCTCCCATGGACGGCTTATGGTGAAGACGCACGTCAGCCACGGGACCTGATGAGCAAGCTTGTTTAGCTCGTCATAGTAGCCAAACTCCCAGGAGCGCGCGGCCCCGTTGAGCAAAAATAATTTGTGGTCGCTGGCAAACCGGCCTTCTTTCCAGTCCTTAAACAGAGTTCGAATGTAACTGACAAACGGCGCAATGCCGGTGACCGTGCTGACCATAAAGTGATTGATCCGCTCCGGATGCGTGCGATCGAGCGTAAAAAGCCCCTTTGCTACCTTGCGGAGAAGGACCTCGTCGCCGGGATGAAGTTCGTAAAGAGGAGGAGTGGTTTTGCCCTCCAGTACCAACTCGAAGAAAAATTCGAGTTCTTTATCATAGGGAGACGAAGCGATCGAGTACGCGCGCTCTATGCGGCGGCCGTTTCGTTCAATG
>JBAVYO010000016.1:0-26532 GCA_049698855.1 Terriglobales bacterium
TGCTTGCACCAGGGGAATGTGTATCCCCGTGTGGCCGGTGTCGTGGATTTCGGTCTTCGGGTCCTCGACCAGCACCTTAAAGTAGCCTCGGTTCTGGAACTCGGCGCGCACTCGCTCGGTATCCTCATCCAGCTTGGTGGCGTCGTAGGTCTTGGCAAAAATATTTTCTAGGAAGATGGAGTGCGGGATGCCGATGGGCTTGAGGTTCTTCATGGCCGCCCGCAGCGTGCGGGCGTTCACATGCTTGTTGCCACGGAATTGAATCCTGCCGACCTTAACCTTGGGGCCTTCCTTCACCACGAACGTAATGCCAACGGCCGCTGGTGGAATGGGGCGGACCTCACTGCGGATGGTCGCAAACTGGTGTCCATGCTCGGAGAGCAGTTCCTTCAGGACAACTTCGGCTTTCTTGATTCGAGTGGGATCGTACTGGCTTTCGACCGACAGCCCCACCTTGCGGTCTTTGAAGCGGTCGAGAACGTCGCTGGTGGAAACTGCGTTGAGCCCTGTGTAATTGATCTCGCGAATGGTCGGCCGTTCCTTGACGTAAATGTGGAGAATCCATCCCTTGGCGCTTTGCTCGCGCTCAAAACGGATGTCCTCGAAGTAACCCGTGTTCCATAGAGCGTTGAAATCGCGCTCCAGCGCGGCGGTGTCGTAAATGTCGCCCACTTTTGAGAAGATGCGCGCCTTCACCGTGTCGGCAGGGATGCGGCGGTTGCCGTGAATCTGAATGCCCACGATCAAATCCTCCTGCCCAAGCACAGGCGCGGCGATGGCAAGAAGAACAACCAGGCTTAAGAGACAATGAAAAGCGGTACGGTGCCGCCGAGATCTATAAGCGGGAGAGACGAGTGCACGATGCGAACCTCTCTTCGAGCCCGTGCGCTGGCCGAGGAACTGAGCCCGCACAGGGATATCCTCTTGACGGCAAAGAATTGCGACTACCTCGATAAGCAAGCGTTAGGAAAACGGTAATTATACGGTAGAGAATCGAAACCGTCCAAGGTGCGATGCAAACCCTTTCGTCTGGCCATCACGCCCGAACAAGCTCCACTTCAACACAGACGGAATAGAACGTCGCCGCGTTGCCCATGTCTGTAAGTTTTTCTGAGGTGAGCACGTTAATATTGCGTCCACCCGTGCCGAAACGCGCCCAATCAAGCCGCGCTGCCACCACGCCGGGAGACACCGCTCCATCGACCTTGGCCTGAAGAACGATCTCGCCTCGCCGATTAAATACCCGAACGCTAGCGCCGTTATGAATGCCACGCGGGCCGGCGTCCGCCGGATGCATTTCGAGATCGCCGATCCACGGTTCCATCTGGCGCACACTTGGCAGGTTCGAAAACGTGGAGTTGAGATGGTTGTCGGGCTTGCGCGCCAGAAATTCCAGCGGGAAACCGGCAGCGTTCGTTCCATGGCGCGATTCTTCCGAGGGCGTAAACGCGACCACCGGATCGAGGCCTAGCCTTTTCAGCGACTCGCTGTAGAACTCGGCTTTGCCAGAGGGCGTTGGAAAATTACCGTGGGCAAAAGGCAAAAAAGGCGCGCCGTTTTCGGGCGAGGCGGAAGCTTTGTTCGCGTTAAAGTTCAGGCGGATGAAGTGTTCGTTCTCCAGGCGCTCGCGCGTTATGCCTTGCAGCCACGGGTTGGGAGCATAGAGCGCGTGGTCGATCATGGAGTCAACCGTTTCGCGGAAGCATTCGTCTTCAAATCCCATGCGCTCGGCCAGTGCGCGAAACAAGTCTACATTCGACCGGCACTCGCCCACCGGCTCCATTGCCCGATTCGAAACCTGCAGGTAGTAGTGACCATATGCCGTTTGCAGATCTTTGTGCTCAAAAAAAGTGGTCGCAGGCAGCACGATGTCGGCATAGTCCGTCGTGTCCGTAAGAAACTGCTCATGGACGACGGTGAACAGATCGGGCCGCTTCAACCCGCGAATCACCTCATTGTGATTGGGACAAACCGCCGCCGGATTGGAGTTGTAAACGAAAAGCGCACGTACGGGTGGCGAGTCCAGCGAATTCAACGCCGTTCCCAGCTGCACCATGTTGACGATGCGCGCCGGATGCCCCAGCGATTTCTGCATCAGCTCGGGCATTTCGAGCGCGGCCTTATTCAGGCCATACGAGCCGCTGAGCGACAGTTGCAGTCCGCCGCCAACTTCTTTCCACGATCCAATCAGACACGGCAGCATGGTCACGGCGCGCATCGCCATGCCGCCATATTCGGAGCGTTGTATGCCATAGTTGACGCGGATCACAGAGGGGCGAACCGTCGCGTATTCGCGGGCCAGACGGCGTATATCTTCGGCGGCAATACCAGTCCAGGCGGCAACTTTTTCGGGCGTGTACTCGCGCGCACGAGCCTTCAGCTCTTCAAACCCCGCCGTGTAGCGCGCAACGTAGTCGGCATCGTAGAGATTCTCGCCGATGATGACGTGCATCATGCCAAGCGCGAGCGCGGCATCCGTGCCGGGATTGATGGGCAAATACCAGTCGGCGCATTTTGCCGTTCGCGTGCGATAAGGATCGATGACGACAAGCTTGGCGCCTTCGCGGCGCGCTTCTTCAATGAACGGCCAAAGATGAACGTTGTTGCCGTGAATGTTTGCACCCCAGGCGACGATGTAGCGCGAATACCGGAATTGCTCGGGCTCCGTGCCGAGCTTGATGCCGATGACCGACTTCAGCCCTTCTTCTCCGGCGCTTGAGCAGATTGTGCGATCGAGTTGCGACGCGCCCAGCCGATGAAAAAACCGGCGATCCATGGAAGCGCCATTGAGCGCGCCCAGCGTGCCTCCATAGGAATAGGGAAGGATGGCCTCGGGGCCGGATTCGGCGACGATGCTCCGGAAGCGCGGAGTGATCTCGTCCAGCGCTTCGTCCCACGTGATGCGGTCGAATGCGTCGCGGGCATGGCTTTCGCGGAGAGTGGCGCCCACGCCACGCGGACCCTTCAGTGCGCCAGGCTTGCGCCGCATCGGATACAACACCCGCTCCGGCGAATACACACGATCAAGATATTTCGCGACCTTCGCGCACAGAAATCCGCGCGTCACCGGATGCTCCGGATCGCCTTGAATTTTGGTGGCTCGCCCGTCCTGTATGGTGATCAGGACCCCGCAGGCATCTGGGCAATCGTGCGGGCAGGCGGCATGGACGACCGACTTCATCTTGATCTTTGCATTATAGGGCCGGTTTCATCCGGATCGGCGCCAGTGGCCGCAATATAGGCAAACGACGGCTGCGGTGAAGGTTATTGTGGAGGAAAAGATCGTGAAAAATGATTCTGCTTCCGCGCAATCAGGGTTTTGCCGTGCGTGTGAGCTTGAGATCGGCAAACGAGGCCCACTTGCCGTCTTTGTCTTTTTGCTTCATCTCCCACTCCCACGAATCTTTCTCTGCGATCCAACGAAACGTGGTGCGAAAAGGGCCATCGGGGTATTCGAAAACAAAGCGGATCTCGTTTCCATCACGCACGCCATAGCCAAGCGTCTCCGAGTATCGTGCTCCGAAAACGTCCATCAGGTGGAGAACATAGCGCTCGCTCACCGCATCGTAGCTGAGAAACCAGTCCGCTTCGTATCGGTGTTCCGCCGAAGGCGCGTCTGACGATGTTATCTCGTGAATGCGAAGAAACTGATGGTTCAGCACCCACTCGGCTCGTACGTCATGGTGGGCTGGCCGACCCATGACCGGTCCTTCGACCTTCCAGGTTCCAGCCAAGTGATCGACGAGGTCGTCGTGCCACCCCGAGGGTGATTGCGCAAACGCGAGACCGGAAACGGACACGATCCAAAGCAGGGCGGCAACCACAGGCGTCTTTATCGGATTTGCCATTCGATTCGGCCGCGCTATTTGAATTCCAATACTTCTTTTTCCTTGGCCTTGCTCATCTCTTCCATCTTCTTAATCTCATCATCGGTAAGCTTCTGAATTTCTTCGAGCGCGCGCTTCTCGTCGTCCTCGGTCACTTTCTTGTCTTTCGCGGCTTTCTTGATCGCCTCGTTGCCGTCGCGCCGGACATTGCGGATCGCCGTCCGATGCTCTTCGAGAATTCTGTGAAGATGCTTGACCATTTCTTTGCGGCGCTCTTCCGTCAGCGCCGGCACGGGTACGCGGATGAGTTTGCCATCGTTCATCGGGTTCAGCCCAAGATCGGCGGAGCGAATCGCTTTTTCCATGTTCTGCAAAGCGGAGGGATCGAAGGGTTGCACCGTGATCATCTGCGGCTCGGGCGCGTGAATGGTCGCGATCTGACTGAGTGGCATCTGCGAGCCGTAGTAGTCGACCGAAACCGTGTCGAGCATGTGGACATTCGCGCGTCCGGTGCGCGTGGCCGCCATTTCCCGGCGGAAATCTTCCACCGCTTTCTCCATACGAGTCTTCAGCTGAACGTAGATTTCTTTTAGCGCGGGATTCGCTGCCATCGAGGCTTGTGCCATATTGCGGGGCTCCGAAAAAGAACGGGAATGAAAACGCTAGATTATAAACCCGGATTCGCCGGAAAGTACGCCCGCGGTTTGGTTGTCATCCTGTCTATAACCACGACAAGCTCGGTCAGCAGTTTTCTGGAGGAGCGCGGCGCGACCACGACTCCAGCCAAAATCGGCGCCCGCCCTCGGCGCTCAATAAAAACGCGACCCAGGTTGCCCGGGGCCGCGTTGGCTTAACTTCCCCTTCTACAGCGTTTGGCAACGTTTCAACCGCCGTCTTACTGCGTGGCCGTCGTTTTCTGCGTGGCAGATGCAGCCGCATAGTCAGAGTTCAGGGTCCACGCAGCCTTCGTCGTGCACGTCCCACTGGCTTTGATCATCGTCACCGTGGCCTGGTAGCTGCCCGGGCCATTGCTCGTAACCGCACCCACGGTGCACACCGTAGCCGGCGTCGCCGTGATGGTCGGGGTACTCGCGTAGCTCCCGCCCTCGTTCGATGTCGCCGTCACCGTGAAGTTGCTTCCGTTGGCCGCGCTGGCTGGTGCACCGGTAAAGCTCACCGTCGGCGCAATCTTCGCCGCCGTTGTGTGCTCTTTAGCTGTGGCCGCCGAATAGACATAATTCGCCGCCCATGTAGCCTCCAGATCGCACGTCCCGGTACCGATTAGCATCGTCACGGTCGCCGTCACGCTGCTCCCGCTCGTGGTACCACTGCCCACCGAGCAAATCGTTGGCGTGGTCGTCGAAATCACCGGAATGCTGACTGCCCCCGTCTCGTTCGACGATGCCGTCACCGTGAACGCCTCGCCCTCTGTCGCCGTCGCCGGCTCGCCTGTGAGGCTCACCGCCGGCGCGACCGCTGTCGTTACGGTCGTCTTTTCCGTGACGGTTGCCGCAGCCGAGTAATTGCCATTGCCCGCCTGCGTCATCGTCACCGTGCAAGTTCCGCTCGCCTTGTCGATCGTGTATGTCGCGCCCGAGTTGGTGCAGGAACCCGAACTTCCATACGTGATCGCTAAACCCGAACTGGCGTTTGCCACCACCGTAAAGCTGCTCTTGTTAGTTGCCGTTGAGGGAGCCCCCGTCGTTACATCGATCGTCTGGCTCGCCGGAGTTGCATTCGTCGTCTGCGTCACATTTGGCGCAGCCGAGTAATTCGAGTTACCCGCCTGGCTAGCCGTCACCGAGCAAGTGCCCGAGCCGCTCGTGATCGTGTAAGTCGCGCCCGAGTTCGAGCAGGATCCGCCGCTGCTGAAGCTCACCGCCAGACCCGAGCTCGCCGACGCTGCAACCGTGAAGCTGCTGTTGTACGCCGCGCTTGCCGGAGCGTTCGTCGAGAACGTGATCGTCTGGCTCGCCGGGTTCACAACCTGGCCGCCGCTCAATGTGCCTGAGCCGCTGCTATGGTTGCTGTCGCCCGAGTATGCCGCCGTGATCGTGTCCGTCCCACCGCCCAAGCCGGATGTCGTGCACGTCGCCGTTCCCGGATTGCCTGACGTGACCGAGGTCGTGCCGCATCCTGTGTTGCCGCTCCATGTCACCGTACCGGTGACATCCAGCGGCTTGCGCCCCTTCACCAGTCCGTTCGCTCCGCTGATCGTCGCGGTGAACGTGACCGATTGACCATACGTCGAAGGATTCAGGCCGGAAGCAACGCTCACATTAGCGCCAGCTGAATTCACCACCTGGCCTCCCGCCAACGTACCCGTGCTGGCAAGGAATCCGGTGCCGGGCGTATACGCCGCGCTCGCAGTGTGAGTGCCTACTGCCAGCGTCGAGATGCTGCCTGACGACGCCGTGCCCGATGCCAGCGTCACCGGCGACCCGAACGCATTGCCGTCGATGCTGAACTGTACCGTCCCGGTCGGCGTTCCCGACGCCGCCGAAACGCTCGCCGTGAAGCTGACTGCCTGTCCATATCCCGATGGATTCAGGCTCGAACTCACCGCCGTGGTCGTACTCACCGTCGACGAATTCACAACCTGTCCGCCGCTCAGCGTGCCTGTCCCTCCTGCATGGTTGCTGTCACCCGAGTACGTGGCCGTGATCGCATCCGTGCCAACTGGCAGGCTCGTTGTGGTGCAAGTCGCCGACCCCGGATTGCCCGACGTTACCGGCGTCGTTCCACATCCCGTGTTCGTGCTCCACGCCACCGTTCCACTGACGTCCATCGGCTTTTTTCCGTTCCGCCCACGGACCAGTCCGTTCGCGCCGCTAATCGTCGCCGTAAACGTTACCGACTGGCCAGACGTAGAAGGATTCAAACTGGACGCCACACTCACGTTCGCGCCGGCCGCATTCACTACCTGGCCTCCGCTTAACGTGCCCGTGCTTCCCGCGTTATCCGTATCACCCGAGTACGTAGCTGTCACCGTGTGCGTCCCCGCAGCGAGGCTGGAGGTGTTCACCGATGTTGCCGATCCCGAGGCTAGTGTCTCCGTATCGAACAAGGCGCTGTCGACATAGAACTGCACAGTGCCAGTTGGACTCGACCCCGTGACTGTTGCTGTGAAGCTCACTGCCTGCCCGTAGCTTGACGGATTCAAGCTCGAAGAAACGGCCGTGCTCGAACCGACCTGATTGACCTGCTGGTTCACCGATCCCGAGCCGCTGCTGTGGTTGCTATCACCCGAGTAGTTCGCCGTTACTGTGTCGCTGGCCCCCACCGGGAGGCCCGACGTGGTGCAAGTCGCCGTTCCAGGAGTACCCGATGTTACCGCCGTCGTCCCGCAGCCAGTGTTGACGCTCCAGGTCACCGTACCGGTTACAGTCTCCGGTTTCGCGCCGTTTTTGCCATTCGGTTTGCGGCCCCTTACCAGCCCATACTGCCCTGGGATAGAGGCTGTGAACGTCACCGATTGCCCATACGTCGACGGATTCAAGCCGGAGTTGACAGTGATGCTGCCCGCGCCCGCGGCGGTCACTACCTGCCCGCCGCTCAGCGTGCCCGTGCTGCCGCTGTTATCCGTATCACCCGAGTATGTCGCCGTCACGGTGTGCGTCCCTACTGCGAGGCTGGACGTGCTCACCGACGTCGCCGAACCCGAGGCCAGTGTCTCTGTATCGAACAAGGCGCTGTCGACGTAGAACTGCACAGTGCCAGTTGGACTCGATCCCGTCACACTCGCCGTAAAGCTCACCGCTTGGCCATAACTCGACGGATTGAGACTGGAAACGACGCTCACGCTCGAGCTGACCTGATTGACTGTCTGGCTGACCGAACCCGAACCAGCATTGTGGTTGCTATCGCCCGAGTAGCTCGCCGTAACCGTGTCGCTCGCTCCCACTGGAAGACTCGACGTGGTACAGCTCGCCGTTCCCGTATTGCCCGACGTTACCGGCGTCGTGCCGCAGCCGGTGTTCGCGCTCCACGTCACCGTGCCAGTAACAGTCATTGGCTTTACGCCGTTCTTCCGGCCTTTGACCAGCCCGTTCGCTCCGCTGATCGTGGCCGTGAATGTGACTGACTGTCCGTAGGTCGAAGGATTCAGGCCGGAAGCCACGCTCACACTAGCGCCAGCCGCGTTCACGACCTGCCCGCCGCTCAACGTACCCGTGCTGCCTCCGTTATTCGTGTCTCCGGAGTACGTAGCCGTCACCGTGTGCGTCCCCTGCGCCAGCGTCGAAATGCTGCCCGATGAAGCCGATCCTGATGCCAGCGTCACCGGCGAACCAAATGCGCTTCCATCGACGTTAAACTGCACGGTTCCCGTCGGACTCGAGCCCGTCACTGTGGCCGTGAAGCTCGCCGACTGCCCATAGCTCGAGGGATTCAGGCTCGACGCCACCGCTGTCGTCGTGCTCACCTGATGAACAACCTGCCCTCCGCTCAGCGTGCCCGTGCTGCCACTGTTATTGGTATTGCCCGAGTAAGTCGCCGTGACCGTGTGTGTTCCCACCGCCAACGTCGAGGTGCTGCCCGATATCGCCGACCCGGAACTCAGCGTCACCGGCGAACCAAATGCGCTTCCATCGACGTTGAACTGCACAGTCCCCGTTGGACTGGATCCCGTCACATGTGCCGTGAAGCTCACTGCCTGTCCGTAGCTCGAAGGATTCAGGCTGGATGTAACCGCTGTGGTTGTGCTTGCTTGATTGACAACCTGCGACAACGATCCCGTGCTGCCGCTGTAGCTGCTGCTGCCGGAGTACGTGGCCACGATCGTTTGCGAACCAACCGACAAACCACTGGCAATACACTGTGCCGTACCCGACGACAGCGCCACTGCGCTGCATCCGCTGATGACGATGCTATTGTCTGTGAACTGCACGGTTCCTGTCGGCGTTCCCGAACTTCCGCTCACGGTCGCCGTAAATGTTACCGTCTGTCCATACGCCGAAGGGTTTGCGCTCGACGAGACGCTTGTTGTCGTGCTCAGTAACGTCGCTCCCACATTGCAAGCGGAAGCTGCCGATGGAATTCCATTGGCGACCACATACAATTCGCAGGGTCCGTTCGGCATGCTCGACGGCACATCGAAGTTGGTGGAGACCGCTGTAGAGCCGGTCGCCACGCCCATCGTGCTATGACCGTGCGTCCGGGCGTAGTAGACATCACCGGTGGCGCTGTTCACGATTCGCACCAGCGGATAGTTCGTGTAGTCCTGAAAATCGTCGCCGTAGGAGGCTCCCGTCGAGACGCCATTGAACTGCGTTCCCGAGATCGAATAAGTGGTCCCCGGAGTCAGCGTATAGGGAGCGGTTGTAATCGTCGGTTGCCACGCCGACTGGTAGGTGCCTGCACTCGTCAGGATTTCGACACCCGTCGTGAAATCCGTGAACATGATCTGGCCCGTGGGCAGCACCAGCAGGTGCCCCACGTAAGAGGCGTCGTTCGCCGCGTTAGCCGGATTGGGGAACGTGCTCAGCGTGGTTCCGTTCCACTCGTAGAAAGTCGACGGCGTATTGAAGGTTCCAGAATAGGGACTGCTCATTACGATCGCATTGCCGTTGATTTCAGTCGCGCCCGGCGCATCGTTGGCCGCGTCTTTATTGGGGAACGTCCCTTGAGCGGTCCACGTGTTGGTGCTCCAGTTATAGGTGGCGAGGTTGCCAGCTTCGCACTCGCTGGCGCCGGTGGCGAAATAAGTTCCGTTCGGCATTAACATCAACGGCCCAAGCTCATAGCTGGCATTGTTGGAGTTCCCGCAACCGTCATCCCACAGTTGCACTGCGGTACTCGAGTACTCGGTCCAGGTGTTGGTGCTGGGGTTGTATATTGCATAGCCTTTTGCGCTCGAGCTGTAGGACCCGAGATACACGTTGACCATCAACACCTCTCCGTTGGGCATCAGGTTCCAGCCGGATTCGTCAAATTCGGTGGTCTCGCCGTCGGAGGCGCTGGCCTCGTTGGTAAAGTTCAACGAGCTTTCGTTGAAATAGTAGTATTCCGGGTACGAGCTAAAGCCGCCATATTTCGCGCAGCATGCTGCCGTCATCCACGTTCCGTTGGGCAGAACGACGGATTGAGAGTCGCCGTCAACTTTGTCAGAATTCGCAATTTCCGGCGTCAGCGAAGTCCAGGTGTTTGCAACCGGATCGTAAAGCGCGCCCAGGCTCTGCCAGGGATCGGCGCAACTTCCGCCGGGGCAGTTGTATTCGCCTCCCTGAATCGCCACTTTTCCATCCGGCAGGACGGCCGAACTGAAGAACAGCGGATCATAGCCACTCGGAAGCGAAGCCACCTCCGTCCATGTGCCATTGACGTAGCTGCCAGTAACGTCCGGAGTCAACGTGTACCAGTTTGAGTAGCTGGTGCCCACGCAACCAGTGCCGCTGCAATTCGGTTCTTCGTGCACAAGCACCCGGCCATCGGTAAGCAACAGCATCGCGCCCATCGATACGGGAGCTTTGTTGTTCAGGGGCGTCCAGGTTTGGCCGGCGGCTGTTCCCACCAGGCCAACCACCAAAAGACACGCAACAGTAATGGCAAATACAGCCGACAGCTTTGCAAACAATGGCTTCATGGACACTTGGGCCTCTCTGAATTGAATCTGAACTCGATCACCCGTGCCCGCGCTATTGTTCGCATGGACTGCGACCGGTTCACCCAAACCGGCGCATGGCTTCCACATGAGTTCACTTAGTCTGAAAGGGAGTTTGCTTCGGCTGAACCCAGAACCCGACTGACCTGAATTGAACCCGAGCTTTCCACCCCAAAAACGCGGCGAGCCATTGTCTCTTTACTTTCCGTCTGCGTCAATGTGAAACAATCTTCACAGATCCGGGCACACCGAAGCCCTAAAAGCCGCGCTGGGTAGCTGTCTTGGAGGGAGTACTGCCCGCCAATGGACTACTCTGGACCGGGGAGCCGCTCATCGCCTGCTGCAACGCATCACCCGCCAAAGTCCATTCAATGGCTGTATTGGAGGTGTCTCTGCGCCACCGGTTCTTCCGGAACCTCTGTATACTCCTCGGTTGAGGCCTTTTTATCAACGCCTGAGCGCCGTCAAAGCCAACCAGGCAAAAGACAATCATGATCTCAAGCCTCGCAACCGAGCCTCCTGTCGTCGATAGCCGAAAATCGCTCTACAATGGCTTTCTCCTCGTCGTCGCTGGCCTGGGGGGCCTGCTCTACGGCATCGATGTCGGCATCATCGCCGGGGCATTGCCCTACCTCGAAGCTACCTCCGGCCTGAACGCCGGCCAGCTCTCGTTCATCGTGGCCGCCGTCCTTCTTGGTAGCGTGATCTCCACCTTATTCGCCGGCCTGCTTGCCGATTGGATCGGCCGCAAGCTCCTCATGACCCTCAGCGGTCTTCTGTTTGTCGTCAGCATTCCGGCCATCGCTTTATCCCACGGCTACGGACCGCTGGTTTTTGGCAGGCTGCTTCAGGGCGTTAGCGCTGGTCTGATCGGCGTTGTCGTGCCGCTTTATCTCGCCGAGTGTCTGACCGCGTCGAATCGTGGCAAAGGCACGGGCATGTTCCAGTGGCTGCTCACGCTCGGTATCGTCGCTGCAGCCCTCGTCGGAGTCTATTTCAGTTTTCGAGTCGATGAAGTCGCCAAGCTTGGCGATCCCGCCAAGCTCCTCGCTTTCAAGGACACAGCTTGGCGCGGCATCTTCTGGGTTTCCCTGCCGCCAGGAATTCTGTTCGTCATCGGCAGCCTGATGGTCGCGGAGTCGCCGCGCTGGCTCCTGCGCCGCGGCCGCAGAGATGCTGCCTACGCCGCGCTTCTCCGTTCGCGCGCGCCTGCCCAGGCCGATAAAGAACTTAACGAAATTGAGGAAGCCTCTACCGCCCAAGTTTCGTCCGGCGCAAAGACGAAAGAATCTCTGCTCCGCCGCAAATATGTTGTTCCATTCGTGCTTGCCTGCGTCATCCTCGCCTGCAATCAAGCTACAGGCATTAATTCCATCATTGCCTACAACACCAACATCCTTTTGCAGAGTGGACTTTCAGACATCGCCGCCCACTGGGGATACGTTCTCTTCACCACCGTGAACTTCCTTATGACGTTCGTCGGCGTCATGCTCGTTGACCGCAAAGGCCGCAAATTTCTGCTCGCCCTAGGCACCGCAGGCATCATCGTGTCCCTTGTTGTGGCGGGAGGGCTTTTCCGCGCCACCGAAAGAACGCGCGTTGATGCCAGAGCCGCGATCCAGTCGATGGTGTCTCCCGATCAGCGCCTGACGCTGCTCTACAACGACGAGCTAGCCAGCGGGGTGTTGCTCAATCAAAACGATGCTGCCGCCGAAGTCCGCCGCCCTACGTCACTCGTCGTCATCTATTCGTTCGGAGATTACCGCGCCGCCACCAAAGCTGTCCGCTCCGACGATCCCGCCGGAACTCAAATCGAAATCGCCCGCGACACCAGCCTTCCAGCCAACAAAGTCGTCGCCTTCTTCTCAAATCCATTCGGCGATCTCGAAGCTTCGCGCCGCTCGCCACTCAAAATCGAAAACGCGCTCATCACCCCTGTGCCCAGCCCCCGCACAGGCTGGCTCGTCGCTATCGCCCTCTTTGTATTCATGGCGTTTTTCGCCGTAGGCCCCGGCGTCTGTGTGTGGCTGGCGCTCTCGGAGCTGATGCCCACCCGCATCCGTTCGAACGGCATGAGCATCGCCTTAGTACTCAATCAGGCAGTTTCCACCACGATTGCCGCCGTCTTCCTGCCAACCGTCGGCAAATACGGGTACTCGGCCATGTTTTTCGGATTCGCCGCCTGCACCGCGATTTACCTCATCACCGCGACATGCTTCCTTCCCGAAACTAAAGGCAAAACACTCGAGGAAATCGAAGCCAGCTTCGCATCGAAGTAAGAATGCTGGGCCTGCCCGTCAGCCCCCGGCGGCGCGCGCCTCCACGATTCCTGTCGTGCAGGCAACGCTTCGCCGCAAACCAGCACCGAAGTGAAGGATTTGAAAGACCTTGCTCAGGCAGGCATGGATACTCCAGCTCGCGAATCTGCGAACGAAGAATCGCCGGATACCTCACCGAAACAAATGCTGATTGAATCTCACGTCATTGTATGGCCGGGCAAGCCCTATCCCTTGGGCGCGACTTGGGACGGAGAAGGCGTCAATTTCGCTCTCTTCTCCGAGCATGCCGAAAAGGTTGAGCTTTGCCTCTTCGACAAAACCGGCCGCCGCGAGCTGCATCGTGTCGAGATCCGCGAGCAGACCGATCAGGTCTGGCATTGCTATCTGCCCGAAGCGCGTCCCGGCCTGCTCTACGGCTATCGTGTCCAGGGTCCATACGAACCAGCGAATGGCCTGCGCTTCAACTCGCACAAACTGCTTCTCGATCCTTATGCCAAGCAGATTGCCGGCGATCTCAAGTGGAGCGACTCTCACTTCGGCTACCGCGTTGGCCACCGCCTCGAGGATCTTTCCTTCGACCGCCGCGACAGCGCCCCCGGCATGCTCAAATCGATGGTCGTCGATCCCGCCTTCACCTGGGGAGCCGATCAGCCCCTCCGCACCCCTTGGCACAAGAGCGTGATTTACGAACTGCACGTGAAGGGATTCACTATCCAGCACCCTAACGTTCCCGCCTCGTTGCGGGGAACTTATGCTGGACTTGGCACCGCCCCGGTTATCGACCACCTGCATAAGCTCGGCGTCACCGCCATCGAGTTGATGCCCGTGCATTACTTTGTTGACGACCGTCAATTAGTGCAGAGAGGTCTGCGAAATTACTGGGGCTATAACACGATCGGCTTCTTCGCGCCTGCCTCCCGTTACTCTGCCACGAATTCCATCAGCGAATTCAAGACCATGGTCAAGACCATGCACTCCGCTGGCATAGAGGTCATTCTCGACGTCGTCTATAACCATACGGCGGAAGGCAACCAGTTCGGTCCCACACTCTCGTTCCGCGGCATCGACAATCCCGTCTATTACCGCACCCTCGCCGACAATCCTCGCTACTACATGGACTACACCGGCACCGGAAATACCCTGAATATGCGCCATCCTCGCGTGCTTCAGCTCATCATGGACAGCTTGCGCTATTGGGTGCTGGAGATGCATGTGGACGGTTTCCGCTTCGATCTTGCCGCCACCCTCGCCCGCGAACTTCACGAGGTCGACCGGCTGGGCGCGTTCCTCGACATCATTCATCAGGACCCCGTCTTATCTCAGGTGAAGCTTATCGCCGAGCCATGGGACTTAGGTGAAGGTGGCTATCAGGTCGGTAAGTTTCCCGTTGGCTGGGCGGAGTGGAACGATCGTTACCGGGATACTTTGCGATCTTACTGGAAGGGCGACGGCGGCCAGATCGGCGAACTCGCCTACCGAGTTACCGGCTCCAGCGATCTCTACGCCCGCAGCGGACGCCGACCCTATGCCAGCATTAATTTCGTCACCGCGCACGATGGTTTCACACTTCAAGATCTGGTCAGTTACAACCAGAAGCACAATGAAGCCAACGGGGAAGACAACCGCGACGGCACGGACAACAACCGAAGCTGGAATTGCGGCGCTGAAGGCCCAACTGACGACCCAGCGATCAAGGCACTCAGAGCGCAGCAAAAAAAGAATCTAATCGCAACTCTTTTGTTGTCGCAAGGCGTGCCCATGCTTTTAGCGGGAGATGAGATCGGCCATACTCAGCAGGGCAACAACAATGCTTACTGCCAGGACAACGAAATTAGTTGGATCAATTGGGACGAGGCAGCCAACAACAATGGCCTGATTGATCTCGTGCAAGAAGTTATCGCTTTGCGCACCAACCATCCCGTCTTTCGCCGCCGTAACTTCTTTCTCGGGCGAGCTATCAAGGGAGCCGGCGTCAAAGACATTCTCTGGCTCCGCCCCGACGGCCGTGAAATGACCGATGAGGAGTGGAACCAGGCCAACGCAAGGACCTTGGGCGTATTCCTCTCTGGCTCAGCCCTCGACGAAATGGATGAGCGCGGCCAGCCTATTACCGACGAGAATTTCCTTATCTTAGCGAACGCTCATCACGAACCCATCTCCTTTTCGCTTCCCACCGTTGCTTCCGGAATGCGTTGGGTACCGCTCATTGACACCTGCTGCCAGACGTCCCGAAACCCCGGCGTTCAATACGAGGCCGAATCGGCCTATCCACTACAAGCCCGATCTCTGGTCGTTTTGGTCGAACGTCAGCCCGACCAGGTTCGCCAGGAACGCAGGCAGGAGGTCCCGCAGGCATAAGCGAAACCACAGCCATGAAGCAGCGCGCGCAACAAAGAGTGGCCCAAGAAGTCACTCAACTCCATTCCATGCCTTTCGGCGCCGAGGTCCGAAAAGATGGAAGCGTCCGCTTTCGGCTATGGGCGCCGAAAGCCCAGCGCGTCGACCTTTGTCTCGAAGGTCGCAATACCGACCGCTTGCCGCTCGCCAAGCTTGATCGGGGATGGTTCGAATTGATTACGCGCGAAGCGTCCGCTGGAACTCTCTATCGATTTCAAATCGATGGCGACGCCCGCGTTCCCGACCCCGCCTCCCGTTTTCAGCCTTCCGATGTGCGCGGTCCCAGCGAAGTCATCGACCCGCGAAGTTTTGAATGGAACGACAATGCCTGGAACGACGATGGCTGGCGCGGCCGCCCGTGGGAAGAAGCCGTCATTTATGAACTTCATGTAGGAGCGTTTACTCCAGAAGGTACATTCCGTGCCGTGGAGCAGAAGCTCGACTACCTTGGCGACTTAGGAGTTACTGCCATAGAACTTATGCCCGTCGCCGATTTTCCCGGTAAGCGTAACTGGGGCTATGACGGCGTCTTACCATTCGCCCCGGATAGCTTCTATGGCCGTCCCGAAGACTTGAAACATCTCGTCCAAGCCGCCCACGAAAAAGGCCTGATGACCTTTCTCGACGTTGTTTATAATCACTTCGGTCCCGAGGGAAATTACCTCCGCACTTACTCTCCGCAATTTTTCACTAGTCGCCACCACACACCCTGGGGAGACGCCATCAACTTCGACGGGCCGGACAGCCGCACAGTCCGCGATTTCTTCATTCACAATGCCCTCCATTGGCTCGAGGAATATCATTTCGATGGCTTGCGTCTCGACGCCGTTCATGCCATCGCCGACAATTCCTCACCCGGCATCCTCACCGAATTGGCCGAGACAGTCCGGCGAACCTTCGCTGGCCGCAGGCACGTTCATCTTATCCTTGAGAACGCCGATAACACGGCCCGCTACCTGCATCGCAATCGCCAAAACGTCGCCGACCTATACAACGCGCAATGGAACGACGACATTCATCACGCGCTCCACGTCATAACCACCGGCGAGACCGACGGCTACTACTCGGACTATGCGCGGCAACCCCTCCGCCAACTCGGCCGCTGCCTGGCAGAGGGTTTCGCCTATCAGGGGGACTATTCGGAATTTCACCATGCCCGGCGCGGAGAGCCTAGTTGCTCTCTGACTCCCTCCGCCTTTGTCTCTTTTTTGCAGAATCACGACCAGATCGGAAATCGTGCCTTCGGTGAACGGATCGCCCAACTCGCCTCCCCGCACGCGTTGCAGGCCGCAATGGAAATCCTCCTGCTCGCACCTCAACCGCCGTTGCTCTTCATGGGCGAGGAGTTTGCGGCTTCTTCCCCATTTCTTTTCTTCTGCGACTTCCAGGGCGACTTAGCTTCCGCCGTCACCAAGGGAAGAAGAAACGAGTTCGCCGCATTCGCGAAGTTCAACTCGCCCGCGACACGAGAACAAATTCCCGATCCCAATGCCGAAGCGACTTTCGGTCAATCGAAATTGGATTGGACAAGCCTCTCCCGCGAACCCCATGCCAGTCGTCTGGAGTTCTACCGTGAATTGCTCTCCATCCGTCAACGCGTCATCGTCCCTCTGATCAACTCTATAGCCGCAGGCGGAGTTAATTCCTGTGACGATGTGACCGGCGCGCTTTTCATCGATTGGACTCTGCAGGATGGATCTCAATTGCAGCTTCGTGCAAACCTCGGGTCAGAATCGCTAACCGTCCCCACAGCCCCTCTCAAATACCAGCTCTATCGCACCCGCCGCGAGCCCGCCGGCGCTTCCGAAAAAGACTCCATGCCTCCCTTCTCAATCGCATGGTTCTTGCAAAAGTAGCTTGGTCTCTTCGGACGAAATGTCGACTTCTTGCATTGCCGGGTAACTCGAGTTTTTAGTCGAAAAGCAATGAGTGCGTGTGAAAGACCTTGTTCCTGATCCAAGTTTTAGAACCCTCCGTGTGCGCTAGCTTCATTCCTTTCGCTTGGTCCCACGAAAATCTTGATACCCGTCAAGGGCACCTCGGCAAATCTCGCTCCCGTTTTTGTCCGTAAATCTTTCGTCCGTAAATCTAAAGAAAACTGTGGGATGAACTACAGGAAAGCCGGGATTGTTGGCTTCACCGCTGCGAGCTATGCTCCCTGTGATAGTGAGTTTCCTCGTTACTTTCCCTCCGCCGGGCAGGTGCCGGACGTCAAGAAATTGAGTCTGGCACTTGCTTCCCGCCTTTATATAGTCGGCGGATCGAATGAATCAGCCGTACCCACCTTGCACGACCTTTTACGCTGAAAATGCAGCGACCACTGTATAGATCACAAAACGTGGGGAAAGTACCTTGGCGTATAGCTTGCGCTTTGTCGGGAGCGGCTCTATGTCGTTCTTACATTTCCTCCGGTACATTGCCGTAGTCGGCCTTTGCACGGCTCTCTCGCACGCAGATTCCATTCAACTGAGAAGCGGCCGCCATCTCCAAGGGAAATTCATCGGAGGCACAGCCACGGGCATCGAATTTATGACCCACCAGACCGTGGAGTATTTCCCCACATCCGACGTCCTCGCACTCATGTTCGACAACAACGACGCAAGCCTGGGCCAGTTACAGCCGAACTCGCTGGACCAGGATTCTTTGAAATACGATTTGCCGGCCCTTTCCCGAAGAACCTTGCGCCACGTTAAAGCCAACGCGAGCGTTTGTACCGCCAACCTGAGTCCGGCCCGAAAAAAGATAGCAGCACCCCAACAAGCCGGTACGCCCAAGGTAGAGCGAACATCCGTTGTCAAATCGGATTGACCCGCGCCTTCGCCATCCCAAAAAACTCGCGAAATTTCCCTCAGCAACTCTTCTCGCCCCCTCAAATTTCAGTGATGCTTGAAGTACTGCACGGCCTTCTCATGCGCCTCCGCAGCGGCTCTGCTCTTGAACGTTCCCAGATTTCGCCGCTTCCCGCTCTTCGCTTCCTTCTTGCGTGAGTACAATCGGTACTGCCCGGATTTCAATTTCCGAATCATGCGTTTCTCCCGATTTGTCGGCACGGCGAGGGAACTCTGACTAGATTCCCTCGTCGTCCGCGCCTTCTGTAGTTCGGACTCCGTGGTCCTCTGTGTCTACTGTGACCTCTGCGGCTCGACCTTGATTCGACCCTGAGGTTCAATTTCGCCCTTCGATTCCAAATGTCGACGTGCTTCTGCCCGATAGATTAAGTATTTAATCGCGGCACATAACTACCGCACATAGGCGCTTCCGTCTACATACACTCATCGCTGTAAATCCACGAAATCTCCGATAGGAGCAGGCGCGCCGCGCGCGATACCGTCAAAAGGGCCCGCTCGCCCCCAATGCATGACTGTCACACAATCAAATCCAGCGGACGCGTTTTTTTCCGGCGCAGACTTCCAGTGTCCTCGCGCCACCTACCGTCTTCAGTTCGACCGCAATTTCACCTTTCGCGACGCCGCTGCGCTCATTCCGTACCTCTCCGCTCTTGGAATCAGCCATTGCTACGTCTCGCCGTACCTGCGAGCTCGTCCCGGTAGTACGCATGGTTACGACATCATCGATCACAATGCACTCAACCCCGAGATCGGCACGCCCGAGGACTATGACGCCTTTGTCGCCGAACTGCATCGCCATGGCATGGGTCAGATCCTCGACGTCGTTCCCAACCACATGGGTGTGATGGGCAGCGACAACTCCTGGTGGCTCGATGTGCTCGAAAACGGTGAGGCTTCCGATTATGCCGACTTTTTCGACATTGACTGGGATCCGATCAAAGACGAACTGAAGGGAAAAGTCCTGATTCCGATTCTCGCCCATCAATATGGCGAAGAACTCGAGCGCGGCGAACTCAAATTAGTATGCGATTGTGAGCGAGGGGAGTTCAGCATCTTCTATTACGGTCACCGTTTCCCCGTAGCGCCCGCTGAATACCCTCGCATCCTCGGCTTCCAATTGGAACGACTGCAAAACGCGCTCGGCGCCACTCATGACGATTTCCTTGAACTGCAAAGCATCGCTACTGCGTTTGGTCATCTGCCGGCGCGCGCCATCCTGAGCCCCGGCGAACGAGCCGAGCGCAACCGTGAAAAGGAGGTCCAAAAGCGCCGTCTGTCGGCCCTCTGCAATCGCTCGCCCGAAATGCGTGATTTCCTCGCGGCAAACATCGCGGCCTTTAACGGCACGCCAGGCGATTTGCATAGCTTTGACGCTCTCCACGATCTCATCAAGGCACAAGCCTATCGTCTTGCTCAGTGGCGCGTTGCCGCCGATGACATCAACTACCGCCGCTTCTTCGACATCAACGATCTCGCCGCCCTGCGCATGGAAAACGATGCCGTCTTCACCAGCACCCATCGCTTCATTGTCGATCTCGTCGCCCAGAGGAAAGTCGACGGCCTTCGCATCGACCACCCCGATGGACTCTACGATCCCGCGCAATATCTTCGTCGATTACGAGAAGCTCTGACTGCCGCGCTCGGCGCGAAACACAAACACGTTTACACCATCGCCGAAAAAATTCTCACCGGAAAGGAATCGCTGCGCAAAGATTGGCCCATCGACGGAACTACCGGATATGAATTCACCTGCCTCGTCAATGGCCTATTCGTCGACTCCACTGCCGCCGACAAAATGGAGCGCATTTATCGTTCCTTTTGTAATCCGTCACAAAGGTACAACGATCTCGTTTACACCTGCAAAAAGCTCATCTTGCGCGTCGGCCTTGCCAGCGAGCTTAACGTGCTCGCTAATCTGCTGAGTCGCATCGCTCTCGCCGATCGCCATACCTGTGACTTCACCCTCAACAGCCTGAGAACCGCTCTTTCTGAAGTGATTGCCTGTTTCCCCGTCTACCGCACCTACGCCACGGCGCGCGAGGTTTCCTCCGAAGATCGCCGCTACATCGAACAGGCCGTTGCCATGGGTCGAAAAAGAAGCAACGCCGCCGACCTTAGCGTTTTCGATTTCATTCGCCGCGCTCTATTAGTCGATGTCGATCCCCTAGGGCCTGACGCCTACAAGCTCGCCGTTCTCCGCTTCGCCATGAAGTTTCAGCAGGTCACCGCCGCGGTCGTCGCCAAAGGTATCGAGGATACAGCCTTCTATCGCTACAACCGCCTCATCTCCCTCAACGAGGTTGGCGCCAACCCCAACAAGTTCGGAACCACCGTCGAGGAATTTCATCTCGCCAATCGGGATCGCCAAGCCGCCTGGCCCGCTTCCATGCTCTCGTCCTCGACCCACGATTCCAAGCGTTCCGAGGACGTGCGCGCACGCATCAACGCGCTTTCCGAAATTCCGTCGGAATGGCGCCTCCGATTACGTCACTGGCGCAATTGGAATCGCGGCAAAAAGCGCATCATTGATGCCGAGCCCGCCCCCACGCGTAACGACGAATATCTTCTTTATCAGACTTTGGTGGGAACATGGCCGACGGAAGCGCTCGATGATGCCGCCTGGGGCGGTTTCTGCGAACGCATCGAACAATACATGCTCAAAGCGGCGCGCGAAGCCAAGGAGCGCACCAGTTGGGCGAATACCAACACCGATTACGAAGCCGCCTTGTCCCAATTCACTCGCGCAATCCTCAAGCGCACTCCTAAAAATCAGTTCCTGCCCGACTTTGCCAAGTTCGCCTACCGCATCTCTCGCATCGGGATCTTCAACAGCCTCTCGCAGTCCTTTCTGAAAATGACCTCGCCCGGAGTGCCCGACATCTATCAGGGCAATGAGTTATTCGATTTCAGCCTCGTCGATCCCGATAACCGCCGCCCCGTGGACTACGATCGTCGTCGCAAACTTCTCGAAGAACTCCAGAGGCAGAGCGACTCACCGGAGAATCGCCTGCCGCTGCATCGTCAGGCGACGGAATACGCTCGTTCGCCGCAGACGTCACCCGAGCGCATCGGCGAGCTTCGCACAAACCAAACGGCTGACTCCGCAGCTTACTCCGGTCATGACGCCCTCAAACTTTTTCTGACCTGGAAGACTCTCAACTTTAGGAAATCGGAGCCGCTGCTCTTTCAGCAAGGAAGCTACATTCCTCTCAAGGTCACCGGCTCAAAATCCGAGCACATCGTCGCCTATGCGCGCGAATATCAGGGCCGCACAGCCGTCGTCGCCGTGCCCCGGCTTTGCGCAACCCTCTTAGGAGAT
The DNA here is from genome assembly GCA_049698855.1 of Terriglobales bacterium. Lineage (GTDB taxonomy): Bacteria > Acidobacteriota > Terriglobia > Terriglobales > Acidobacteriaceae > Acidiflorens. The sequence goes on from JBAVYO010000016.1 coordinate 21,273, forward strand.
ACTCTCGTCGACGGCGCGAGCGCGCTGCCGAGCGCAAGCCTCGCGAATCGACAAGTCGGCCCCCAATCGTCTGAAGAAATACGCTCCGAAGAGATTCGTTTGGAGGAGGTGCGCTCCGAACAATTATGGAGCGATGCGCGGGAGACTTGGGGCGATACCCGCCTGGAAATTCCGGATGCTCAAGCCCCTTGCTATCACAACATCTTCACCGGCGAGTGCGTTCCGCCGATCGCCGATCGCGAGCAACGATTCCTGCCCGCGGCAAAACTATTCTCGTCTTTCCCGGTGGCTCTCCTATTTACATCCAAGGCCGTCGCTGCCGACATCACGACCGTCAATCTCGACTGCGCAGACGACCGCCGGCCATAATCGTAGCGCTCACCCGGAATGTTCTCTCGCTTTAGTGTGTCTTGGCTGTCTCTGGCGTTCGGCTTTTCCCAATAGACAGAGCCTCCTTGGCATGCGGCGCTGAGCCGTCAGGCGCCAATGACGCACCCTTCCCCACGAACGCGCGCCACGCTAAACCCGGCCGGCCGCGCGGCCGTCGGTCTCCCTACTTATCTGTCAGACAATATTCCCCTAGCTTGTTATCTCTGTCGTTCGTACTCCCTTCATTGTTAGGAAACACCTGCACGTCCCGGCAGTCATACATCCCGGAGTTGCTCGGCAACTCCACCAGTTGATATTTCCCACTCTTCAACGGTGCGCAACTTGGCGCTCCCTGATTGCATTGCAAGTCATAGCCCTTGCCGCCCTTGATCACGTCCACGATCACTACGCCGTTATTCACTTCCGTTCCCTTGACCGTGATAACTGAAGCCTCTTGTGCCACCACGCCCGCTGCTACCAAAAGAATGGCCACCAACAAGAGCAAGATCCTCGTCTTCATACGCACCCCTTGATTCGTTCGCGCCTGTTCATCCGGCGCAGGAATCGAAGTCGAACTCTTTTTCCCCGATTCCTCCATCTCAATGGTGATGCTTAAGGACGACTTTGTATGTGACGAGCTACAGCGTCCTAAGTGACGAACGTCCCCCAGCGTTTACCGACGTACCCGGGGTCTCGGCATAGCGTCAGCGCTCCACCGCTGTTGTGCCTCGCGAGACACGGCCCGGTTTCCTACTGCCCAATCTTCACCGCCGCGCCCGCCCCTCGCTGCGAATCCGGACCTATCCACACCGTGGCCCTGGACGGTTCGACCTCATACTCGTTCTGCGCGTCCCAAGTCGCAAACGCGTTTGGTCCCAGCGTGAACTTTACCGTCTTGGTCTCACCCGGCTCCAATGCCACCCTCTGGAACCCCTTCAACGCGCGCACCGGCTGAGCCGTGCTCGTGCCCTCCAGCCGCACATAAAGCTGAACAGTCTCTTCCCCTTCCAGCGACCCCGTATTCGAAACCACCGCCTCAATGGTCAATGCCTTGGGGCTCAACGCCTCGGGCGCTTTGGAATCTGAAGCCTCCGTGTGCTCCGTGGTTATTGCCTTTTGTCCATCCCGAATCGAAGTTACCCGAAGCGCAGCCTCCCGAAGCGCTTTGTTCAGCCCATCTGCGGAAACCTCGGCCCGATCAACCTTCGTCTCTCCATATTTGAACGTCGTATACGAGAGCCCATATCCAAACGGAAATTGCGGCGAATTCTGCTCATCCAGATATCGCGACACATACTTCGAATCCACATCAGTCGGCGGCCGCGTCAAATCCACCTCCCCGGCCGGACGCCCCGTGTTCAAAGCGTTGTAGTAGAGCGGCTCCTGTCCCACGCTTCGCGGCCAGCTCACCGTCAACTTGCCCGTCGGATTCGCATCTCCATAAAGAATTCGCGTGAGCGCCGCGCCGCCCTCCGTTCCCGGAAACCATGCCTCCAGCACTGCCGGCACATGCTCAAATGCCCAAGGCAAAGTCAAAGGACGCCCGCTGAACAAAATCAACACCACCGGCTTGCCGGTCTTGACTACGGCTTCCAGCAATTCCTCCTGCCGTCCCGGCAAGCCCAAATGCGCGCGCGATGCCGCTTCTCCGCTCATGTCCGGAGCTTCGCCCAACGTCAGAATCGTCAAGTTCGCGCGGTTCGCTCCCGCTACTGCCGACTCGATCTCGCTGTCTGTTCCATCCAGAATGCCGCATCCTTTAAAGCGCAGCACATTCGCCGCCCCCAGTCGCTGCGCCAGCGCGACCGGAAATGAGAGTCCTCCATTCTTCGGCCGCGTCAGATTCAACTTGTGCTCGGGATCGGACGGATCGTCCGCCAGCGGCCCAATCACCGCGATGGTCTTTACATTTTTCGATATCGGCAGCAGAGCTTGCCTGCTCACTACATCGTTTTTCAGCAGTACTACCGCCCGCTCCGCCGCCTTCCGCGCCAGCTCCAAACTCTCCGGCAGAAAAAATACACGCTCGGCCTGTCCTTCCTCCGCATACGGATGTTCAAACAGTCCCAGTTCCAGCTTCACTCGCAGCACGCGGCGCACGGCTTGATCCACGTTCGCTTCCGGTACCGCTCCCGCGCGCACCAGTTCCGCCAGATGGTCGTGATAGAGGCTGCTCACCATGTCCATGTCCACGCCTGCCATCAGCGATTTGCGCGCCGCCATTGCCCCATCCAGCGCGACTCCGTGCGCCATCAACTCCCCCACCGCCGACCAGTCGCTGACCACGAATCCCTCGAATCCCCACTCCTTTCGCAGCACTTCGGTCAGCGTGAAAGCGTTCGCGGTAGAGGGCACGCCATTCAGCGAATTGAACGCGCTCATCATCGTCGCTGTCCCCGCCTCGACCGCCGCATGAAATGGAGGCAGATAAAATTCCCTCAGCGTGTGCTCCGAAATTTCCGTCGAGTTGTAATCGCGGCCGCCCTCGGCTGCCCCGTATCCCACAAAATGTTTCGCACACGCGGCCATGGTGTCCGGCGCATCCAGCCGCGCGCCCTGATATCCCCGCACATACGCCGCCGCCATCGCTGAGCCCAAATACGGATCCTCTCCCGCTCCCTCCGCAATTCGGCCCCACCGCGCATCGCGCGCAATATCCACCATCGGCGAAAAAGTCCACCGGATCCCAATCGCCGACGCCTCCTTCGCCGCCACCCGCGCCGCCTTCTCGACAATTTCCGGATCCCACGTCGAGGCCAGTCCCAGCGGAATCGGAAACTCGGTCCGAAAGCCGTGGATTACATCCAGTCCAAACAAAATCGGAATATGCAGCCTCGACTTCTCAACCGCGATCCGCTGATACTTCCCGATCTGCTTCGGATCGATCACGTTCAGCAGCGATCCAATTTCTCCGCGAGCGATCATGTCTTCGTAATCCGACCGCCCCGTCCCCGGCCCCGTCGGCTGTCCCGTCGAATACTGCACCAACTGCCCCACTTTTTCGTCCAGTGTCATCTGCCGGAGCAGAGTATCGGCTCGCGCCTCAATCCGCACATCGCCAGTGCTATTAGCCATATCGAGTTCTGTCTGGCGGCCATTCCCACTCTGCCCAAACAACCAGCAGCCCAGCGAAGCGAAGCAGAGCCCCCATCCAATTCCTTGCCGTAGCAATCCCATCCTCCAAACCGTTCCCATTTTGGATGCCAACCCTGCCCGCAGCTTTAGGTACCGCTTCAGGATAGCGCCACCGACCCGTCCGTAGTTTTGGGTTGTCCCGATTTGGATTGCGCATCTAGCGATAACCGGGCACTCGATTGTAGCGCCGTCGACCCGCACCCCAACGGATCGCCGGAACCACCGCCCTAAAGTCCAGAAGCCTCGTACAACCATCCGCATTCCGCTTGCAACTAAAAAATTAGTTACCTTTTCGGACGCCATGCGTCCAATTACGCAGGAGAGCTAAGGTGCCGCCCAAACAGTCCGAAACGTTAACGGATGCCGAGCTGAGAGTGATGAAAGTGCTCTGGGTAAAGGGTACCGGCACGGTCCAGCAAGTGCTTGATTCCATTACGGAAAAGCCTGTTCTGGCCTACAACTCGATACTGACCACCATTCGCGTCCTCGAGCGCAAGGGCTACCTGAAGCACTCCAAGGACGGTCGCGCCCATGTCTACGCGCCGGTCGTCCACCAGCAAGATGCCACTCGCACCGAAATTCGCCATCTGGTCAGCCGCTTTTTCCGCAACTCTCACGAGGACCTTGTTCTGAACATCCTCGAAGATCAGGGCATACAGCCCGACGAACTCGATCGCCTCCGCAAAATGCTTGATCGGAGGGACGCCAAGTGATCCTCCCCCACCTCCAGCCCTTGGCTCAAACCGCCATCGAGCGCGCGCTTAATTCGCTCCCTGAAGGCCTGATGATCGCGCTCCTCGCTTGGGCGTCGCTGTTCGTGTTGCCGAAGCAAAACTCGCGCACCCGGTTCGCCGTTTGGTTCGTGGCTCTGCTCGCCGTGGTCGGCTCGCCTCTCGCCGGCGGATTCTTGCATTCCTCGGTTGCCACCGCCGCTGTTCGCTCGGCCATAGCTCCAATTAACTTGCCCGCTCACTGGGCTGCCTTCTTCTTTATTACCTGGCTTCTAGTTGCCTGCGCCATGACGGCCCGTCTTATCGTCGGCCTCGTCCGCCTTCGCCAGCTGCGCCAGTCCTGCGTCGAGATCAACGTCGACGACCTCGACCCGTCGCTCCGCAGCCTTATCGCCGAGCTCAACGCGGCTCACTCGTTTCATTCGCGGCCAGTTTCACTTTCTGTCTCCAGCCAGATTCGCGTGCCCGCAGCCATCGGACTTTGGAATCCGACCATCGCGCTGCCCTTATGGGCGCTTCGCGATCTGTCGCCCTCCGATCTCGGCATCGTTCTTCGTCACGAGTTCGCGCACCTGCGCCACTGGGACGATTGGACCAATCTCATCCAAAAGTTACTACGCATTCTTTTCTTCTTTCATCCCGCCGTTTGGTGGATTGAAAATCGCCTCTCGCTCGAACGCGAGATGGCATGCGACGATGTCGTCATCGCTCAAACCGCCAACCCCACGGGATATGCGAGCTGCCTTGTGTCCCTCCTGGAAAGAAGTCTTGCCGGGCGCGGCTGGACCATGGCGCAAGCCATTGTCCATCGCGCTCGCGAGGCTTCGACCCGCATCGCGCAGATCCTCGACAACAATCGCCCCGTCGCTACCCGTATCTCAAAACCTGCGCTGGGCCTGGTTGGAGCCTTCACCATTCTTTGTCTGGTCATGCTCCCCAACACGCCGCAGGTGATTTCGTTCGAGCAGCCCGACTCCGCTAACGATCTGTATGCGGCCACACCAATCCAGCCCTCACTCGTGCAC
>JBAVYO010000017.1:0-5112 GCA_049698855.1 Terriglobales bacterium
GTATGGTACCAGCACTCACTTCGACGGAGATTTCGGCGGCGGCCTCAAGCTCTATGTCACCAAGGGCTTCTTCATTCGCCCTGAGGCTCGCTTCTACATCATCAATAACAACGCCGACTATAGTTCCAACCACGCGACTCGGGTAGGCGCTTCCATCGGCTACACCTTCAAGTAGAAGATCTCTCGCGCTCGCGCTGGGGGCGGGTTCGGCCCGTCCCCAGTGCGGCCGGTTCCATTACGAACGTTGCGATGTTGGCGACGAGCCGCCCGCCGCCGTGCCACCAAAATCTTCACACCAGCGCTCAACTCCTGCTAGCCCATGTATGATAGCGGTCAAAACAACCTGGGACGGTTTCGATTGAAACAGATTTTACGGAATGCTCTTTTTTTCTTTTTAGCCGCCTTGGCCATCGCCGCCTTCTCAACCATGGCCCTGGCTCAGAAATTCGATGTAGCCGCCGGTATCAGTTCCATCGATGCGCCAGGAAGCGCCGTGGCCAATAACATCAATCACCAGCCGCTGTCGTTGACCGGCGGCGCTTATCTGAGTTTTAGCGGCGATTACATATTCCACAAAAACATCGGCGTTGAGGGCGAATTTGTGCGCCGCCAAACTGAGGGCTACGACGACGCCATCGACCTGGACTATCGCCCCATCTTTTACGACGCCAATGCGATTTGGAGGAAAAGATTCTACAAGCGCTTTTCCGCCGAGTTGGAAGGCGGTCTGGGCATGGAGACCACGCGCATTTACACGGGAGGCTGCGGAAGCTCCAACTGCTACGTCAACAAAAACCATCTCATGGGCGACGCCGGCGCCGGTGTGAAGATCTATCCTTTACAGCGCGGCATTCTCGGGCACTTCTTCATCCGTCCGGAAGGACGGTTCTACGTGATCCGCAACAATCAGGAGTTCAGTTCCGACCACGCCATCCGCTACGGCGCATCAATCGGCTACAGCTTCAAATAAGTGAGGAACGCATCGCCCTTTCGCCGTTTTCCCTCTATGGCTGCGTTGCAATGGCTACGGGAGACGAACCCGTCCCCGTCGCCCAGGGCGAACCGGCGATCTTGGCTAGCGCTCCGGTGGTCGCGTTGATGGTGTAGCCGGAAACAAAGCCGCCATCGTCCGTGACATAGAGGAATCGGCCAGTCTGATCGACACTCACGCTGCTCGGGCCATCGCTCGTGGTCACGGCTTTCCCGTTTACGCTGAGCGAACCATACGCCGGAGGAAGCTCAATCACATAGGAAGAAACAGAGTTCCCTCCGCTATTAGCAACAAACACCATCTGCCCGAACGTGTTCACAGCCACCCCTACCGGAGTCTTACCCGTAGCGACGGTGCTGTTGGAGGTGAGCGCTCCTGTGCCATTGATGGAGAAAGCTTCGACTGTGTTCGCACCGGAACTGGTTACGTAAAGAAACTGGCCCACCGGATCGAGTGCCACTTGTGTTGGATATGCGCCCGTTGTATAGCTCACCGGGGGCAATATCCAGTGCTTTCCCGACGCGCCATAGGTAAGCTCGCAGACGGCGCCGGTTCCAGTGTCGCTTCCGTTGCTCGAAACATTGCTCGCCTGGTAAATGTACGATCCGACTGTGTCCACCGTGATTCCAGCGCCGTTTGTACAGGCAGGAAACGGGCTCCCGGCGACCGACGTGAGTATTCCCTCCACCATTTGGAAGGCATCGATCTGCGCGCTGGTACTATCCGAAACAAAGAGATACAAGTCATGGGCGCCGACACCCAGAGAAACCGGCCCGGTACCAGCGGTTGGATAAGATGCGGGCGCCGGCGAAGTGACCAGGCAGCCATTCGACGGATTGATGGCATACACCCAGATACTGTTCGCCGTTTTGTTTGCGACGTAAAGAAAGCTACCGTTCTTGTCTACCAAGACCGCGCTCGGCGAATTGGGATCGGGCGTGGTGGCGCATCCGCTGATTGGAGCGAGAGCGCCAGTCGACGGATTGATGGAATACTCCAGGATCTGGCCCAGGCCGGGGTCCGCAACATAGGCGTACCGGGGTGTCACCTTCGCGTTCAGCGGCTGCGCCACAAAACTCACAGCCAGCAGCGCCAGACAAAACCGGCTCAGCCAGAGATTGATATTTCTGCCGATTGCTTCGCCAGTCATTCCTACTGCGACGGTTGATCGTGGCGGCACGCGGCCGGGTTTGCGGCTGGAAGCATTGTGGCTCTGCATAAAATCTCCGGGACTTAATAGGTTGATCGTGGAACGCTTCATCGACCCGCGTTCTCTCGGCAGGCCGTCGCGCGCTAGCGCGAGGAATGCATCCCCGGAAAGCGCGTTCCGCCCTGCCCGATAGTATTCCACAGAGACTCAACGAAAAGAAGCGCAGATTGCCTACCCATAGGGCCTAAACCGCCTGCTGGGCGGGGCTTTTCGCCCGGAGAGTCTCCGTGGCCGGCGAAGTTGTGGGGATTAAATTAGGACGAACAAATAGCGAATTGACGGAGTCCAAATGGATCGAACTTCGCAGAAGCGGCAGCGGCCGGATTCTCTCCTGCTTTATCGGACCGATACGACATCCTCCGAAGTCGACAATTGCATGATCCCGCAATCGCCGCCATCATCCCCAATCCGTTGTAGTCACCTGCGGCCTTGGCGCATTATGATACCCGTATGAATTTTGGCTTCTCGGGTGAGATGATCTTCCTGTTTCTTCTGGCGCTGATCCTTTTCGGCCCCAAGAAACTGCCGGAGATCGGACGCCAAATCGGGCGCATTATGAACGAGTTCCGCCGCGCCTCCAACGAATTCCGTTCGCAGATCGAATCCGAAATCAATACCCTCGAAACCGACAAGAAGCCGCAGATTCTGCCGCCGCTTCAGGCGCCGCTGGGATCGCTGGCCAGCCGCATCTTCAATCCGCCATCCGCCGACAATACTTCCCCGGCAGATCGCCCTAAGATGGTGGAAACCACGTCCGCCCAATCGCCCGCTGAAACTAAATCCGCGCCCGCGACTGCCGACGCCACCGCCGTAGAGACGGGGCTTGCCCCGTCTCCAGTCCGCCCGAAAGTTGCGCCCGATGCCTGAAGCGGCCGCGTCATCCCCTATCAAAGAATCCGCCCGCGACGCAATGCCCACCATGGGCTTCCTCGATCATCTCGAGGAACTTCGCAAACGCCTCGTCTACTCCATCGTTGCGGTCGTCCTTTGCTTCTTTGGCTGCTGGTTCTCCGCGCCACGCCTGGTCGGCATCATGCAGAAGCCGATCACCGACGTGCTTCACAAGTACGGCCTGCCGGAAAAACTCGTCTATCTCAATCCCGTCGACCCCTTCAACCTCTATCTCAAAGTCGCTGGCGTCGCCGGGCTGTTCGTTGCATCGCCGTTCGTGCTGTATCAGATCTGGCTCTTCATCGCGCCCGGACTCTACCGCAATGAAAAGCGCTACGTGCTGCCCTTCATGGTTTCGAGCGTCAGCCTGTTTTTGGCGGGAGGTTATTTCGGCTACCGCGTAGTCTACCCGCAGGCGCTCAGCTTTCTGATTGACTTCGGCAAGCAGTTCCAGCCGATGATCACCATTGAGGAATACACACAGCTGTTTGTCACCATCATTCTCGGCATGGGCGCGATCTTCGAGATGCCCATCCTGGTGTTCTTCCTCGCGCTTATGGGGATTGTCAGCGCCGGCTGGATGTGGCGCAACATCCGCTACTCGATCCTCGGGATCTTCATCGTCGCCGCCATCATCACGCCGACGCCCGACATCGTGAACATGTGCATCTTCGCCGCACCCATGGTGCTCCTGTATGTGTTGAGCATTGCGATCGCCTGGTTCGTGCATCCTACACAGCGCAAGAAGCGCGCCGAAAAGAACGCATCGTAGATAAAGAACGCTTCACAGATGAGGAGACAAAAGCGACTATGAATCCCTCTGAGACAACGAACCAAGTTTTCCTCCGTGCTCCTCTGTGTCCCCTGTGGTTAGGGCTTTCGCTGGCTGCACTGGTGATGACGATGCTAGCCACAACAGCGTGCAGCAAGGGAACAACCGCGTCTGCCGATGCGACGCCATCGCCTGCGACGCCAGCGGCCGTGGAAAACTCCGAAAGCGCTGCCGCTCCGGCCGCATCTTCCGATTCGTCTCCTCTCCCGCAAATCGACGCCAAGCGCGCCTTCCAGTACACCCGCGAAGTCACCGCGTTCGGCGAGCGCTACATGGGCAATGAGAACCATAAAAAACTCGAACACTACATTCTCGACCACCTCAAAGGCGACCAGGTCGAAGACGACGCATTCACCGCTGATACGGTGGAAGGCAAATTCCCAGTTCGCAACATCATCGCCAAATTTCCCGGCAAGAAAGATGGCATTATCGCCATCCTCGGCCACTATGACACTAACTACTGGCTGCGTAACACCGGCTATGTGGGAGCCAATGACGGTGGCTCGTCAACGGCAATCCTGCTCGAATTCGCCAATCAACTTCGCGGCAAAACACGTGATGGCTACAGCGTCTGGCTGGTTTGGACCGACGGCGAAGAAGCCGTGAAGACTTGGACCGATACCGACAGCCTCTACGGCACTCGTCATCTCGCCGAAAAATGGGAGAAGGACGGCACGCTGAAAAAGATTAAAGCGCTGATGGTCATGGATATGATCGGCGATGCCGATCTCGATATTCAGCGCGACACCAACTCAACGCCGTGGCTGCTCGATCTCATCTACACCGCCGCGCAGCGCGGAGGTTACCAGTCTCACTTTTACGCTCTTGAGGGGCCAATGGAAGACGACCACATCCCGTTTGTGAAACGCGGCGTTCCTTCCGCCGACGTCATTGACCTCGACTACGGCTACAACAACGTCTTCCACCACACTCCGCAGGACACCATGGACAAGCTAAGCCCAAAGAGCCTGGAGATCGTCGGTAACACGATTCTGGAAACCGTTCACTTGATCGACCAGCGCTAGACGGCGCCCCATCTGTAAGCCTGCAATGGCAATTGTGACGCCTGATCTAGTGTGCTGTCCCGTAAGTTCGCGGCATAAATGAACCTGCCTTGAAAGGGTGCCGGCTTCAGCCGCGCCGCATCCGGCGCCAAGAAACCGGGGCTTTAGCCCCTGAGGGCAACGC
>JBAVYO010000018.1:0-35751 GCA_049698855.1 Terriglobales bacterium
GCAACAGCAACAGCAACCCCTTCTACTAAGGGGAAAAGCAACGGCAAAACCCTTCTTGCCGAGGCCGCGCCCCTCTGTTGCCAAAAAACAGTTGACAGAGCCGTCGTGGTTATAGACAGGATGACAATTTAGTGAGGGTGCATGCAGAACACAGGATTGTTGCCCACTGTTTGTCCGGGAAATCCGAAATCACTTGCGGTTGATCAGGCTGGCTACATAAGCGGCGCCGAAACCGTTATCTATATTCACCACGCTTACGTTGCTGGCGCAGGAATTCAGCATACCTAGCAGGGCAGCGAGACCTTCGAAGGCGGCTCCGTAGCCGATGCTGGTGGGAACGGCGATGACGGGAACTCCGACCAAGCCTCCGACCACGCTGGGCAGAGCGCCTTCCATGCCGGCACAAACGATGATCACTCGCGCCTCGGCGAGCACGCTGCGATGGGCGAGCAGGCGGTGGATGCCGGCGACTCCCACGTCATAGAGATGCTGGACGCGGTTGCCCATGAGTTCGGCGGTGACGACGGCTTCTTCGGCGACTGGAATGTCGCTGGTGCCGGCGGAGACAACTGCGATAATGCCTTTGCCGTGATGCTTTCGGTCACGCTGGAGGGTGATTGCTCGGGCGAGCGGCCGGTATTCGACTTTAGGGACTTCGGCGGCTACGGCTTGGTATTGCTCTTCGGTTGCGCGGGTGGCCAAGATGTTGCCTTCGTGGGCGGCTAGTTTTACGAAGATCTTCGCGACCTGCGCGGGAGTCTTGCCTTGGCTGAAGATCACCTCAGGCATGCCTTGGCGAAGAGCGCGGTGGTGATCGACCTTGGCGAAGCCAATGTCTTCGAAGGGGAGATGGCAAAGGCGCTGGACGGCTTCATCGGGCGACAGCTTTTTGGAGCGTACCTGGGCGAAAAGATCGTGGAGGGATTTGGCGTTCATAGTTCTGGATCATTTTAGTGCAGGGGTCAGAAGGCAGAGGTCAGATTGCAGAAGTAGAACCAGTCTGCGGCTGTAGTTAGAGCGAATCGGGTGGCTCGTGGCTAGCAGCGCATAGCTTACTTCTTCAATCGGACTTCGGACTTCTGCAATTGGTAGCAGCTGCGGCTGACGGCTCCGCGCGAAAAAACCGCCTCATCAATAATTTGGCCCATTACCTCCAGAGGTTCTACGACCTTCGGAGAGATTGCTGGGCGGTGGGGCGCGACCTATAATCGCAGTACTCTGGTTCTGGATTCTCCGGCAGGTTTGCGGGTAGGTGACCCGAGGGGTTGAGTGTGTCCTTTGGGGTGAATATTCGGCTCAGCGGCTCGGACCGACCAATACCCTATGCGAATTAACCTGCAAACCATTGCCATGGCCGGTGTTACGGCGACTCTCCTTTCTTCAGCATTTATGGCGGCACGACCGGCGCGGGCGCAGTCGGGAGGCATTACTGCGTCCACCGACGAGAACGGGCGGACGATTTACGTCAACGGCGATCGCGGGGCAGACGATTCGCGGCCCGCAGCCAGCAGGGTTTCGTCCGGGCGGCGGCTTATGTATTGGAGCACGACCGAGCACCGCTTCAAGCCGGTTCCGACCAGCGGGGCGGTGATGCGGGCAGCGCGCTCGGCAGCGTCAGAGGTGAATCGTTATCTGGATGCCGGCACAGCACACGGCGCGGACGGGCACAACGGAAATGGCCAAAGCCCGAACTATCAGGCGTTGAATGTTGGGTTTACACGCCCTGCGCTTTCGGCGCGGGAGATAGATTCGGCGATTGAACAGGCGGCGGCTCGGCACAATGTGGACCCGAACCTGGTGCGGTCGGTAATAAAGGTGGAGTCGAATTTCAATCCCAATGCGGTGTCGCGCAAGGGGGCGATGGGCCTGATGCAGCTCATGCCGGCGACGGCCCGGTCGCTGAACGTTTCCAACCCTTTTGATCCGGAACAAAATGTCGAGGCCGGGGTTCGACATCTAAGGCACTTGCTGGATAGCTACGGCGGGGACGTGCGGCTGAGTCTGGCTGCCTATAACGCCGGGGCGGGAGCGGTGGCGAAGAGTGCGGGGGTTCCTCGATTTGCGGAGACTCGGAATTATGTGCGCCGGATCACGGACCTATACGCGGGAACCGATGGCGGCACGCGGGTAATTTTCAATGCAGTGCATTCTGACCCGGTGCGCATGGAGCGGGACGAACGCGGCGTGCTGCGCATTAGTAATACGGATTGACGTTGCAATGAATATTGAATCATTAAGACATTGAGTCATTGAGTCCATTGATTCAATCTCTCAATGACTTAATGAGTAAATAGTATGACCCAGGCTTCTACGACCCTAACTCGAAGCCAATCTGGCTTATTGCATCGCGCTGGGCGGTGGGGCGCTGTCGTGTTTGTTCTTGCGATGGTAGCGCTCCTAGGACCGCTGGCGGTGCCGGCTTCGGCTCGAGTGCATCACAACGACGCTTGGGCTCGGCAGGAGTTCGCTCGGGCGGAACGGATGCGGGAGGCGCTGAATGGGCGCCCCGCGAATCAGCGGACGCGCCACGAGTATCAGCGGGCAATTGACTCCTATCGGCGAGTTTATTTTGGCAGTCCAGCGTCGTCGAAGGCGGACCCGAGCGTGGTGGCAACGGCCGAGTTGATGGTCGAGATGGGGCGGCGCTTCGACGACGACACGATTCTGCGCGAAGCGGTCGAGGAGTATCACTTTCTGCGCAAGGAGTATCCGGGAAGCAAGTACCGGTTCGACGCGCTGTTTACCATCGGCGAAATCTATAAAGACGATCTAAACGATCCAGAGCAGGCTCGAAAGACGTTTGAAGATTTTCTGCACCGCTATCCGAGGAACCGGCTGGCCGGCGATGCGCGCGCTGCGGTAAAGGAAATTGACGCCGCGGTGAAAGATGCGGCGAAGGAAAAAGAACGCACGGCTCGCAAGGGACGCGCCAACCAGGGCGCAAAGGACTCTGCGCGCAATCTGCCGGCGGGTGCTTCAGCGGCGGATAATACATCGGCAGGCAACTCTTCGGTAGGCAACTCATCTGCGGGCAATGCTTCGCTGGACAATTCAAATGACGCGGCGAATGTAACGGCGAATGGCACGCAAGAGTCAGGAAGCGCGAGGCGGCACGGCGAGTTGCCTCGGGTCACTGGCGTGCGGCATTGGTCAACTCCGGATTACACGCGGGTGGCGATCGACATTGAGCAGGAAGTGAAGTTCAACTCGCTGCGTATCGCAAATCCGGACCGGATCTTCTTCGATCTGCTGGATACGAAACTGGCGTCCACGCTAGTGGGGAAGACGTTCGATGTGGATGACGGCTTCCTGAAAAAGATTCGCGTGGCGGAATTCAAGCCTGGGCAAACGCGCGTTGTACTGGAGGTCGACGACCTCTCGAGTTACGACGCGTTTCTGCTGCCCGATCCTTACCGGTTGATCATCGACGTTCACGGAAAACAAAGCCGGGCAGCGGAACTGGCGAAGGCTCAGGGTCCGGCAACAAGTGGAGTGCCTGCCGCTACGGCTGGCAAATCGTCAGTGTCGGCGTCGGCAAGCGAGGGATCGGACGCGGCGGACGATGACGACGCGAGCGACGTCGTTCCTGAGCCACATGGCAAAGTGAAATCCGAGAAAGAGCATGCCATCGCCGAGAAGGTAGCGCCGGAAAGCACTGACGCTGACGATGGGCAGGAAAATGGGCCGAGCAACACACGAGGCGTCGTAAGAACGACGGTGCCGGTAAAGGGAACGGACCGGAGGATTCCCAAGACGATCGTTGGGCCTGACGACGATACTTCTTCGAAGAGTGGAAAGGCGCGACGCGGCAAACACAGTTCGACGACGCCCGACGACAGCACGACGCGCACGAGCGCAAGACAGAGCAAGCCGCGAATTAGCGGAGGCCAGAGCGATACGGCCGATATGGAGACGCGCGAGGCGCGGCCGACGGCGATGGGAGATCGTTCACTCACTCGGGCATTGGGCCTGAAGATTGGGAAGATCGTGATCGACGCGGGACACGGCGGGCACGATTCGGGAACGATTGGTCCGAATGGACTGCAGGAAAAGGATCTGGTGCTCGATGTGGCGAAGCGGCTGGGACGGCTGCTGGAAACGCGGATGGGAGCAGACGTGGTTTACACGCGGCGCGACGACACGTTTATTCCGCTGGAAACGCGAACGGCAATTGCGAATCGCGAGCGCGCCGACCTGTTTATATCAATCCACGCCAACTCGAGCCACGATGAAGACGCGCGTGGCGTGGAGACCTACTATCTGAATTTCACCTCGTCACCAGAGGCGCTGGAAGTGGCGGCGCGAGAGAACGCGGTTTCGGAGAAATCGATTCACGAGTTACAGGATCTGGTGAAGAAGATTGCGCTGAAGGAAAAGATCGACGAGTCGCGCGAGTTCGCTTCGGATGTTCAGGATTCTCTGTACGGCGGGCTGTCGTTGAATAATGTGGGGATCCGGAATCGCGGTGTGAAGAAAGCGCCGTTCATTGTGCTGATCGGCGCGAACATGCCGTCGATTCTGGCGGAGATTTCGTTTGTGTCGAATCCCACCGACGAGCGCAAGCTGGAGACTTCAGAGCATCGGCAGCGGATTGCGGAGTCGCTGTATCGCGGTGTGGCACGGTATGCGGGCGGGCTGAGCGGCGTGAAGGTCGCGAGCAAAGTGGAAAAGCCAGAAGGACAATAGGCTGCGCGCCGGACCTTTTTCATTCCCCTTGACCCGTGTGATCGATTTCCCGTGTCTAATCACGGCGATTCTCTGCGCATAAACCTCCTCAAGCCCAACCGTCATTTCGTCGATAAGCCTTAGTAGGCCCAATGGCGATGCTTCGTTCCATGATGGTCCGCTTCCTGGCAACGGTGTTGATTTGCGCGGAGTCGAGCCCTGTCTGTGCGCAGGCCTTTGGCACCTCCACTGCCAACAAAGCAAATTTGGTGGCTTTAGAACGAATATGGGGCCTGGCTCAGGTTAAGCGCGATGCGCGCACGGTCGCCGCCATGCTCGGAGAACATTTCGTCGACACGGAGTACGACGGAATTACAAGCACGCGCAGCGTGTTTCTCGCGGAAATCACGGATCCAGACTTCAGGCCGGCTTTCATGACGACTGATAACGTAGCCGTGGAGGTATATGGCGACGCGGCTGTGATCACGGGCGATTATCATGCCAAGGGAACATACAAGAACAAGCCCTATGAGCATTCCGGCCGGTTCACCGACACCTGGGTGTATCAAGACGGCAGATGGCTATGTGTTGCCAGCCATTCCAGCCGCAGGCAATAGAAGGCGGTAGTGTACTCTCGGCCAATCCGGGTTTGAGTGAATGGCAGTATGCCGCGCGCAAATTGCTATCGGCGCACGCTGCCCCTGTAAGCGCCGAACCCTGCCCTTATGAGAGGTGCGCGTTTCCTGCTGCTCCCCTAACATGTCGGGATGGAGGCCCTCCCTATGAAGCGGCTTGCGCGGCACGGCTTTGCCGAGACTCTCTTTTTTGTGAGTATTCTTGCCCTCATCGTAACCGGCTCGGGTTCCGGACAATTGGCTGGCTCGCAAACCGCTCAAGGTGGCCTGCCGCCCGCGAGCGCGGCCATCGCGGCAAACGCAGATCGAGAAGCGGGGTCTTCCGTCGGGTCTTCTAATCTCGGCTCTCGGACTCAAGCTCGCCAAGCAATGACTGCCGTTCAGATCACGATTGACGCGCTCGGCAACCGGCACGCGATTAGTCCTTACGTGTATGGATTCGCTTATCCCAATTCGGCTGCGGATATTACAAATACCGGCGCGACTGAGGTGCGCTGGGGCGGCGACGCGACTTCGACTTACAACTGGCAGCTCGAAACCTACAATTCTGCCGCCGACTACTACTTCGAAGACTACGCAGCGGAAGGATTCAATAATGGCAACGATGCCAGTTCCACGCAGTTCATCACGGACGTGAAGAACGCCGGCGGCACTCCGCTGATGACGATGGTGATGCTGCCGTGGGTGGCGCAGACGGCGGAGACCTCGACTACGCAGGGCGGCACCGACAACTACCACTGGAGCTATTCGGTTTCGAGCTTTGGCGCGCAGTGCAGCGTCGATCCTTATAACACAGACGCGGGAGACGGTCTCGAGACCGACTGCTCAACGCCGGTGACGACGAATGCCGCGACCTCGGCTTACTTCCCGCTGCTCGACGACCATAGTCAATCCTGCCCGACAGCGAATTGCGTGTATCGCAACACGTGGGCGGCGGCGCTGGCTACGGCGTTTGGCAGCTCGCCGCATTTCTTCGACATGGATAACGAGATTGAAATCTGGGGCAGCACGCACATGGATGTGCATCCTCAGCCCACGGCCTACGACGAGATGCGCGACACATTTATTGCGGAGAGCAGCGCGCTCAAGGGGTGGGATCCGGCCGCGATTCGTTTCGGGCCGATCACGTGCTGCTGGTGGTTTTACTGGAACGGCGCGAACGGCAACGATAAGAGCGCGCACGCGGGCATCGACTTCGACCCGTGGTGGCTGAACGAAGTCTACTGGCAGGACCAGATCGCGGGGACGCGGTCGGTGGATGTGTTCGACCTGCACGCATACCCGGACACGCCGGATACATCGAATTACACGCTGGCGCAGAAGCGGGCGCTGGCGCTGAAAATCTTCCGCGATTACTGGGATCCAACATTTGTGAGCCCGTCGCCCGATATCAATCAAAAGTGGACGACGTTTATCCAGCCGAAGAAGACGATTCCGTTTCGCATTCCGCGCATGCGCGCGATTGCGAACATGATTTATCCGGGAACGCCGTTGAGTTTTACGGAGTGGAATGCGGCGGCGGCGGGCGAGTCGGATTTTTCGACGGCGCTGGGCGACGCGGATGCTTACGGCATTCTGGGGCGCGAGCGCATGTATCTGGCCTCGCGCTGGACGGCGCCGGCGAGCACGAATCCGAATTACCAGGCGCTGAAGCTCTACAGGAATTACGACGGGAAGCACGACACGTTTGCGGGAATTTCGATTTCGGATACGAATAATGCGAATCCGAATCTGTTCAGCAGCTACGCGGCCATCAACTCCGCGGGAACGACGATGACGGTCATGGTGCTGAATAAAGCGCCGAGTGCGACGTATAACGCGCAGTTTGCGATCAGCGGCTTCGCGCCTTCACAGGTGACGGCGTATACGCTATCGAAAACTAACCCAACGACCATTGTGACGTCGGCGGCGACAGCGTGGTCATCGAGCATGAGCTTCGCGCCTTACAGCGCAACACTGCTGGTGGTGACGGGATCGACGGCCCACCTGCCAGCGGCGGAGTGGGACTTGAATCCAGATACGACCATGCTGCCGGCGAGCGGGACGGTTACGCTCGCTCCGACGATACTTTCGGGCACGGGAACGGTGACGCTGGGCGCGCCGACTTTCGACACGGGCATCACGGTTGCCGTAACTCAGGGGACGATCACCTCAAGTCAGAACGGCGCGATCAGTGTCACGGCGGGCAAGAAGCAGGGATTCTATCGCTACACGGTGCCGGGCACGGATAGCTCGGGTGTCACGCAGGAGCAGAGTGGATGGATTGTCGTGGGGAATCCTGCGGCAACGTTTACTAAAGTTGGGGACGGGCAATCGGGCGCGCCGGGAACGAATTTGAATTTGTCGGTGACGCTGAAGCCGGGATCGTCAGGCGGAAGCGCGGCGGGAGCAACGGTATTTTTCACGACAGATGCGGGGACGCTCTCAGCCCGGATAGCAACGACGAACTCGTCGGGAAATGCGCCCGTGGTGCTCACTTTGCCAGCGAGTGCGGGGACGGTGCATGTGACAGCGGAGGGTCAGTATGCGCTGGGCCATCCGGTGGTAACGTTTACGGAAACGGCGCAGTGGGAGCTCGTTGTGAAGGGCCGCTGATTTCTGCGGCCCTTTTCTTCATTGACACCGAGAGCGAGGCGCTCCCGGCACTACCGGCGAGTCGCCGGGCGCTACATCATGCGTTACTGCTTGTCGTAGAACGAGGCTGTCTGAAACTTGTTTCCCGCCGCGTCGGTTCCCGACAAGATTACAGTGCGGCTTTTGCCATTGGGGGATAGCTCGAGACGTCCACTGATCGTGACTTTGCCGTCCTTCTTAATCGTGACTTCAAAGGAGTGGGCGTTGATCTTTTTAAGGGACCGCGTGCTCTGATTCGGGTCGCCGGTGACCGGATAGTCCTTGCCGTCGATTTTGCCGGTCCATTCGGTGTGGGTTGGCTTGCCTGCGCCGTCGACACCATCGATGGTGCACTTCAAATCGTCGCCGGCGGCTTCATAGACTACGGTGACACTCTTCGACGCGCCAGCGGGAATTTTCGACTTGGCTTCGTTGAGCTTCCAGGTGCCCAGCATTGCGCTATCGGCGGCCGCGCAGAGCGCTACACCGGCAAAGCACATCATGACGATCGTCAATGCGATCAATCTGGTTTTCATTTTGTCTCTCCTCGATTGTGTAAGTGCAGCCACATCGCAGCGAGCTATGGTCCTCGTTTTCGCGTTGCCTGTCAAGGCAGGGACATTGAGGAATGAGGCTTTGCTTCGTCAAAAGCGGGGCTGATTCCGGCTTCCACGCTACTCCGGCGGTGGAAACTTTACAGGCTTGCCGGTAGTCTAATCGAGTAATGGGTGTGCGCTTTTCCGAGATGAAATTTCCCCGATTATTCCTTGTTTTTCTGTTGATGGTGACGGGCGCGGCTATGGCTGCCGACTCGCCGGCATCCTCGCCGGTCCCCGTTTTGCCTGCGCAATTTGGCGGCTGGCAGATGAGCGGGACTGCGGTCAAGAGCAACGATGCGGCTGTGGCCGATGCTGCGAACGCAGCGGTGCTCCAAGAATACGGCTTCCAGCGATTCGAAAAGGCACAGTTTACGCGCGACGACGGGCGAAAGCTCGACGTTAAAACGGCGGTGTTTGAAGATGCGAGCGGCGCTTTCGGGGCGTTCACTTTCTACCGAATTCTCGAGATGAATGAGGAAAAAATCGGCGGCGAGGGAGGTTCGCTCGGCAATCGGGTGCTGTTTTTCCAGGGGAACGTATTGGTGGACGCGGTGTTCGACAAGCTGTCGGCGATGTCGGCGGCGGAATTACGCGAGTTGGCGGGAATCTTGCCGCGGCCTGTGGGCAGCGCGGGCACGCTGCCTCCGCTGCGCAATCATCTGCCGACGAACGGGTTCAAAAAAAACACAGAGAAATACGTAATGGGTCCGCTGACGCTTGACCGGATGAATGCTCCGCTGGCCAGCTCGATAGTGGATTTCAAATCGGACACCGAAGTGCTGATCGGGAAGTATGCGGCGCAGGCGGGCGAAGCGACGCTGATGCTGATCGAGTATCCAACGCCCCAGATTGCGGCGGAGAAGTTGCGGCAGATCGACACCGCGCATCAAGTGACGGCGCAGCAGCCGGGAGTGGCGTCGATTGTGGATGTGGGGCCGTTCTTCGACAAGCGCAGTGGGCCGATCGTTGCGATTGCCGCGGGACCGCTTTCGCGGCGCGAAGCGCAGGACCTGCTCGGAGCCGTCAGCTATGACGCCGACGTTACGTGGAATGAAAACACTTATCTAAGCAAGCGCAACAATCTAGCGAACCTGCTATTCAACGGGCTGGTGTTGTGCGGGATTGTAATTGGGCTGGCGCTGGTGGTGGGAGTGGGGTTTGGAGGCGTGCGGATCTTGATGAAGAAGCTTTTCCCGGGACGGGTTTTCGACCGTCCAGAGGAGATGGAAATCATCTCCTTGCACTTAGATGACCAAGTGCGCGAGACGCGCCACAGGCCGTAAGTGGATCAATCGATGGGTTTTAGGGGCGGGAGCGACAATTTTGTTCCGTTTTGACCCAGTTTGACAGATTGTGGACACAGTTTGTAACCTATTGAAAACACGACTATTTAATCTCTAAATTTTGCTTGACACCCCCCTTTTAAGGCTCATAAGATTCCCGCAGAAAGTTCTGATGGGTTTTCAACAGCTCCGTTGGAACTATTCTCCCTTGAAAGAAAAGGCCACCCAAGTTGCCGGGTGGCCTTTTCGTTTGAGAAGCAGCTCTTAGCCGGCAGCGGTCAGCTCTCAGTTCTTCTCTTCGCTATCAACCATCGGCGAGAGTGTCTGCATCCGACTACGGATCGGCACGGTTGGAGAAAATCACAACCCTAGATCGGCAACTGCATCGCTCTCACTGAGAACTGAAAACTGAGAACTGAGAACTGAGAACTGAGAGCTGGCTACTGCTCCGGGAACTCTCTACGGCTTGCGAACGTATTGTCTATAGAACAGAATTCGTGCGGTGCGGAGGAGTCCGATGTTTTGCGATCAATGCGGAGCGCATTTGCAGGCGGGACAGGGACGTTGCGTACGATGCGGCAAGGCAGTCACGGGCCCTGCGGACTATGGACGCAATCGTGTGCGCGAGCACGTGAAGCTGGTGGGAATTTTGTGGATGGCCTACTCGGCGCTGCACGTGGTGGGCGGAGTGGTCGTGCTTCTCGTGTCGAAACTCGTGATCGTAAGACTAGGCAATATTCCGAACGGGCCTCCGCCGGAAGTGATGGCGTGGCTGCCAGCGCTGGTGAGCGTGGTGGGCTGGCTGATCCTGGCGAAGGCCGCTATGGGCATCGTCACGGGATGGGGCTTGCTCCAGCGCGAGGAATGGGCGCGCGTGGTGGCGCTGGTGTTTGGATTCCTGGCTCTGTTGAGCGTGCCGATTGGCACGGCGCTGGGCATTTATACGCTGTGGGTGTTGCTGCCCTCGCAGTCGGAAGAAGAATACCGGACGCTGGCGCACGCGGCTTGAGGTGAACAGAGGCATGCGTTAGCGATTTATGCGAAACTGCAACATGAAATGCGTCGTCGCGCTCTCTTCGGGCTGGCGTTACTCCTGCAGCTGACGATCGTTGCCGGTTCTGCATGGGCAGGCCCACCTTTTCAGACGGATGATCCGGAGCCGGTGGACTTCCGTCATTATGAGTTTTACGTATTTGGGGGCACGGACGGAACTCCGGTCGAATCCGATCCGTTGGGACCGGCGTTTGAAGCCAACTGGGGAGCCGCACCTGATCTTCAGCTGCATATGATCGTGCCTTTCGGGGCTGTCGTTCCATCCAACAATCCCAAGTATTTTCCCGCCGGAATTGGCAGCAGTGCCTATGGCCTCACCGACACGGAACTTGGCGCGAAATACAGATTCGTAAAAGAAACCAACTATCGTCCTCAGGTCGGGACCTTCCCGATGATAGAGCTACCCACCGGCAGCTATTCCAAGGGTCTGGGAGTTGGAAAGGTCTGGTACAAGTTGCCGGTGTGGTTGCAAAAGAGTTTTGGACCATGGACGACCTATGGCGGTGCGGGCGAGACGGTCATCCCGCAGACCGGCTACCGCAATTTCACCTACGGGGGCTGGTTAGTACAGCGGGACCTCGGGAAAAAGCTGACACTAGGAGCCGAGCTGTTTTCACACGGCGCGGAGGGATTCGCAACCGCACAGACACAACGGGCAACGATGCTCGATTTGGGCGGATACTATTATTTTAGAAATCCGGGATTTCAGTTGCTCTATTGCTACGGGCATTCGGTGGCAGGACAGTCGGAAACTTACGGGTATGCAGGCCTGTACTGGACTTGGGGAAATTCAAAAAGCGATGAGAGCAAGGAGAAGAGCTTCTTGGGCAGGCTGCGCCCGGCGTACTCTTCCGGCCAATAAGGTGTGGCGCCTAATATCACTATAAGGAGACCGGCACGAGGTGAATCGAAAAGATCGATCCGCAGACATCATTGCCGACACAAAACTCAGCCGAGGCCCCACAGCTCTCGCTTACTTTGAACAAAGGAACGATCGGATCGTCTCCACGATTCGCAAGCTGGTAGAAATCGAGTCGCCCAGCGACAATAAGGCTGCCGCGGATCGGGTCTCTGAAGCTGTCGCACTGGAGTTCGCGGCGTTCGGCGGCGACGTTCGCATCCATCGGGCCGAGGATTTCGGCAATCATCTTCAGGTTGATTTCCCGGGCATGGCTGGCGGCAAGCCAGTTCTGTTGCTGGGTCACTACGACACGGTTTATCCGCTGGGCACGCTGGCGGCAATGCCTTGCCGAATCGACGGCGACAAACTGATGGGACCGGGCGTGCTCGATATGAAGTCGGGCATTGCCCTGATGCTGCATGCTATCGGTGGACTGTTGGAATGGGCGAAAAGCAAGGGGCACGCGAAGCTGCAACGTCCGGTAACCGTTCTGCTTGTTTCCGATGAGGAAGTCGGCAGCAAGTCTTCGCGCGCCATCACAGAGCGGCTGGCCAGGAAATCCGGCGCGGTGCTTGTAGCCGAGCCTTCCTACGGTCCCCATGGCGCGGTGAAAACGGCGCGCAAAGGTGTGGGAGATTATCAGGTCAGAGTGATCGGCAAGGCGTCGCACGCAGGACTGGATTTTGAACGCGGAGTGAATGCGATTGTTGAGCTGGCGAGGCAGATCGAAAAGATCGCGGGCTTCACGAATTTGAAAAATGGGCTGACCCTGAATGTGGGAATCGTGAGCGGGGGCGCGCGCACAAACGTCGTTCCAGCACAAGCTACAGCGCAGGTGGACGTGCGTATTGCCCGCATGAAGGACGCGGCCGGAATCGATAAGAAGATGCACAGCCTGCATCCGTTCAACCGCAAGTGCAGGATTGAAGTCAGCGGTGGAATCAACCGCCCGCCCATGGAGCGCACTCCAGGCATCGCCGCACTTTACGGCAAGGCGGTCGCCATTGCGAGCGAGCTGGGATGGAAACTGGGCGAAGCTGCGGTCGGCGGCGGGTCCGATGGCAACTTTACCGCGGGAATGGGGATTCCGACTCTGGATGGGCTGGGTGGAGTCGGCGATGGCGCGCACGCCGCACACGAACACATTTTGATTTCCGAGCTGCCGCGCCGCGCCGCGCTGCTGGCGGGGCTGATTGAATCGGCGTGATACAGCGAATTGTGTAAAGTACGCTGTCTAGAGCACTTCCGCCCCCTTGTGACTGGAATCACACTTGGCGGTGACGGGCGGTACGGGCGTGCTTTGACTCCTACCCTACACTAACCTAGAA
The DNA here is from genome assembly GCA_049698855.1 of Terriglobales bacterium. Taxonomy (GTDB): domain Bacteria; phylum Acidobacteriota; class Terriglobia; order Terriglobales; family Acidobacteriaceae; genus Acidiflorens. The sequence goes on from JBAVYO010000018.1 coordinate 13,078, forward strand.
TTTGACTTAGGGATTTGGGCCTGATTGGGCGCTGACGATGATGCGCTTGGGTGAGGCCGATGGAAGTCTCTGCGGTTTCGGCGAGCGCAGGTTTGCGCGGCCTTCCGCAATGGAGGAAGTCATGGGTGAGGGTTTATTCCAGCCGCTGCATATTCTGCTGATCGTTGGAATCGCGTTGCTGCTGTTTGGCCCGAGTAAATTTGCCGACCTCGGCAAAGGGCTGGGCGAAGGCATACGCAACTTCAAACAGGCAGTCAAAGAAGGCGACGAGAAGAAAGACACGGAGAAGAAGCCGTAGGCCGTGCACGACGCCTACGCGGACGAGGGCGTCCGCGCCACGCGAGCCGTCGGCCTTCTGGTGACCGTTGGCGAAAAGCATGCACCACAGAGTACAAAGAGGTGCACGGAGGGACTGCGGCTCGCAGTCAACCTTTACCTCAGTTAAGCAAACGCTGTCAGACCTTCCATATCTACTTCACTTAGATCAGCTGCCACTCTTTTAGCAGGCGATACACGAGCGCTACCGGTAATCCCACCACATTGCTGTAATCCCCTTCGATTCGAGGAATCCAACGCGACGCGATGCCTTGGATTGCGTATGCGCCGGCTTTGTCCATTGGCTCGCCGGTGGCAACGTAGGCGCTGATTTCGTCGGCGGAAATTTCGGACATGGTGACGGAAGTGGTTTCGCTGGCTACGGAACATCGAGCATTCAGCACCAGACACACGCCGGTGATCACCTGATGCGTGCGTCCGGAGAGCAGGCGCAACATGCGAGCGGCATCGGCGGCGTCGGCGGGCTTGCCGAGAATCTGATTGTCATATTGCCCACCAACGACGACGACCGTGTCGGCGCCGAGCACGGGATCGTTTGGCCTTGTGCGGGCGACTGCAAGCGCCTTCTCTCTCGCGAGGCGCTCGGCGCAGGCTTTCGCGTTCTCTTCGAGAAGCGGGTCTTCGTTAATATTCGCGGGCTGCACTTCAAAAGCGATGCCGGCGTTACGCAGTAATTCCTGACGGCGCGGCGAGGCGGAGGCGAGGACTAGCATGGAAATATTGTACGGGTCGTGAGCGAGTCCGACTCCGTTGGGCATACCTTTGTTACCACCATTTTGCTCGCCTCCCGTTGACGGTGCGGACAATCGGAAACCGCAGTGTGGAAAAGGCTCGGCTTACTTCCTGATGGTAATGCGGTCCGAAATTTTGTCATATTCGGATCTCGGAACAATCTTCCGCGTCACCAATTCATCGCGGTCGTTGTAAGGGCGGTGGGCTATCACTCGATCCGCTTCGGCGTCGGTCATGCCCGGCAGGCTCAGCAAATCGTCCTTTGTAGCTGTATTCACATCGAGGGGCTTGTCGCGGCTCCAGCCTTCGCGGATGCCTTGGGCAATGGCTTGGGCATCGCTCTTTGCCTCAGCCGTCGCATGCGCGGTTTGCTGGCGCAATTGTTGCGGAGTTTCTTTTTGAGTGCAGGAGACGATTGCGGCCAGCATGAACGCCAGCGCTAAAAGAACGGAAAGCTGCCGATATCCGAAAGCGTGCATAGTCTGCTCCCTGAACGCACGCTTGGATGCGGATTGGGAGATCGAAGGCTAAGGCCGGATCGCTCGCCTGCCGGCTTGAGAAGCGGCAAGCCGCGTCTCTACAGCTCTGCGCCGTGGAGAGCTACTCCAATGCTTCGGGCTCGATTGAAATGTTTTTTTCACCTTTGGCGCGGCTTTCCCAGTATTTCTTTACCCAGGCTTCGTAGGTCTTGCCGGCGGCGGTGTCGCGTCCGGTGAACGCTATGCCGGCAATTTCGGAGTATGGGATCGCGGGCCTTTCGTTGGTGGAAGCGAGCATCAGGCGGATGACGGAATCGTTGAGAGTTTTACCGGCGCGGCGGTCGAAAAGGTAGCCCATGAGTTGCGAGCCATCTTTGCGCGTGATGGTTACATCGCCGCGATAGTCGAACGCTTTTTCGATGACGGCGCGAATGTCAGCTTCGGTGGCGAGTTCGGGAATCCAGCCTTGCAGGTTCTCGCGCTCGAAGCCGGGGACGACTTCGAGTTCATCATTGATGTGCGCGTTCTGGTCGGTGCTTTCATTCATTGGTCAGGCAGGGGTCCTTCGACTGCGTTCGGCGTTCGCCTCACTTTGCTCAGGATGACACCCTTACGCAGGATGACACCGGAAATAGGATGCGCACCGGGATGAGTTTAATACAACGGGCCGGCCTGCACGTGCGTTTCTTCTTCGGCTGAGGCGCTGTCGGAGATTGAATCGCCATTCAACGATGATGCTCTGGACGACGGCGCCGCAATTTGCACCAGCGGATTGTACGAGTACACCGGACGGACCTCGCGATCGAGATCGGCGAGCGCGCCTTTATCGGGATAGAGCGAGAACGTCGCCTTCACCGTATCGATAAATCCGCGCAGCGAGCCGAACGTGTCATCGACCGATGTGGGCTCGTATCCGCAATGGACCATGCAGTTGGCGCACTGCGGATTGCCCGACTGCGTGCCGTAGGCATCCCAGTCGGTGGTTTCAATCAGTTCTTTGTACGATTCGGCGTAACCATCCTGCAGAAGATAGCACGGCTTCTGCCAGCCAAACAGACTGTAGGTCGGCATGCCCCACGGCGTGCAGTTGTAGTCACGCTTGCCCATCAGGTACTCGAGGAAGAGAGGCGACTGATTGAAGCGCCATTTCTTTTTGCGATTCGAAAGCATGGTGCGGAACAACCGGCGCGTGCGGGCGCGTCCGAGAAAGTGTTTCTGGTCGGGCGCTTTGTCGTAGGAATAACCGGGCGAGAGCATCATGCTCTCCACGCCAAGGTCCATCATCTCGTCGAAGTAAGCACGCACGCTCTTGGGGTCGGCGCCATCGAAAAGCGTGGTGTTCGTGGTTACGCGGAAGCCGGCCTTCACCGCGTCGCGAATGGCATCGACGGCAACGTCGTAAACGCCTTCGCGGCACACGGAAAAATCATGGTGCTCTTTCTGTCCGTCGACGTGAACTGAAAAGCTCAGGTACTTGCTGGGTTTGAAAAGATGGAGCTTTTCCTTGAGCAGGAGCGCGTTGGTGCAGAGGTAGACGTATTTCTTGCGCGCGACCAGGCCTTCGGCGATTTTGTCTATCTGCGGGTGCATCAGGGGCTCGCCGCCGGGAATGGAAACGACCGGCGCGGGGCACTCATCGACTGCCTTGAAGCACTCTTCGGGCGTCAGATCCTTTTTTAGGATGTGGGCGGGGTACTGAATCTTGCCGCATCCGGCGCAAGCCAGGTTGCAGCGGAACAGCGGCTCAAGCATGAGCACCAGCGGATAGCGCTTGCGTCCGGCCAGTTTCTGCCGAAGCACATACGTCGCCACGGTCCACATCTGGGATACGGGAACAGCCATCACCCCTCCGGGAAGATTGTGTATCCATGATACCGGATTCGGGGTGGGGATTCGATACCGGAGCTGGGACCTAGCCGGGTCCTAGCGTAAGTTATTCCGTCTACGAGCTTTAGGGGCGGGTTGGGCGCGCGGCGAGTTGGCGTTCATTGGCAGACCGATTCAGCCAGAGCCGGGAAGTCTACCGCAATTGTGTCAGCGCGGCAACGGTCCAGGATATCCAGGCGATCGGCCGCGCCCACTTTGCGCAGAATGCGGTGAACGTAGTTTTTGACAGTCTGTTCCGAGAGATTGAGACGCGATCCGATCTCCTTATTTGACATGCCGAGCCGGATGATGCCGATGACCTGTTGTTCGCGGCGGCTGAGGCCGAATTTCGCGCGATGCGATGGGTTGTAGGAAAAGGCCAAATCGCGGGCGGCGCATTGGAATAATAAGGTGGAAAAGCGGGGCGGACAGACGGCCTCGCCGGCGGCCACGGCGCGAATCACGCGAACGATCTCGCTGGCCGAAGCGTCCCTGAGGATATAACCCATGACGCCTTCGCCGACGGCGCGCAGGAAAGTGGCCTCATCTTCCTCCATGCCAACCATGACCGCTTTGGGAGCATGTTCGGACTGGAGCAGGCGCGACACCAGGCGGGGGCCGGACAAGGCGATGGCGGAGGAGTCAAAGAGAACCACGTGCGGTTTAGCACTCAGGATCGCATCGAAAGCGCCGGGCGAGAAGGGCATAGCGCCAGAGGTGACAACGTCTTCTCTTCTTCGGAGAAGGCGGACAAGAGCTTCGCGGAGAAGACAATTCTCGGCGAGAAGATAGACAGCAGTGCGGTGAGCGGCCACAGAAAACTCCTTTACTTCGTGGGGCACGCCCGGCCCCGTCCTCACCAGATGGGTACAACGTACCATAGTTCGGCGCACACGCCGCGTCCTCTTTCGTAGACCTACTTTGGCAGGCGTCCATTTGTGACGCGCGCTCCCACGTCCCTTCATGCCATATTTCACTGTGATATGGACACGCCTCACCAACACTCTCGTGCGAACCCAGGTCGATTGAGTTATTAGGACGCTAAGCCGTGAGTAACCTCTCATTAGTACTTGCAGGTACCCGACATTGGAACGAAATCTTGTTCAAACAGGCTCCGAATTGAATCTTGCCGCAGCAGCCACAAGCTTGTAGAAGAGTTGCAGGGAGTCCGCAGATGAAGCGTGTGCGCGTATTAGTCGCGTACCAACCTCGGCTGATGAGGGAGCTGGTCATGGCGACGATTGCCGATCAGCCCGATATCGAGGTGGTTGGCGAAGTCCTCGAGGAGGCGCGAATCGCGGAAACGGCGATGGAAGCGCGTCCCGATGTGCTTTTGCTGGCGCTGGAAAGCCCGGAACGGCAGTCGGCGCTATGTGGGTTTCTGCTGGGGCAGCACCCGGAGATGCGGATACTGGCTTTGGCTCCGGAACAGAATAAAGGGATCCATTACTGGGCGGTGGTCAATATCTACTGCGAGCGAGTTGAGAGCTGCGAAGCCAGCGTTTTGCAGGCGTTGCGGACGCGGCCACCGCTGGTAAGCGGGTTGGTGGTATAACCCTGCGGCGTCAGAGAGTCGAATCGCAGGCAGGCAGTAAGCGCGAGTTGTAAGTCTATCGTCAGACAGAAGTTAGGCGAAAAAGCAAATGTAACTTAGGTGGCGAAGCTGTGTCTGGCGAGAATTAGGTACGGTTGATTGGAGTTTCCCTGAGTCCAGGAAACGATTATGGCGGCAACAGTAATAACTTCGGCACAGCTTGGCTCGAGTCTCACGGGCTTACCGGCGGGAAGCGATGCGATCACTGGGGAAAGTCTGGCGTTGCGATGGTACGCCGCGTACGCAAACGTGCGTCACGAAAAGCAAGTTGCGCTGCAGCTCGAAGGACGTTTGCTCGACTGTTTTCTTCCGCTCTACAGAAGCGTCCGGCGATGGAAAGACCGGCGGAAGGAAATCGATCTGCCGCTGTTTCCCGGATATCTGTTCATTCGGATCGCGCCTCAGGATCGGCTCAAGGTGTTGAGCGTGCCGGGAGTTGTGCACATCGTGAGCTTTTTCGGCCGGCCAACGCCGCTCCCTGACGCGGAGATTGAGACTCTGCGCGAACGGTTGCGGATGTGCGCCGGCGTGGAGCCTCATCCGTACCTCACGGTGGGGGCGCGAGTGCGGGTCCGCAGCGGGCCATTGGCGGGGCTGGAAGGCATCCTGGTGCGAAGGAAAGACAAGTTTCGCATCGTGCTTTCGATTGAACTGATTATGCGTTCGATTGCGGTTGAGGTGGACGAGGCGGATCTCGAACCGGTCGGGAGAACGCTTTCACGAGTTTGACCCCACCGCGTGGGCTTTATGTGGAATGAGGCGACAGCATTGATGAAGCGGCATTGGCAGCGTCTACGAGCGATTTTCCTTTTGAGCGTCATTGGTCTGGCGCTTCTGATTTCCGCCGTTGCGCCACCGGCGGCAGAGGCGCAGGAAACGGCAGTCTCCCTGTCGCCGAGCACGATCGTTGAGCTACTTCGAAAAGAACCGGGACTGTTATTGCAGGCGAAGAGAGCGCTGGTCAAGGCGGCATCCGATGAGGGGCGGTTGCTCGATCCCAGGGATCTCAGCGATGAATCCATATTTGACCTGGTTCGCAAGGACGAAGGCGTGCGTGCGCTGATCACACGCGAAATTGAAGAACGGCACTATGTGCGGGCGAAGCCTACGCGCGTGGAACTGGAGCGCGGACTGGTGCTCGCGGGCGAGCGTCCGGCAAATGAAACGGGCGCGAAAGGCAGCGAAGACAGGCCGATCGCGAACCAGGAAGAAGCCTTTTGGGAAAGTCACGAGGGCAAACTTGAGTACCATCCTGAGCGGCCCGCGTCCGAGCCTGCTGCGGCTGCGCCGCAAGCACTTCGATCCACGCAGGCACCGGCAAACGGACGCCCGCCGCTTGACCGCAAAGAGAAAGAGATGGACGCGCGCCGACAGGTCGAAAGTGCTGAGGGCACGTTTGGAACGCAGTCGCCGCGGATTGAGCCGGAGGCAATACCGGGCCTTGTAAGCGCCAGTCTCGGGGACAAGCTGCCGGAGGAGCCCGGCCGATCCGGCTCTTCCAGGCGCGCAGAGGAAGGTGTCTTCGATTCGATGGCTGCGCAGGGCGGCGAAATGGAGTTGCCTACCTTGGATTATGGCTCGTCAGGCTCTCGAAGGATGGTGGAGGAGGCTCGCAATGAGATCCCCGGACAGTTGATTCCGCCGCCTATGCTGCCTCCCATCGCACCGGAGGAGCTGAAAGCGAACTATCGAAAGAGCCCTTACGCCGACGTGCCATCGCTCTACGATCTCTATACGCAGTATCCCGCGAACGGCGCGCCACTCACGCGCTTTGGGGAAGAGGTCTTTCGCAATGGCACGGGGAACTTCGACGAACTGCCGATGGACATGCCGGTGGGTCCGGAGTACGTGCTGGGACCGGGCGATGGCGTGAGCATTGAATTATTCGGCGGCATCTCGCAGCGGTTGCAGCGAGTGGTGGATCGCACCGGGCGGGTGGCGCTGCCCGAGGTGGGAGCGATCGAGGTTTCGGGGCGCAGCCTGGGCGAAGTGCAGCGCGTCATCCAAGGCGTCCTGCGAACGCAATTCCGCGATGTGCAAGCCGATGTTTCGCTCTCGCGCCTGAGGACGGTGCGCGTTTATGTGGTCGGTGACGTGGAGCGTCCGGGTGCGTATGACGTGAGTTCACTTTCGACTCCGTTGAACGCTCTTTACCAGGCCGGCGGCCCGACGGCGCGCGGCTCGTTGCGCATTCTGCGCCACTACCGCGGGAAACAGCTCGTGCAGCAAACCGATGTTTACGACTTGCTGCTGCACGGACTCCGCGCAGGCGTCGAGGGACTCCAGCCGGGCGACACGATTCTGGTGCCGACTCTGGGCGCTGAAGTTGCGGTCGAAGGCATGGTGCGCCGTCCCGCGATTTACGAGTTGAACGGCGAGAAGAATCTGGCGGAGATCCTGCAACTAGCGGGCGGTGTGCTGCGATCGGGCACGCTTCGGCATGTGGATGTTGAGCGCGTGGTGGCGCACGTGAGCCGAACCATGCTGCGGCTCGATATTCCGGAGGATAACGACGGAAAAGCGGACGAGAAGACGCTGGAAGACTTCGAGGTACGGGACGGCGACCGGATCAAGATTTCTCCCATCCTCCCTTATGCCGATAAAACCGTGTATTTGGCCGGGCACGTGGTTCGACCGGGAAAATTCGCTTACCGGGAAGGCATGAAAATCACTGACATTATCAAGTCGTACAGCGACCTGATGCCGGAGCCGTACAAACGGCATGCGGAGATTGTTCGCCTGAATCCTCCCGATTACACACCGGCCGTGCTGGCCTTCAATCTGGAGGAGGCGCTAGCGGGAAAGGATCAGGACATTCCGCTGCGGCCGTTCGACACGATCCGCGTATTTGGCCGATTCGATTTCGAGGACCAGCCAGTGGTAACGGTGAGCGGCGAGGTGCGGCATCCAGGGGACCATGTGACGAATGGGGCAACCCGGTTGCGCGATGCCGTGTATCTGGCGGGAGGCACGACGCGCGACGCGGAATTGACGGACGCGCAGGTTTTCCGGCGCCGGGAAAACGGCAAGCTGGAAGTAATTGGAGTCAATCTGGCGCGGGCGATGGAAGGCGACGAGCGCGACAACCTTCTACTGGAGCCGAAGGATCGGCTGGTCATTCACAGGAACCCGGCGCGGAGCGATCCAGCGGCAGTCAAGGTCGAAGGGGAAGTCGCGCGGCCGGGAAAGTATCCGCTGGGCGAAGGAATGACGGCGGCGGATCTGGTGCGGGTGGCGGGCGGCCTGAAGCGCGGCGCCTACACCGAGGTCGCGGATTTGATGCGCTACGACATCGGAGGAGGAACCAGCGTTACAGGACAACACATGGCCGTGCCGATTGCGCGCGCTCTGGCAGGCGAAGCGCGCGCCGATGTGCCGCTTGGCGATGGCGACGTTCTCACCGTGCGGCAGATTGCCGGATGGAACGATCTGGGAGCGACGGTTACGGTGAAGGGCGAGGTGACGCACGCGGGGGGATATGGCATCAAGGAGGGCGATCGGCTCAGTTCGATTCTGGCGCGGGCGGGGGGATTCAGCGAGGATGCGTATCCGTATGGCGCGGTCTTTGAACGCACCGAAGTGCGCGAACTCGATGAAAGAAACCGCGCGCAGCTGCTCGGCGAGTTGCAGGAGGAAGGGTCGGTCTTGAAAGGCACGCCGGGTGAGGGCGACGACAAGCTGGTGAAGGACGCATCGGTTCTGCAGTGGAAGACGACGGTGGAACGCCTCGAAAACACGCCGCCCACGGGCCGGCTGGTGATTCACATTTCGAAAGACGTAAAGCGCTGGGCCAATACCTCGGCCGATATCGAAGTGCGGGCGGGCGACGAAATCTACATTCCGAAAAAACCAGGCGCGGTAATGGTGGACGGCGCGGTATTTCATTCGACCGCGGTCGCGTTCAAGCCGGGGAAAAACACCGGATGGTATCTGCGGCAGGCAGGTGGTCCAACGAATACAGCCAACCGGAAAGCGATCTTCGTGGTGCGGGCTGACGGGTCGGTGGCGGGCGGCACAGGTGGAATGTTCACCGGAGGCGTGGAAACGGCGCAACTGTTCGCGGGAGATACGGTGGTGGTGCCGGAAAAGGCTTTTAGCGGAACGACACGCTGGAAGACCGCCTTCCAGGTATCGCAGATTGCGCAGGCAGCAGCGATCGCGGCTACGGTGGGCAGGACTTTCTGATGGCTGCGGAATGCGGCAAACGGTGAAGCTGATGCTCGCCGCACTTATGCTTTCATCGGCTGTCTCCGCGCAGAACGTGGAGACAGGCAGGGCGGCTGCCCCGCACGATGATTTGAGCGCCACCCGTGTCGAGCTGCCGTTCGCTCAGTACGCGGCGCAACCGTTCAGGGACGAGGATGAAAAAAGCTCTCTGGCTGCGGGAACCGACCCTGACAATCACCTTTTCCTGCCGTTGTTCAAGCACATGGCAGTCGATCAAGAGCAGTTCTGGTCGAGTGCTCGCGAACTGCGGCGTGGCGAGGCATGGAAGACGTTCGCTCCCTTTGCCGGGTTCACCGGCCTGCTGATGGCAAAGGACAGCTGGATCTCAAGGCAGGTACCCGCGAGCGCCAGCCGATTGAAGCGCAGTAAGGAGATTTCCGACTATGCAACGTTCTCCCTCGCCGGAACTGCTGGAAGCGCGTACCTGTGGGGTCATCTGACGCATAACGAGCATCTGGCCGAAACCGGCTTTCTGGCCGGCGAAGCGGCGATGAACAGCATGGTGGCGGCCTACGGGTTCGAGCAGATCGCCCGGCGGCCACGCCCGTTTCAGAGCGGCGGAAGCGGGAGTTTCTTCACAGGCGGCGCTTCGTTTCCATCCGAGCACGCAGCGATAGCCTGGTCGGTGGCGAGTACAGTCGCGCACGAGTATCCAGGGCCGCTGACGAAACTCGCGGCGTATGGACTGGCCTCGGCTGTGACGGTGACCCGCGTGACATCGAGGGAGCACTTTTCTTCCGACGTAGTCGTAGGCAGCACTTTGGGCTGGTATTTTGCCCGCCAGATTTATCGTGCACGCCATGACGCAGAGCTCGGGGGCACGTCGTGGGGAAAGCTTGTCGAAAACGACGACGATACCGCCGCAGGCCTTTCGGGCAGCGAGCGCACGCGCAACCCCGCGAAGATGGGCTCGCCCAACGTTCCGCTGGACAGCTGGATTTATCCCGCGCTCGAGAGGCTCGCGGCATTCGGATACATTCGCACATCGTTTGCGGGCCTTAAACCGTGGACGCGGCTGGAGTGCGCGCAAATGACGGAGGAAGCGGGCGAAGTACTCGCGCCTGAAGAAGGGACGAATCTCGATGCCACTCGGCTTGCAGCCGGCCTGCGAGAAGAATTCGCGCACGAGTTTGGGCTGCTCGACGGCGGGCGGAATCTGGACGTGAGCCTTGAGTCGGCCTATCTCCGCGAGGTTTCGGCTAGCGGACCGGTTCTCACCGATGGCTACCATTTCGGACAAACCCTGGCCTACGATTTTGGCCGGCCATTTCGGCGCGGAGAGAATGGCCAGGCGGGAGGCTCATTCAGCGCCTCGGCTGGACCGCTTGTGTTGTACGTACGCGCCGAGTTTCAACATGCGCCGTCCGCTCCACCGCTCTCGGACGCTGTCCGGAACTTCATCGGAACCGCCGATCTGGTGCCGGTTCAGGCGGCCACTCCATTCGCCGCGATCAATCGTGCAAGGCTGCTTGACGCCTATGTCTCGCTAAAACTGGGCGAGGGATGGCAACTCTCGTTCGGCAGGCAGAGCCTGTCGTGGGCGCCAGGACTGGGCGGGTCGTTTCTTTGGAGCGACAACTCGGAGCCCGTGACCATGCTGCGCCTGACAGAAGGCCACATTCGACTCCCAGGATTTTTGAGGTTTCTCGGTCCAGCACGGGTGGACAACTTCATGGGTCAGCTCGCCGGGCACGACTTTGTACCGCATCCTTATATCTACGGAAACAAGATTGACTTTAAACCGGTCCCAAGCCTGGAACTCGGCTTTGGGCGGACGGTCACCATCGGCGGCAGAGGAGGAACTCCGCTAACAGCCGAGAATTTCCTGCTCAGTTTCTTCGGGCGAGTAAGAAACTCGTACGATTCGGTGCCCGGCGACAGCCACACCAACTTTGACTGGACGTTTTACGTCCCGGGAGTCAGGAACTACCTGGTCTTCTACGGCGAACTCTACGCCGACGACGATCCGGTTCCCTGGTTCAATCAGCCGAAGAATCCTTATCGGCCCGGAATTTACGTAACGCGCTTCCCCCGCCTGGCGAAGCTCGACTTCCACATGGAGGCGGCGAATAGCGAGTCTCCCGGACAGCCGCATAACATCGGCAATCTCAACTACTGGAATTATCAGTACCGCGACGGCTACACCAATAACGGCAACCTGATCGGCAATGCGGTAGGGCGCATGGGCCGCGCGATTCAGTGCTGGTGGACGTACTGGATTTCTCCGCAAAATACTTTGCAATTTACTTACAAACACAATTCGGTAAGCCCGGACTTTGTGCCCAAGGGCGGATATTGGCAGGACTACAGCGTGCGGCACGAGTGGCATTTAGGCTCTGGCCTCTACGTAAAGAGCGAGGCGCAGTATGAGCACATTTCGAGCTATCCGATGTTGTTTCGCGGTCCGGTAAACAACGCGACCGCAATTGTCGAGCTGGGCGTGGTTCCGCACAGGAAAAAATGAGGGAAAAACTGGATGGGCCGGAAAAACTGGATTCGGCGCTTGGCGGCGATCCGGGATATGAGGCGTTCACGGGAGATGGTGTTCCGCTTAACGGCGGGAGGACACGTATGCTGGTCGAAGACACTGTCCCAGATCCCGGATCGCCGCTTCTGGAGAAGGCCTGCCTGTTGTGGGCAAATCGGCGGAAGCTGGGAAAGGCGCTTCTGGCTGGGCTTTTGGCAGGCACCGCGTTGGCCCTTCTGATCCCTTCGCGCTACGAATCGACGGCGCAGCTGATGCCTCCCGACAGCCAGTCGGCAAGCGGCCTGGCGGCTCTGGCTGCCATGGCCTCGAAATCCACCGGCGGCATGGGATTGATGGCAGGCGATCTGCTGGGAGTGCGAAGCTCAGGAGCGCTGTTTGTGGGCATTCTGCACAGCCGCACCATTCAGGACCGCATTGTCGGACGTTTCCATCTGAAAAGTGTTTACGGCGACAAACTCGATGAGGACGCCCGCAGGGAACTGGCCGAAAACAGCGGAGCCTCCGAGGACCGGAAGACCGGAATCATCACGCTGAGTGTGACCGATCGCGACCGCGAGCGGGCGCGGGACATGGCGGCTGCTTACGTCGTGGAACTGAACCGGCTGGTGGCGGAGCTATCAACCTCGGCGGCGCGCCGGGAACGCGTGTTTCTCGAAGAACGGCTGGTTGAGGTTAAGCGCGATCTCGACGAAGCCACGCGCGAGCTAAGCGAATTTTCGAGCAACAATGCCACCGTTGACGTCGGCGCGCAGGCGAAAGCTATGGTCGAAGGAGCGGCCACTCTCCAGGGAGAGATGATCGCGGCTGAAGCGCAGCGGCAGTCCCTCGAAACGATCTACACCGCGAACAACGTGCGCGTGCGCGCCGCGCAGGCGCGCGTAGACGAAATACGGAAAGAGCTGGAAAGGCTCGGAGGCAGCGAAGAGAAAGCGGCGGCCGAAGGGCAGGCGTCCGGGACGTCTCTTTACTCCTATCCTTCGCTGCGCAAGCTGCCGCTTCTGGGAGCTAAGTACGGAGACCTCTACCGGAAAACGAAGATTCAGGAAGCCGTGTTTGAGACCCTGACGCAGCAGTACGAGATCGCGAAAGTGCAGGAGGCGAAGGAAACGCCCAGCGTGAAGATGCTGGACGATGCCAGCCTCCCGGAGCATCGCGCTTTTCCGCCACGCGCTTTGATTACGGGGTTATGCGGATTGCTGGCGCTGATCGGCGCTTCGATATTTGTGATCACGGAACGGCGCTGGCGGGCGATCGACGAGGGCAACCTGAGGAAGCGTTTCGTCATGGAGGTGTTTCACGACGTGAATTCCATGATGCCGTGGGCGGCGCCGAATGGATCGCGCTGGCAGGCGGCGACGCACAAAGTATGGATCCGGCTGGGCAGCCGCAGGACACAGAACGACAGCGGCGAGCGCGACCAAGAACAATGAGCGGAGTCCCGGTTTCACGAGCAGTTCCGGCAGCCACCGCCTGGGCGCTGCGTCCGGCGTACTCGCTCGCCGGCGCTCTGCGCGCTCCAAGTCTCAGGAGATTTGCTTGCGGACTAACCGACCAGGTGCTGTCTGTCGGCGGCATGTTCGCCGTGAATATCGCCCTGGCGCGGGTGCGGTCGAAGGAAGAGTATGGACTGTTCACTCTTTCCTATTCGCTCTTCACGTTTCTCGCCGGCCTGCACAACGCGGCCATTCTCGAGGCCTACACCATCTACGGATCGGGACGCTATCACGGGCGGTTCGCAAAGTATGAAGCGTTTGTCTCGAAGAACAATCGCTGGCTGCTGGCTGGGATCAGTGTGGTTTTCGTCGCGATCTGGGAGAGCTTGCGCTGGCTGCACCCGGCATTCGCTTCGCCGGCTCTGCTCGGCATGGCGCTTGCGTGCGGCGTTCTGTTGAGCGCGGCCTTCCGGCGGCGGACGTTCTACATCTGTCGGAGGCCGGATCTCGCGGCACGATTCTCCGCAGCCTTTTTCGTGAGTTGCATGGCCCTGCTTGGCGTTGCCATCTGGGCCAATATGCTGAACGGCCTTTCAGCATTTCTGATCTCGGCGGCGGCATGGTCGCTGGCCTTTCTGGTTACGCCGAATCCTGCACATGAAGATGCAAGCGAAAACGGAGAGAAACACAAAGATCGCGAGAATGCAGAAAGCAAAGCGCCTCCAATCCCGCAAACGACGGACTTCCTTATCGAGGAGCCGGGTTACTGGTCGGAACACTGGAAGTATTCGCGCTGGGTGTTCGTGACCGCTTTGGTGTTCCAGTTCACGACGCAGGCCTATTTCTGGGTGGTAGCCGCGTTTCTCTCGGTGCGCGACGTCGCGGGGCTTCGCGCCATGTATAACCTGGCGCTGCCGGTGGATCAGATTTTCGCGGCAATCTCGCTCCTGGTGCTGCCGCAGATGGCCTTGCTTTTCGCCTCCGGGGAAATAGGTAAACTGCGGCGCATGTGGGGGCAATGTTCGCTGATGTTTTTAGCCATCGGCTTAGCCTTTGCCGTGACAGTGGCTCTCCTCAACATAAGACTGATTCACGCCGCTTATGGATCCAAGTTCGACGATGTCGCTCCTCTTCTTCGGTGGTATGTGATCGTGCCCGTCGTCATGGGAGCGGGCAACGCGGCCAATGCGGCGTTGAAGGCGGTCGAAAAACCGCAGGCTGTATTCTTCGCCTACCTGGCAAGCGGCATGGTGACATTTGTCGTCGGCATCCCCCTGGTCGTCCATTTCGGATTGCGCGGAGCCATCTATGGAATGCTCGTATCGGCGGTCGGCTATACGGGAACCCTGCTCCTGTCTTTCACCCGTTTCATCAAACCCCGCGCCTCTTGCGTGCCGGTCAATTAAATGCGGCGCGTTCCAGGACACAAAAGGCACACAAATGTGGCAAGACTATGAAGCGACTTATCGCGACGCCCTTGAGGATCCGGAGTTTCTGGCCTGGCGCGAACTGGGAGCGCAGCGCAAAGCGGACAACATTGTGCGCGTCTGCCGCGGCCTCAATCCGGTTTCCGTCATTGAAATTGGATGCGGTACGGGCGCCGTGCTGCGCCGGCTGCATGCCGCCAATTTCGCGCGGAAATATTTCTGTACGGATTTGTCGTCCTCGGCGATCGCCTATGTTCGCGCATCGTGTCCCGCTTTTGCCGCGTCCGCCATGGTCGGACAAGCCGAAGCGCTGGCATATCCCGATGGCGCCTTCGATCTGGCCATCCTCAGCCACGTCATCGAGCACATGCAGGACCCGCTCGGCGCTTTGCGGGAGGCGTCCCGCGTAGCGCGCTTTGTTGCCATCGAGGTCCCGACCGAAAGGGTAGCGGTCAATATGATCAGAACAAAACTCTTCCGCCAGCCGTATCCATCCATCGCCGCCGCGGGCCACGTTCAATTCTGGAGCGCACTGTCGATTGCCGCGTTTCTGAAAGGCGAAGCGGGCCTTGAGATCCTCGCCCGGCACCAGGATTTGCTGGACGAAGAGGCGGGGTCCGCGAGATTCCACCCTGACCGTGCGCGGCAGGCGCTGAAACGATCGCTTCGTACTTTTCTGCCCGCTCCGCTGTTCGTGCGGCTTTTTACCACTCATGCGGCGTTCCTATGCGCCAAGCCGGATTGTGCTGCGGAACCGCGGCCATCCGCGCGAAGTATTTCGTTGACGTCGGGGGCCTGATAGAAAAGCGCGTCCTTCGCCGCCGAGCAAAAAACGGGCGAACGAAAAACCCTGCAAAGAAAGAAGCAACACAGAGAAAGACAAATCAATGATCAATTTGTCGGCGATACGGCCGACATCCTTGCCAGGGCGGCTTGCCCGTTTTCCGTTCCGTCTGATTCCTCCGGGTCTCGCTGTGCCCGTCCTGCAGGGTCCGCTGCGCGGCAAGAAGTGGATCGTCGGCTCGCACCTGCATGGCTGCTGGCTTGGGAGCTACGAATGGGAAATGCAGAAGTGCATCGCAGGGCAAATCGAAATGGGATCGGTATTCTTCGATGTGGGCGCAAACGTCGGATTCTATTCGCTGCTGGGCGCGCTGCGCGTGGGTCCGGCGGGACGAGTCTGCGCCTTTGAACCTCTGCCGGAGAACGCCGCTTTCCTGCGCCGCCATCTGGAAATGAACCGCATTCGGAATGTGGAGATTTTTGAGACGGCGATCTCCGATCATTCGGGCACGGCTTCGTTTTCCAGTGAAAGCACGCGTGCCATGGGGAAACTCACGGCGGCCGGCAGTGTGACCGTGGCTACGTCTACGCTGGACGATCTCATTGCACGAGGACGAATCGTTCCTCCCGGCTGCATCAAGATGGACATCGAAGGCGCGGAGTTTCGCGCGCTGAATGGCGCCCGGAAATGTTTCGAGCAGCATCGCCCCAAACTTTTTCTCGCGACCCATGGCAAGCGGATACACGATCAGTGTTGCCAGCTTCTTTCCTCCTGGAACTACCAGTGGACTTATCTCGCGCGCGAATCCGAGGAACGCGCGGAGTTGTTCGCACAACCTTCCGTCCGATGAAAACGTCCTGGCGGCTAGGCTGCGGATAGGAACCATGATCGCCGGCGAATTTTCATCCCTGCGAGTCGCGATGCAGCATGGCTCGCTCGCCGAGCGCTTCACGGGAGGCGAGATTTCCGGGAATGGATGTATCGAACTGACGGCGACGAACCAAACGCCCGAATTGTATTTCACCAATACCGACACGTTCGGCAATACTGGCGGGGGCTGTGCAGCAGCGTTCGATTATACGAACGTCGGTGCGTCCCCGGGCTTTCTGAGCCTTAGCAACGTCCACTTGGAAAACACCCAAGCTAACAATGCGCACTACGTTTCAGGAAATGTGACGTTTAGCGCCAGCGGCGGGGTTGCTGAAGACGACAATTCCACAGGAACCGCAGACTGGATGTTTTCGCTCTCCGGCGCTGGGGCCTTCGCCAGCACTTCGGGGTTGACCTTCAAATCGTCGCGCGCATACACCAATGTCTTCCTGATGGGTACAAACAGCCGCGCGGATGTGAGAGTGATCAACGGCAGCCCGGGGTATCTGACCTGCGGAACGTTCTTTGGCGGGGCGGCAGCGGGCAAGGTGACGTCTTTGATCTCGGCCCTCAATTCGGGCACCAATTCAACATGTGCGCTCAACGTGGAGGGAGGCCTTTCAGTCGGCTCCGGCGCTACTATGACTAGTTCAGGCGCCGGGGGAACAATGGCGGCTGTTATCGCTAGCGGCGCGTCAACGCTCGGTTCGACCGCGATCGCGTCGGGCGCATGCGCAACAACCGTCGTAACGTCGGCTACGGGAGTAGCCGCAACGGATGCTATTTCCTGGAGCTATGCAAGCCTCAGCGCCCCCTCAACAAACGGCCGCCTAATTCTCAATGCGTTCCCCACGGCCAACAACGTGAACTTCACTCTTTGCAATCCATCTGCTGGCAGCATCACGCCGAGCGGGCTGACGGTGAACTGGCGGGTTGTGCGATGAGCCCCTCGCCAGAGCCGGGCTCCTGGTCGCATCGCCCGCTGCTTGTGCTAGGAGTTTCCGTGTTCGTTGGACTCTACGCCTGGTCCTACGTTCATTTTGTGTCGGAGTCTTACAGCAGCTACGGCTTCGACTATCAGCCGGTTCCAGATTTCTACCTCGCGCTGGCTTGGATTCTCGCAATCCTTCCCAGCATATGGATGCCGATCCGGCTGCGGCGGGGATCGCAACTGGGATACTGGGTCCTTTATCTCACAGTCGTCATTCCTTCGATGTTCATCCCGCTATTTGCGGGATTGAACAAGCCGGACGAAATCGCCCCGCTGATGTTGACCATGTGCGCGGGAACCGCAGTGTTGGGCGCGGGCTATTTGTGTCCGCTTCACCGGTTCCGGGCTCCGAAAATATCCCCGAAAGCGTTCTCGACGGGGTTCGGCATTCTTGCCCTGACGACCACGCTCGCGATCCTTGTTTCCTTCTGGGGCAATATGCACCTGGTTTCGTTTGATGAGATATACGATCTCCGCGATAACGCGCAGGATATGGGCGGCTCGTTCCTGAACTACGCCCTCATGTGGTCTTACGGCGCCGTCTATCCCTTCCTGATCGGCTGGGGCCTCTACCATAGGAAGTGGGTACTCTTCCTGACGGGCTGCCTCGGCCAGGTGCTCGTCTACTCCTGCTTCGGAACCAAAGCGTCCTTGTTGTCAATCATCTTTATTGCCGGCATCTATCTGCTTTTTCGGCGGGGACGCGGGCCATTCGCTTTAAAGCTTGTCTGGGGGGTGGTGGCGATACTCCTTGCGCTGATTGTGGTTTTTCTCGCCGAGGGCGAGGAACCGGACCTGGCCACGCAGATGCTTATGTTCCTGGTGATGTTCCGTTCGTTCGGGTTATCGGGCCTCCTCACCGGGCAGTACTACAATTTTTTCCGGCACAACCCGCACACGCTTTTTTCTCACCTCAAGGTCGTCAACTGGCTGGTCCATTATCCGTTCCACTATCCTCTTGGAACGGAAATTGGCTACTACCACTACGGATCTCTGGTGGACACGACGGCCCACTTCTGGGCAACGGATGGAATCGCCGCGTTTGGCTTGCCGGGAATCTTGATCGCCTCGGCCCTATGCGCGTTTTTGTTCTGGCTCATCGACTCCGCCGCGGCCCGTCACGACCCTCGCTTCGTTGGCCTCGTTACTTTCTATGGCACCTACAGCCTCGCCAATCTTTCGCTGTTCACAACGTTCCTCTCCGGGGGCTTGGGACTCTTAATCCTGGTGCTTCATGTTTTGCCCCCGGTTAGCCCGCAGCCGGCGCGAGAGGGCTTTCCAGAAACTACCGCGCCCTCTGGCCTGGAGCCAGGCCCGACGGGAAGCCCCGCGTGCTCGTGATTCGGTTGCTTTTCTTGCAGGTCCTATATGCGCATCGTTCTGATCTCCGAAGTATTCGCCCGCAGCATGGGCTATCTCGAAAATATTCTGCCGAAGTATCTGGCGCGGCTGGGCGCGGAGGTCGATGTGATCGCCTCTTCGCTCGCCCCCAACTACCGGCAAGACCCGCGGCAGGAAACCTACCGCTACTTTCAGGATGCACATCCCCCCGGCTCGGTTGAAACGCTTGAGGGGTTTCGTCTGCATGTCGCGGGGCACACCCGCACGCTCGGTCACGTCCGTTTGCTTGGACTGGAGCGGAAACTGGACGAGTTGCGGCCCCACATTGTGCAAACCATGACGCCTATCGGCTGGATCGCGGTCGATGCGGCATTCCACCGGATGCGCTTGGGCTACCGCCTTTTTTCGGGCTGCCATTATCACGCTTCGGTGTTTCCTCTGGCGCAAAAAGAAGTAATAGGCCTGTTTGCTCCCGAACGCTGGAAATGCCTGCTGGAGCGCGGAACTCACGGGCGCGCGGTGAGCTGGTTTACCGAGAAGTACTACGCCATCGCACCCGATTGCGCCGAGGTCGCGGCGCGCTTCTTTGGCGTCCCGCGGGAGAAGCTCGAAATCTGCCCCTTGGGCGTGGACACGGAATTATTTCATCCGGTTGCGGCGCCGGACGAGGCGGAAGCGAGAAGGGAGTTGCGGAAGCGGCTCGGTTTCGGGGAAGAAGAAATCATCTGCATCTACTCCGGGCGCTTCACGCCAGACAAGAATCCTCTGCTCCTGGCGCGCGCCATCGCGGAACTGAACCGCGCCGGCGAACCGTTTCGCGGATTGTTTGTCGGCCACGGCGCGCAGGGCGAGGAGATTGCCCGTTGCCCGGGCTGCACAGTCCATCCCTTCGTTCCGGTCGGGGAACTGGCGGCGTTTTATCGCGCCTCCGAAATTGGAATCTGGCCGACGCAGGAAAGCATGTCGATGCTCGACGCCGCAGCGTGCGGCCTGCCGGTAATTGCCAATGACCGTATGGGCGCGCCCGAACGCTTAGAGGGCTGCGGACTTCAATACCGGCTGGACGATACCGGGGACCTGGCGGAAAAAATCCGCTCGCTGCGCGGCGCGGAAATGCGCGAGAAACTTGGGTCGCACGGCGCGCGGCGCATGAAAGAGGAGTACAGCTGGGAGACGATTGCGGCGCGGCGGTTTGCCGACTACTCGGCGGCGCTCGCGGGGGAAAAAACTCCCGTGGCCACGGCACATTTACCCTGGCTGCGAGCGCAGGAAACTCGGGTTGCGGAATCCGGATGGCAACCGGAACGGGCTCCGCGGAATGACCGGCCACGAACATGATCGCGAATCGGCTGGCGGCTCCGCTCCGGCTGCTGAAAAGAAAGTTGAGAGCGGCGCGCGGCGAAGACCTCTTTTTCGCTCCTGAGCTGCGGTGCGCGACCGTAACGCTGGGGAGCGAACGGGCGGCGTGGACAATCTGTCCCAACCTTCTTGACCAGAAGAGCGTCGTGTACTCGGTCGGCGTAGGCGAGGAGATTTCCTTTGACTGCGAGCTGATCGAACGTTGGGGACTGACGGTGCACGCGTTCGATCCTACGCCGCGCTCGATTGCATGGGCCCGCGCGCAAACTCTGCCCGAACAGTTTGTTTTTCATCCTTATGGGGTCGCCGCTGAAGACGGCCAGCGCAGATTCAACCCGCCGCACGACCCCAGTCACGTATCGCACACCTTGCTCGACCGCAATGCCTCCGGCGACGCAATCGAAGTAACAGTCCGGCGGCTGTCCACCATCATGCGCGAACTCGGACACGGCGCGATTGATCTGCTGAAGATGGACATCGAAGGCGCCGAGTATGAGGTCGTCGCCGACCTGCTGGAATGCGGAGTGGATGTCCGGCAGTTGCTAGTCGAGTTCCATCACCGCTGGCCGGAAGTCGGGATTGCCCGGACGAAGCGTGCCCTCCACGACCTGAATACGGCCGGCTACAGGCTTTTCAGCGTCTCCGCCTCGGGCGAGGAATATGGTTTTTTGAAGACCTACGAGCCCCGCGGGAACGGCTAAGCCGGATGCTGGCAGATTGCCGTCCAGGATAATCCCGTTCTTTCTGAATACTGCCCCGGCAGATGCACGTGGATCGCGGGAACAGGAAGCCACAAGCCGCGAGCTTCAAGTTCACGCACCGTGAATTCGTGACCACACAAGTCCATTACTTCCTTGCGGCGAAAGCGATGCTGCTGAATGGGCGGCACGCCCTGAAGACGATATTTGAAGCAGCCATCGTTTGGCAGAGTTGCGAGAAGCAGGCCGTCGGGCCGCAGTACACGCGCCATCTCGCGCACCGCAAGCATTGGATGGTCAAGATACTGCAAAGCCTGCAACGTCACCACCAAATCGAACGTCTGAGACACGAAAGGTAAGTGGTTGAGGTCGCCGCGAACGTAGGCCGCCGGGTGGTAATGAAAAGCGCGGGACAATGGACGCGCCGAGAAATCCGCTCCAATGTATTGATGGCGGCGGTCGATGTGCCGCCACAGCATCGCATCGCCGCAGGCGGCGTCGAGAATGCGCAATGTCCGCCCCGCTGCGAATTTCTCGATCGCCCGTCTCGCCCAGCGATAGAGATAGGCGTTCCCCAGGTCGGCGCTCAGTACACGGAACCCATGCAGCCAGGGACGGTCGCGGCGATCGGAGTAACCGGCCCGATACGATGCCAATCGTTGTCCTTGCGGGGATGCGGCGTCGAGGGACGCGCGCGGCAGAAGCCCCCAGACGCCATTGGCAGCGCAATAGTGACGCTCGCACTCGACGCAGCGCAATTCGTCACCATAGGGCTCAAGCCGCCCGCTGTCGTCCGGGCAAGCAAGTAGCGCGGGATCGAGCGCCAGCGAATCCATAAGCGCCAATTCTAAGCGGCTGCCCATCATTATCAACATGAAACGCCTTCACTCTAACGATTGGGACACGCCGGTTTCCCGTTTCAGGAAACTGGCTATCGCAGGCGACGCTTGGCTCGCAACTGCCTGCCTGCTCATAGCTCCGTCCCGTTCGGGGCTTCTCATTTTCGCTTTTCATGGATTGTTCGAGTCCGCCGAGGAGATAGCCCGGAACACCGCCGACCCACAACAGGCCATGACAACAAGTATGTTTCGCGGCCTCGTCGAAAATCTCGTGAACAGCGGCTACCGCTTCGTTTCTCCCGCCGGGATCGTCGCCGGACTCGATCCCGCCGGAAAGTACGCCATGATCAGTTTCGACGATGGATACGCGAACAACCGGCGGGCGCTCGCGGCGATGGAAGAATTTCATGTGCCTGCGTTGTTCTCGATTTCCGCCAATCATGTGCGTACGGGAAAACCCTTCTGGTGGGACGTCTTGTATCGCGAGGCGCGCAAGCTCGGCTGGGAAAAGGCACGGCTTGATGGCGTGCGCGCGTCACTCAAGCATCTGCGCACTTGTGAAATCGAACAGCGGCTGATCGCAGAGTTCGGACAGGCAGCTTTTCAAACCGTTTCCGATACCGACCGGCCCTTCACCCCGGACGAACTCGCTGAATTCGCGCGCCATCCTCTGGTCGAAATCGGGAACCACACCTGCGATCACGCCATTCTGACCAACTATCCGATCCTGGATGTGGCCAGCGAGATCGGGCAGGCACAGGATTGGTTGCAAGAGGTCGCCGGCAAGGCGCCGCAAGTGATCGCTTATCCGAATGGCAACGTATCTCCGGCGATTTTGGGCGCCGTTCAGGATGCCGGGATTCCCCTCGGCCTGATCGGGCAACCGGGCAGAAATTCCATTGCTCGCGCGAGTGCAGGCCTAAATGCGCTGCTGCTCAAGCGGCATACGCTCTGGGGATTTGGCGGCATCGAACTGCAATGCCGCATAGCGCGATCCTCTTTCTCGGTGCAAGCCGCAGCCGCGGCCATTCGCTCGAAGGTTACTGGACAGGTGAAACCACGATGATGACCGACTTCAACAGCAGATTGCGCATCCTTCAGGTGCATGACTCGTACGCTCCCGGGTGGGGCGGTGAGGATACGGTGGTCGAACTGGAGCGACGCATGCTCTGCGCGCAGGGGCATGCCGTCGAGCAGTTTCGCACTTCCC
>JBAVYO010000019.1:0-6259 GCA_049698855.1 Terriglobales bacterium
TGACTACACTGCTCTCAGCTTTGTCGTGCCGCAAAAGGTCCTGTTTCGCTACATCCTTGAGGGCCACGACGCATCCTGGCAAGATCCGGGAACGCGGCGTCAGGCTTTCTACAATGATCTGCGTCCCGGTCACTACCGCTTCCGTGTCATCGCGTGTAATAACGACGGGGTATGGAACCAAGCCGGAGCCTCCCTGGACTTTTCTATTCTTCCCGCGTACTACCAGACCACATGGTTTCGCGCATTCTGCGCGGCTGCCTTTCTGGTTCTGATGTGGGTCATCTATCAAATTCGCGTCCGGCAATTACACCACCAGTTCGAAATCGGCGTGGAAGCGCGGGTCAACGAGCGCACCCGCATCGCGAGAGATCTCCACGATACCTTGCTGCAAACTTTGCACGGACTGATGTTCCAATTTCAGGCCGTTCGAAATCTGATGCCTCGAAAACCCGACGAAGCGATGCGATCTCTTGACGATGCGATCAATGAGACCGAGAAGGCGCTCGCGGAGGGACGGAATGCCATTCAGGGCCTACGTTCTGAGCCAATTACCGAGAGCGATCTCGCGGACTTACTCAAGGCCACGAGTCAAGAACTGGCGGCTTCCGGAGCTGCGAACCCCGACTCGGCGGACCAGGAGCCGCCCGTTTTCGATCTGATTGAGGAGGGCGAGCGGCGAACTTTGTCTCCGGCCACCAAGAATGAGATTTGCCGGATCGCATTCGAAATACTGCGAAATGCGTATAGGCATTCGTACGCACACCGGATCGAGGCCGAAATCCGATACGATGATCGCATGCTTCGGGTTAGGATTCGGGACGATGGCAGCGGCATCGATCCGAAGGTGTTGAAGGAGGGTGGAAGGGCCGGGCATTGGGGATTACGAGGCCTCCGCGAACGCACTGAGAGAATGGGGGCCCACTTGGATTTTTGGAGCGAGGCTGGGGCTGGCACTGAAGTTCAGCTCTCCGTTCCTGCTGCGGTTGCCTATGAAGCATCGCGTGAGAGTGTTGGGTCAAGACTATTTCGGAAAGTGACAAATCGTGGACAGCGCTCCTAACCTGATTCGCATCCTCACGGTCGACGACCACCCTCTTCTGCGCAAGGGGATCGCGGCACTCGTAAATGCCGAACCGGACCTCAAATTGGTCGCGGAAGCGTCGAACGGAGAAGAAGCCATCGACGCGTTCCGGTCAAGCCGGCCGGACGTAACTTTGATGGACCTACAGATGCCCGGGTTAGACGGCATTGCAGCAATCAGCCGTATTCATGAAGAATTTCCCAACGCTCGCATTATCGTTCTGACGACCTACACCGGCGACACCCAGGTATTGCGAGCCCTTCGCGCTGGCGCACGCGCCTATATCCTCAAGGGACATGTGCATAAGGAACTGCTGGAAACGATCCGTGCCGTGCACGCCGGACAGAAGCGCATTCCTCCGGACATCGCCGCTGAGTTGGCGGAACACGCCATGGATGACGAATTAACCGAACGTGAAATCGACGTATTGAAGTTGGTCGCTGCTGGCAATGCAAATAAGCTGATCGCTGATCGGCTCTCGATTGGCGAAGCGACCGTCAAGAGCCACGTGTCAAATATATTGTCCAAGCTTGGCGCTAATGATCGATCCCACGCCGTAACCATTGGACTGAAGCGCGGCATTATCGAACTGGACTAGCCCCAAGAGTAGGATCGCTAGCTTCGGCCTTGAGGCTTTCGATCTGCTTGCAATTCCCTTGCGATCCGATGGGAGGGATTCCGGTAAACCAATACGAACGTCCAATTGCGCTCTCGCGTGGAGCGGTGCACCCTCATGTTATGCAGTTCTGGCGAGAAACGGCCGCCAGGCAGTACAAGCTAGCCCCGTCGTCAATACGGTGCCTTGGCTCGAAGCCTGGTCAATCGCAGTCACGACCCTGCCAATCGCAAACTTATCCATCGCAGCAGCAAAGGAGAAGAGCAATGCCATACGTTACAGTCGGGAAAGAAAATTCAGCCAACGTCGAGCTTTATTACGAGGACCATGGCTCGGGCCAACCGGTTGTCCTGATCCACGGATATCCATTGAGCGGCGCTTCCTGGGAGAAGCAAGTACCCGCGCTACTGGAAGCGGGTTACAGGGTGATTACCTACGACCGCAGAGGCTTCGGCAGCTCCAGCCAGCCGACCGCAGGCTACAACTACGACACGTTCGCGGAGGACCTTCACAAGCTGGTCACCCACCTCAAGCTGCACGATTTCACATTAGTCGGCTTTTCGATGGGCGGAGGCGAGGTGGCGCGCTACATCGGAAAATACGGCTCCAAGAGCGTGAGCAAAGCCGTGATTATCTCCGGTGTGCCACCGTACCTGCTCAAGACCGGCGACAATCCCGACGGCGTGGATGCCAGTGTATTTGCAGCCAGCGAGAAAGCAGTGGTCGCCGACCGCTACGCGTTCTTCACTGCCTTCTTCAAGGACTTCTACAACACCGACTTGCTGCTCGGTAAGCGCGTCAGCGAAGAAGCCGTCCAAGCTAGCTGGAACGTAGCAGCTACTGCCTCCGCCACCGCCAGCCTGGCGTGTATCCCAACCTGGCACGAAGACTTCCGTGAGGACCTGGCCCGCATTGACGTGCCCACCCTGGTGATTCACGGAGATGCCGACCGCATTCTTCCCATCGCGGCTGCGGGACTACGCACCGCCAAGCTCATCCAAGGCGCACGCCTGCTGGTCGTGAAGGACGGTCCACACTGCATCCCGTGGACACACACGGACGAAGTGAACGCTGAATTGCTGAGCTTCCTGGCTGAGAAGGCCGAGAAGTCAGACAAGAAAGTTGCCTGAGAGACCAGATTTCTAAGCAAGTAGCGTGAATCGTCGGACGCCGTGAGGTAAGAGCGTCATGACCAGTCCTGGTGTTAAGATCACTGCCATCGTATGCCCGAGTCGATGGAGGCTAATTCAATGAGTGCGCTGCAATCGGCAGGTGTTTTGCCTGCCGTCGCGCAAGCGGTCGCCGCGCCGCTTACTCGCGCCGCGATCTTCTTGGTCGCGACCGTAAAACCGGACCCTGACAGTCGCGCCACCGTGCGTTCGTTCTGCGGAGACGTCGCCGCGCTGGTGCGCGCGGTCGAATTCCGCGACCTGGAAGGAGCCCTTTCCTGCGTGATCGGGTTTGGGTCCGGCGCGTGGGACCGCCTCTTCGGGTCGCCCCGGCCGGCTGAACTGCATCCGTTCCGGGAGATTCGCGCCGAAGCCCGCCTTGCCGTCTCCACGCCGGGCGACTTGCTGTTTCACATCCGCGCCAAGCGCATGGATCTATGCTTCGAGCTCGCCACACAGTTCATGGCGCGTATCGGAAATGCCATTTCGCCAGTGGACGAAGTGCACGGCTTTCGTTACTTCGACGACCGCGATCTCATGGGGTTCGTCGACGGGACGGAGAATCCGAGGGGCGCTGCAGCGGTCGACGCCATACTCGTCGGCGACGAGGATAGCGGTTTTGCCGGAGGCAGCTACGTCATCGTGCAGAAATATCTTCACGATCTTGGCGCGTGGAATGCGCTCTCCACCGAGGCGCAGGAGCGCATCATCGGACGCACCAAGCTGTCCGACATCGAATTGGATGACTCCGTGAAACCGACGTCAGCCCACAGCGCGCTGACTACGATCGTAGAGAACGGGAAAGAGATTAAGATCCTCCGCGACAACATGCCCTTCGGACGGGCTGCGAGCGGTGAATTTGGCACCTATTTCATCGGTTATAGCCGTTCGCCCCGTACGATCGAGCAGATGCTCGAGAACATGTTCATCGGCCGGCCGCCGGGCAACTACGATCGGCTGCTGGACTTCAGCCGCGCTGTTACCGGAAACCTGTTCTTCGTGCCCTCCGCTACATTCTTGGAGAGCGTGACCGGCGATCAGACTGACGACGATCAAACTGAGAAAGATCAACCCGCAGTTGCGGAGACCGCTGCCACACCCCCGGAGGCTGATTCCCCTCCATCCATCTCACCGGTGCGCGACGGTTCGCTCGGCATTGGTTCTCTCAAAGGAGATATACGACATGAATAACCTTCATCGCGAGCTTGCCCCCATTTCCGACTCGGCATGGGCTCAGATCGAAGAGGAAGCATCGCGTACGCTCAAGCGCTACCTCGCCGGACGGCGCGTCGTCGACGTGCACGGACCGGCTGGTGTCGCGCTCTCCGCTGTTGGCACCGGCCACCTGCGGACGATCGCCGCCCCGGCGAAAGGCATCGTCGCGAGCCAGCGCGAGGTGAAGGCGCTGGTCGAGCTGCGTGTTCCGTTCGAACTGAGTCGCCAGTCCATCGACGATGTCGATCGTGGCGCGAACGATTCCGACTGGCAACCTGCGAAGGACGCGGCGCGGCAGATTGCTTTTGCCGAGGACGCCGCCATATTTGACGGCTACGCCGCCGCTGGCATCGGAGGTATTCGCCAAGGGACCAGCAACCCGATCATGACGCTCCCCGCCGATGTGCGCGAATATCCGGATGCGATTGCGCAGAGCCTGAGTCGGTTGCGCCTCGTGGGTGTGAATGGCCCCTATGCCGTATTACTCGGCGCCGACGCCTATACTGCGCTAGCCGAGACCAGCGACCACGGATACCCCGTCTTGGAACACGTTAAGCGGCTCGTTAAAGATCAAATCATCTGGGCGCCCGCCATTGCTGGCGCGTTCGTCTTGACCACGCGGGGCGGCGATTTTGACCTTCATATCGGCCAAGACGTCTCTATTGGCTATCTCAGCCATACCGATACCACAGTCCGCTTGTACCTGCAGGAGACTTTCACTTTCCTTCTGCTCACCACCGAAGCTGCCGTCGCGCTAGCTCCTCCCGCGAAGGCGAAGAAGCCTTGATGCCTTGATGCGTGCCTCGGATCGACCAGCGAAAATCGTTTCTGCGCTTTCGTTGGTGCTGCGTTGTTGTGCAGGGTTTTCTTCGATTTCGCCGGCTCTTCCTGACCGGCATTCGCACAGTCTAGCGCTCGATCACGGGTGCCGCAAAGCCGACTACCTGTGGTCCTATGTCTCTGTAGGATTCGCGTAGATCGAATGGCGGACCAGACACGCTAAAAGACGCCGAGCCCTACTTGGCTTTCTGACCGCCCGCAGTCTCCTTCGGCTGCTCTTCAACTTTTTGCCAGTTCGAATCGGGATTGTATCGCTTTATCGCTTTGGCCAAAGCCTCTGTCTTTTTGCCGAGATCTTTCTGATAGACCACTCCATCATCGCCAACGATGAAGGTCATCACGCCGGACGACTTGTATTCGGCAGGATAGGCCACAAAAGCGAAACCCTCCGTCATTTTGCCGTTAACGATATAACTCTTCGCGCCGCCGGAAGCATCTTTACCCTGACCTGTCAGAGCATGGAAATAGTAACCGCGATAAGGAGTCGGCGACCCGGCTTGGCCTTTGACATAGCCCTCGGCCACTGCCGCCGCCACGAGCGGCCCGATGGGACTCTGGGGCTCGCCATCGGCGGCCTTCCAATAAAGACCATTGTGCTGCCCTTCATCACTGAAGATTTTCGGGGCGTACTCGCCGCGCTGGGTGGAGTATTCTTTTTCAGCCGCCGCCAGCTCCTGGCAAACGCGGATGGCGGACATCTCGTTCCGGCCAATTCGCCTGTATAGAATTTCTTTCTTGCCCGCTTCGGTGTCGAAATACCACGTGTTGCCTTTGTGCACGAGCGGTATCGGTGTGGGCCAATTCTCGGCACCAATCACTAAGGTCGTGGTTCCATCCGGTTCTTTCACCAGACGGTGCATTTCCTGGTATTTCCGTGCGAAGTTGGCACGGCTTTCGGCGTCCTCGGTGTCGTCTCCCGACGAGACGACGCGTTTTCCGTCTGGTCCGAGGATATCGAGCATGGCCTTTTCGTCATTACTCTGCGCTGCCGTTACCAGCGCGTTGCTCGCGTCTTCCGGGGACGAAAATGTCCTTTGGCCTGGTTGCTGTGCCATTGAACGCGAGGGAAAGCACAGAATCAAAAAGATTCCGACGGCAGCTAGTTTAGCAAGATTGGCTCTAAGAAGATTGGCTCTAAGAAGATCAGCTCCAAGAACTTTGTCGAGTTTCAGCCCGGTTCGCCGCATATGCCTTCTCTCCGTTTCTTGTAACAAGCGATAGAAATTTTCCTACCTTCGATTCCCGGCACCTACCGATTACCGGCACCCACCGCCATGAAATCCGCCGCCGCGGGATCCTCCTCCGAAGCTGGCGCTTCCGCGCGACGAAAAGCTGCGG
>JBAVYO010000020.1:0-9436 GCA_049698855.1 Terriglobales bacterium
TGGTTGAGTTCGACCCATTCACCACCTGGCCGCCCGCCAACGTGCCTGAACTGCCGGTGTTGTTCGTGTCGCCCGAGTACGTTGCCGTTACCGTGTACGTTCCCGCCGTCAGCGCCGAAGTGCTGACTGAAGTAGCCGTACCCGATGCCAGCGTCTCCGTATCGAACAGGCTGCCATTGATGTAGAACTGCACCGTGCCCGTCGGACTCGCGCCCGTCACTGTGGCCGAGAAGCTCACTGCCTGGCCGTACTCTGACGGATTCAAGCTGGAAGCCACCGCCGTGGTCGTGCTGGCCTGGTCGACCGTCTGGCTCACCGAACCGGAACCGCCGTTGTGGTTGCCATCGCCACCGTACGTTCCCGTGACCGTGTCGCTGCCCGTTGCGAGGCTCGACGTGGTACAAGTCGCCGTGCCCGGATAGCCGCCCGAAATAGAACTGGGAGAGCAACCAGTATTCGCGCTCCACGTCACCGTTCCGGTCACAACCGCCGGCTTTGCGCCGTTCTTGCGGCCCTTCACTGCGCCGGTATCGCTGGTGATGGTCGCCGTGAAGGTGACCGACGTGCCGTAGGTCGACGGATTCAGACCGGAAGCAACGCTTACGCTGCCGTTCGAATCTGTCGCACTCGTCGTTTCCGTGACCGTTGGCGCAGCCGAGTAGTTTGCGTTACCCGCCTGGTTCGCGATCACCGAGCACGTGCCCGTGCCCGCGGTGATGGTGTAGGTTGCGCCGGAGTTCGTGCAGGCTCCAGCGCTGGCGAAGGTCACCGCGTTGCCGCTTGCGCCGCCCGTGGCCGCTACCGTGAAGCTGCTGCCGTATTCCGCACTCGCCGGAGCGGGCGTGGTGAATGTAATCGCCTGAGCATTCTTAAGCGCGGCGACATACGTGGAAAGCTCCCCAGCCGCGTAGCTGCTGTTGCCGGCCTGGGTAGCGACTACCGTACAGCTGCCGTTACCGGTGTTCATGGTGTAGGTTGCGCCCGAGTTCGTGCAGGCTCCAGCGCTGGTGTAGGCGATCGCGTTGCCGCTGGCGCCGCCCGTGGCCGCTACCGTGAAGGTGCTGCCAGTGAGGGCACTCGCCGGAGGTGGCGTCGCCCAGGTAATGGTCTGCGCGGTGGTTACGGTGATCGCCTGCGCGTTCGAGGTTGCGGACGCGTAGTTCGTATCACTGTATTTCGCTGTGATGCTGTGCGCGCCGGTACTGAGCGGCGTAGTGAACTGAGCAATCCAATCACCGTAGCCGCCCTGTACATAAGTGATGAGCGTCGCCGGTGCCGAGCCAAGTAATGTAGCGCCGTCGTAGAAGTTAACGACGCTGAGCGTCGGCCCATAGATGTTCGAGAACATCTCCGCGCCGGTGTCGCGGTTCTGCGAGCAGGGACTGACGCATTGCAGGAACGCCGAGAACGAGAAGTTGTTGCCGTTCACGTCCGTCGTCTTGGTGGTCAGGTTGATGGTCATCGTTCCCTGGGTCACATTCTCCGTGAAGACTGGGGAGGTGCTTGCCTGGGAGGTGGTGCCCGTACCGCTATAGGAGGCGGTAATGCTATGTGCGCCGCCGGTGAATGGATACGTGCTCGATAGTTTGAGCGTGCTGGTGTGAGCCGTGCCGACCGTGCTTCCCTGTCCGAGAACCGTGGTTCCGTCAAAGAATGTGACGGTGCCCGCAGTCGTCGCTGGTGAGCTTGTGATAGTAGCGGTCAGGGTTGGCGTCCCGCCCAGAGTCGTTGGGTTGGCGCTCGCTGTCACCGCAACCGTGGTTGCCGTAGTGCCGCCGACCGTCACTGTGCTTGTGGCCGTCGTCGAGGTGTAGTTGGTATCGCCCGAGTAGCTGGCCTCAATGGAATGGGCTCCGCTCGCCGTGATGCCGTTCGTGGTCGTCTTTGCGGTCGCATTGTAGAGCCACTCCGGCACTGCGGACGTAGAGCTGCCCTCGTTTTCGTAAACCACATACGGGTTAACCGTCGCGGTGCCGATGATCGTGCTGGTGGTGGTATCGGTGAAGGTTATGGTGCCGGTTGGGCCGGAAGCTCCCGGCGTCGGCTCGAATGTGGTCAGGGCGCTGACGGTCGGGAAAGTAATCGCCAATGGGACGGTTGCGCCAGCGGCAATCACTCCCGCTCCGGTACTCGACCCGGCTGCGGCGAAGGTCAACGTACCGGGGCTGATGGGCGCTACCGTGATACTGGCCGGTGTGGCAGTGGCAGTCCCAACCGAATTATCGCCCGAGTAAGTCGCGCCGATACTGTGCGAGCCGCCGGGGATCATATTGACTGAGGGGAAGCTGTAATCGTAGACACATGAAGTGTCGGCACCGGTGGCTCCGGAGTAGGCAAAGGCGTTGCCGTTGGGATCCAGGGTGACGGTCGTCCAGGGGTTGCCGTCCAGCGTCAGGGCCACCGTGCCCGTGGGCGCGCCGTTGCCAGAAACTCCAGCAACGTTCACGTTGATCAGGGTGTCCTGCCCATAGCTGAACGAGTTTTGAGTGGAAATTTCGCAGCTTGTGCCGTTCAGCAAGTACGGCGTGAGGGTGACCGCGCCGGGCTCGGAGCTGACCGTTACTGGCACGCCAGCCGAAAGGCTGGAAGCGAAGTTTTCGTCGCCGGCGTAGCGCGCGGTCACATAGTAGGTGCCACCAGGCAGATTGTTGAGGGTGGCCGAATAAGAACCGCCGCTCAGCGTAGCAAAGGCAACCGGGCCATTCTGCGCGCCGGTCGTTTCATTGTTCGTGTCGCCGATCGAGCCCTGGCTGACGATGAAGGCAACATCGCCGGTGGGGGTTCCGCTGCCGGAGCCCGCCGCAACCGTGCCACTCAGCGTAACGCTGGCGCCGTGCTGGAAGGTGGTCTGCGAAAGATTAAGAGTCGCATTGGAGCTGTTGAATACCACAGAGCCCCATTGGCTGGCCAGGTTGGCAACGTTGGGCGAACCCAAGCCGGTTGCCATGTCATAGCCGCTCTTGGCAGGGAAACCAATCTGGGCGGTGGTGGTGGTGCAAGTCGATTCGCCGCAGATGAAGTTGTTGCCGGTGGTGATGTCGTGGAACGCGCAGGTATTGCCATTCGCGGGTGGCGTCGAGGAGTTGCAAGCCGATTCGCTTTGCGCCGCCGAGAGGGCGTAGTAAATGTATCCCGGCATGCCCTGGCGTCCGCCGTTGGCCTGGTTAATCAAGGCCTGGACACCTGCCATGCTGGGAGCAGCCACGGATGTGCCGCCGACCAGACCGGCATCCAAAAATGCGCCGCTGGAGTTCAGCTCGCAAACACCTTCACTGCAGTAGAAGGTGGCATCATGGCCGGACGCCGCGTTCAAAGCGATGTCAGGCGTATAGCGATGCGGGACACCGGAGACCAGCGGCAGAATATTCTGCATCTGGCCGACGGTTGTGGTCGCGGTCGCAGTTACGCCGCCCGCGGGCGCTGCCGTGAAGGCGACGGTCGGCGCTGACGTGCAGCCGAAACCCTGGCCGACGTGAAGCGTGCCGCCCTGTGTACCGTCGTTGGGGAAGACGATGCTGCTGATCGACCCGCCCGATATGGTAACGGCTCCCGTTGTATACGGCTCGGTCAAGCAACCGCCGCCGCTAATGGTCATTGTGGGAGCGGTCGTGTAGCCGCTGCCAGGATTGGTGATGTTGATCCCGGTAACCCAGAGGCCGGTCGCGCCGCTAGCCAGAGTGAGCGTGGGATCGGAAGTGGGTACGCCCGAGCCCCGCTGCCACGGCGGCTGCAGGTAGTAAGCGCTGATGGCGCCACTGCCCGACCAGAGCTCTCCACAAGCTTCTCCAGCTGGATCGTAGCTGCAATCCTTTGCTTCGTTCCACGGAACTTCTGGGATGTAGGTGAGGGCTGAATTCACCCCAGAACCGCCAGTATTCGTGGGGCTCCAATAGGTGGCTACGTTCGCGCCTTCGTCAAACTCGCTGCCGCCCGCTGCGATGTTGTACCAGGTAGACCCCTCGGCGGGTGCGGCATAGCCAAGGACCTCGTAGAGGTCAGCACTCTGATTGTCGCAACCGGCCGGGCCGTTATCGCCGGCGGCGATGAAAACGCTGGTGCCCTGGGCTGCTGCCTGCTCGAACAACTGGTTATTGAAAAGATTGCCGCCCGCGCCCTCATTGCCTTCGCAATCGCCGTAGCTGCTGCTGATGATGTCGGCGATGTTGTTTTCGATGAGGTACTCAAACGAGTTCGTGATGCCATCGACGAGGAACGTCGGCGTGCCGATCACGAAGTCGACGGTTGCCCCGGGAGCCATTCCACCGGAGATTTCCACGTCGAGATCGGATTCGCCGTCATCGCCCGGCAGCGTGCCGGCATCCTGTCCGGCGTGAATGAAGTTAGGATCGTTGGCCTGAAGACCCATCATCTGGCGGTAGGCCTGCACGTCGCTCAGAAGGATGTCGGAACGGCCGACGATACCGATGGTGACGCCGGTTCCGTTGATGCCCTGAGCCAAGAGGGGCGCCGAATTGTAGATGGTGGCGAAGTCAGTGGCCGAGACGTAATGCGTGGAAGTGGAAGCAGTGTACTTGGGACCAGGTTTAAAGCGGCTATAGCGGCCAACATCCACCATGTGCGACTTGCGGAAGAAGTCGTTCAATGTGGGAACGCCGCCAATCACGGTAGCGAGCGCCGTGGGAACCGTAATGTCGCGGTCGTTCGAGACGTGGGTCTCGCCGTTCGGCATTAAGAAATAGTGCATCTGGACGTGGAAAGCGCCTTCGAGTTGGCCGATGGTGCCGCTGAAGTGCAGCACGCGCTTGCTCTTGTTGACGCCTTCGACGGTGAGACCCTGGCTGCTGAGCCAAGCCTTGATGTTCTCGATATCGGAGTCGTGGACGCCGAAGTGCTCGCCGAATTCTTCCGGCGTCGCCCACTGGTGGTAGTTCTGCGTGTGCTTGTCCTGTTGCTCGTCGATGACGCGCCGGATCTCGCGCTTCTGGTCTTCGTCGGATTTCAGCACCATAACCAAGTGCTCGACCGGGGTGGTGGGCTCGACACGGCCCATGTCCATACCGTTCCTCACGGCTGTCGGCACATGACGATGAAGAGTCGTGCGCTTGTTGTTATCAACCTTGGAGGTTATCCGCACCTTGGGAGATGCTGTGGTGTGAATCGATGCGAACAACGTTGTGGTTGAAACTGCGACGAGGACGAAAAGAACAAGGAGAAACGACAGGAAACGCGAACCAAGCCTCATGGGGCCTCCAAAATTAGATACAGATCCGGGAGTAAACACAGGACGGGAAACTGCGAGATGCGGCGAAGATACGCCGAGTGGGCCTTGCTGGGAATTCAGCACTCGATTATTTGTCTCAGGGAAACAGGGTCTTTCTTTAATTTTTTTTTAAATTGTTCTTTGTAAGGGCCTTCGCGGGTTGAGAGGGAGTCTTCCCGGCAGTTGCCCTCAGCGCGTGAAGTTACAACCGTGTGAATGAGTTGTCAACAATTATCTTTGGACATGTACAAAATATTTTTCATGCCAGAAGCCGCGCCGGATGCGGGAAGTCAGTCCGCCTCTCTTTCACCGATGGAGCGGCGCAGCATGACCGGGAGCCACAAATGTTTACTCCTCGAATATTGACTCTCATCGATACATTCGCCTTGTCGATGCTATCCATATAAGGAATAAGGCTTGAATCAATGCGCGAGGCCTCTTTGAATTTTAATTCATGGTTCGGCGAGGTTGTGATCTGGAAGGTCCGAAGTGACGAATGCTCGGCAGGAATATCGATAGGAGAGAATCGGAAAAAGAAGTTACTCTTGCGGTCCCAGCTTCCGACGGCGGCGGCCTGTAAAGGAAGAAATTTGCAGTGAAGCTACAATTCGATTCTTGCCGGCTTGCAATTTTCCCGGCCGCTATACGACATTCAGCGCCGGACGCTCAGCGCTGCTGATACAAGCCATTGTCCGGAGTCGGCTCGTCATACTCTCTGCCGTATTTATTCTTATGAGCCATTCGCTGGCCGGCAGCTTCCGGGATATGAATTGCTCCCAGCGATGCGGCATTCTCGCCAATTGTGATTTCTCGCGTCACTGGTTTGTCATTCTCCGGCCCCATGCTCTCGCTCCAGATGTGCAACGTATATCGCCCGTAAGGAACGTTGGCGATGGTAACCAGCCCGTCGCTGTTGGCGGTTGCATATAAGGGTGTCGACATGGTGATGACCACGGCGTGCATGTCCGGATGAATGTTGCAGAAAATGTAGCTGACTCCAGGACGGTCAAAGCGCACGGTGCGCGACGTGCCAGCTTCGTAAAGACCAAGGTCGAATCGCTTGCCTTCAAACAGCGAGAATACGTTGTGAAAAAACGGATCGTGGTTGGGGAACTCGACCGTCGACCCCGCCGGAATCACCAGCAGGCGCGGTTCGAAGGTTTTATTTTTCTGCACCAGGCGCGCGTTGGTTACACCGATCGGCGGATCCAGGTGTACGTCCGAGCCCGGAGCTGCGGTGAGCCACACCACCGTGAGCGGAATTGCGCCGCTGCGAGTGTTCGCGGCGCTGTCGCTGGCGTGTGCCGCCGGGGCGCTGCCCGCTTCGCTAGTCGTCGTGCGACTCGTCTTTGTCTGCCGCGTCTTTTTTCGATCGGTGCTGGTTCCGCCAACAACTTCGACGCGGCCTCGGACCGTCGTCACCGAGGGCGGCTGCACGGACAGACCCTGCGCGGTCGCCAGCGACGCACCCGCGCAGATGGCCAGCACGTATATCAAGTTTGTTCTAAGCTTCATCGCACAACTCTTGTCTCTCGCTCTGGCAGGGCACTTAGAACAGTACTCCCATCGCAAGGTTCAAGTGTCCTGCACCGCTCAACCCGGTCTGAATTGCGTTCGTTTCGATCTGACGGTACTCCGCTGAAAACAGCAGATCCGACCGTGGACGGTAAATTACGTTCGCGAAACCCGCACGGTTTCTTGCCAGCGCCGCGTCTCCATAAGACTGCGGATTCGAAAAATACTCAAGGTCCTTGGCATAAGGATTATCCATTCCAAACGCAACATTGAATTCGAGTTTTCGCGCGGGACGATATTTCAATTGGGCCCAACCGCCGACCGTATTCAAGCCGCGGATTTCCGTGTAGATGCTCCCAGGCGGGCCGCTAAAAAGTACACTTTGTCCAAATCCTCCGTAGAACCCTCCCAGCGCGCGGCCGCGATAGACCTCGCCAGTGAGCGAAAACCGGGACGCAAGCGGGATTTCCAGGTCGCTCATCCAGGCCCATGCGTCTTCGTTTTGTCCAAAGCCATAGTCTTGATGGCCGTAGAAACCTCCCACGCCGAGGCGCAGCGGTTGCCCAAACACGTTGCGCGTCCATGCCACTCTGGTCCCCAAAGCAGGCCGTCGCGATGACTCTCCAGGTCCCGCCTGCTGGTAGGGACTCGCGCCCGGCACTTCTCCGCTCACGGGATCCAGAATCCCTCCCTGAATCATCAGGCTCGATTCATCTCCCAAAGCAACTTTGTGTTCCACGCGTACTTGGGGCACCCAGCCCCACAAATTCCCGGCATAAGAAAGCGCGGGCGTCGCCAGCGTGGCAAACGATGTTGGCGAATTCGGCGAGAAGAAAATTCCATCCTGGCCCGCGACAACCGAAGTGTTCTCCCAATCCATTCTCATCGCGGCCGTCCGCAACCGCATCAGCCCCGATTCGCTGCCATTCGGCACCGTCGGAAATCCTCCCGCCAAATCCAGTTGCAGATCGGCTTTTGTCTTCGCGCCGGCTACGCGCGGCCCGAACACTTCGAATCCTATTTCAGACTGGCGCAAAGTCGCCCCAAAACTGCCTCCCGAACTGCCCGTCGCGTTCGGATATGCCAGCATCGGCAGATCGATGTTATCGACCGTCCCTTGATTGCTAAACAGATTCATCAGCGCAATGCCGGAGATACGCATGCGGTACTTCGACGCGCTCTCCACCTTCGTCTGATACTGATCGTCGATCTTTCCGCTCAGCAGTTCGTAAGTCTCGTCGAGCGTCGCTGCGCGCGCCGATTTATTCTGCTCCCCGGTTCCCTGTTCAATTTGAGCGGAACTCAGCAAGTCGCGAGGCCAGGTTCGCTGCGAGGCCGCAGCGTCCGAAGCGCTGCTGCCCTGCCCGGCAACCTCGCTCTCAACAACAACCGCGTTCTGCTCGCTGCTTCCTTCACGCAGCGCTTCCAGTTCTCGGCGTAGTTCTCGCGTTTCCGCGCGTGCCTGCTCCGAATCCGACCGCATCTCTGCAATCGTCGCGCGCAGTTCGCGCACCTGATCGCTCAATTCGTGCACCGCCCGCGCCAGCGAATCCGCGGAGACCGCTTCCGCCGGAACGCCCTCTTGCGCGACAACCGGCGAAGCGAACAACGCAATGAGCGCCAGAAGAGCCCACGCCGGAACGGTCCCCACGCCTCGTAGCGCCCATAATTCTTCGCGTCGCAAAGTCGCGAACCAGCACTTTTTGCTCATATTCCCTCCACGGGCACAAGGATGTCGTCTGCTTGCGAGGCTTCCCCACAGATGCAATGCGCTTAGGTAGTCGTGTGCTTGGTGGCCAGCACGCTCTCCGGCGCTGGACTCAGCGGAATGTCGATGCGGAATATGGTCCCCGTGGCCGACGTCTGCTCCACTATCACGTCGCCACCGTGGTCCTGCAGGATTTTCTGCACCACCGTGAGCCCCATTCCCGTGCCGTTTTCCTTGCCGTGACTTACAAACGGTTCGAACAACCGCTCCCGCACCGCCTCCGCGATTCCCGGGCCATTATCCGCAATGCGAATCTCGAGCTTCTCGCCCACGCGTTCCAGCTTGATGTCGATCTCACCGCCGTCCGCCGGCACAGCTTCGCATGCATTGAGCAGCAGATTGAGTAAGACACGCTCCAGCTTCTTAAAGTCAAACCATCCTTCTGTCAGGCCTTCCGAGGCGGTGCGAATCCGTATCTTCTGGAACTCCGGGTGCGCCCGCACAGCCTGCACCGCGCGGCCCACGACCGATCCCACATCTCCATAGGAAGGCCGCAGCGACTCTCGCGTACGGGAGAATTCCAGCAGCGATTCGATCAGGTCGGTCATC
Organism: Terriglobales bacterium; assembly: GCA_049698855.1. Taxonomy (GTDB): domain Bacteria; phylum Acidobacteriota; class Terriglobia; order Terriglobales; family Acidobacteriaceae; genus Acidiflorens. Next base: position 9,054 of record JBAVYO010000020.1, read on the forward strand.
TGATTCACGGCGACGCGGATTTCCGCATAGAGGTCTTCCCGTTGCACCGCAGTCAGCTTGCTTTCGCAAAGGAACTCCGCGTTTGCCATGACCGCCGCCAGCGAATGCCGGAGATCATGAGAAATCGAACTCGCCATTCGCCCGATGGTCGCCAGCCGCTCCGCATCCAGCAATTCGCGTTGCGTTTTCTGCAGGCTGGTTCGCATCCGCGCGAACGTCCCCGTCACCTCCGCCACTTCGTCCCCGCCTCGCGCTTCCAGCGGATACTCGAAATCCCCTTGCTCCAGCGCCCGCACGCCATCTACTAGGTTGTCGAGGGGCCGGGTGAATGTATGCGAGATCAGAAAGACAAGCACACTTCCCACCAGCACGGCCGTCAGTCC
>JBAVYO010000021.1:0-5204 GCA_049698855.1 Terriglobales bacterium
CCGACACCCTGGTCAGCGCACTGCGCGAGCACTTACCTGCGACCGCGGCCATTCTGGAAAAGATTGCGGGCTCTTACGGCACGCGCAAATTCGCGGAGACGTTCCGCAAGCTCTACCCGAAATGCGAGAACATCAGCGTTGACTACGCGGTGCTGGAACCGCGCTCAGCCAAGGGCGAAGGCGAATCGCGCATATTCTGCTTGCCTGCGGATTTCGGCTGGAACGATCTGGGATCGTGGACGGCGCTGCATGAGCATCATCTGGCGAAGACCAAGGCGCGGGATGGAAATCTGATGAACGCCGCCAGCAGCTTCGCCCTGAATGCGACGAACAATTACGTCCATGCGCCGGGCAAATTTGTGGCTGCAGTCGGCGTAAGTAACCTGGTTGTGGTGGAAACCGAGGACGCCTTGCTGATCACGACGCTCGATCACTCGCAGGATGTCGGGAAAGTTGTGAAGTATTTGGACGAGAGGAAGATGGAGAAGCTTGTGTAATCGTCGTCCGTCTTTGATCTTCGGTCGTTCGTCGTTCGGGAAGACGGGTGGCGACCAACGTGCTCTCCGCGGCCAAAAAGGGTGAGCAAGGCAGAGCGAGATGCGAACGACGGATAGCCGGCAGCGAACAACGAACAACGAGCGACCAACGACGAACGAGGAACGACCAACGACTGTAAACCAATGACCCAAATCAAATTTGGAACCGATGGCTGGCGCGGCCTTATCGCGGACGATTTTACTTTTGAAAATATCCGCAGGGTAGCGGGCGCGATTGCCTCTTATGTTGTGAAGAACGAGGACGCGGCTAAGGGCGTCATCATTGGCTATGACACGCGTTTTCTCTCCGGCCGCGCCGCGCACATAGTGGCGGAAGTCGTGGCCGGCGCGGGAGTCCCTGTGCTCCTGTCGAACGATTACGTTCCGACGCCGGCCGTTTCCTACAACGTGAAAAAGCTGGGCGCGGCCGGTGGTGTCATGGTTACGTCGAGCCACAATCCGTGGAACTGGAACGGTGTGAAGTTCAAAGCTAAATTTGGTGGCTCGGCTACGCCAGCAATCATGAGGATCATCGAGGAGGAATTGGCTCGCGGCGCGATGCCGACCGCACCCACACCCGCGAAAATCGAAGAGGTCGATCTGAAAGCGGCCTATGTGGACGGCATCTGCCAATTCGCCGATCTTGATTTGATCCGCAAGGCGAATCTCAAGTTCGCCATCGATTCAATGTATGGCTCGGGCCGTGGCGTACTGCCGGGAATCTTCGACAAGAACGGAATTCGCTATATCGCCATTCGGCAGGAGGTGAATCCGCTGTTTCCGGGAATCAATCCCGAGCCGATTCTGCCGCACGTGGCGCTCTTGCAGGAAACGGTGGTGAAAGAGAAATGCCACGCGGGGCTTGCGACCGATGGCGATGCCGACCGCATCGGCGCGGTGGCCGAGGACGGCAGCTTTGTCGATTCCCACAAGTGCATGTGCGTACTGCTGCAATGGCTGCTGGAGTACAAAAAATGGCCGGGCGGCGTGGTGCGCGCCTTCAACACCACCGGCATGATGGACCGTATCGCCACCAAGTATGGGCGTAAATTGTACGAGTGCAACATCGGCTTCAAGTACATCGCCGATTTAATGATGGAGCATGAAATTCTGATCGGCGGAGAAGAATCTGGCGGCATCGGATACGGCCGCTTCTTGCCGGAGCGCGATGGCATTCTGAACTCTCTGCTGCTGGCGAATGTGATGGCGGAAGAAGGCAAGCCGCTCGGGCAGTTGGTCGCAGATCTGCAACGTGAATATGGCGCGCATTACTATGGGCGGCGCGATCTGCATATTTCCGACGAATTGAAGAATGAAGCGGTGCGGCGTGCGGGCGATGCGGGAACGGCCAAGATTGGATCATACGTGGTGTTGCGCAAAGAAGATCGCGATGGGGTGAAGCTCTATCTCGATGCTCCCAAGAATGGAAACGGCGCCGACCCGTGGGTGTTGTTTCGCGCCTCTGGAACCGAGCTCCTGCTGCGAATCTACGTGGAGGCGGCAACGCCGGAACTGGTCGAGGAAATTCTTGAGAGCGGCGAGCGATTCGCCAGGCAGGGATAGGCGCGAACGTTCCCGTCAATTCCGGTTTTACACGATCCTGAAACCACTTACTTACCTGGACTCCAACAAGAAAATGAGGGATATAATCTGGCTTGCTTCTCATAGAAGCAGTGGAGGAAACCACGTGGATCAACTGTATTGGGTTCCGTTTGGGATTCTGGCTCTCATCGTTCTCTACCTGATTCTGGCGAGCTTCTTCACCGTGCGCACAGCGGAAGTCGCCGTGATCACGCGATTCGGCAAGTTCCTTCGAGTGGCCGAACCGGGATTGAACTGGAAGCGGCCCTTCTTCGATACCGTGACCGGCCTGGTAAGTCTGCGTGTAAATCAAATCACTCTGACCATGGAGACGAAGACCAAAGACAACGTGTTCGTCACCATTCCGATTTCCGTGCAGAATCGCGTTCGTCCCGAAAAAGTCTACGACGCCTACTACAAGTTGTCCGACCCGGTGGCGCAGATCAAATCGTATGTAGAGCAGGTAATCCTGGGCCACGTCCCAGGGATGACGCTGGACGAAGTGTTTGCCTCGCAATCGAGCATCGCCGCGGCCGTGAAGCAGGAACTGGATGCCGACATGGCGACATTCGGATACGAAATTGTGAACGTGCTGGTCACCGACATTGTTCCCGATGCCAAAGTGAAGTCGGCCATGAACGATATCAATGCGGCGCAGCGCGAACAGGTTGCCGCCAACGCCAGAGGTGAGGCCGAGAAGATTCTGGTCGTCAAGAAGGCCGAGGCCGAGGCGGAAAGCAAAGCACTCCAAGGACAGGGCATCGCAAATCAACGGAGGGCCATCATCGAAGGGCTGCAGGTCTCGATTGAACAGTTTCAGAAAGTGGTTGAAGGCGCGTCCGCGAAAGAGGTCATGCAGTTGGTGATGGTCACGCAGTATTTCGATACCCTGAAATCCATTGGCGAAAACGACAAGACCAATACACTGTTTCTGGCGCACTCGCCCGCCGCAGTCAAAGAGGTCTCGGAGCAGATTCTCCAGTCCATGCTGGTAGCGGAGAGAGCGAACGGCTGAGGCTCAACCGAATGCCGTGACTTCACAGGCCATTTGCCTAATCGCTTCCGGCACTTTCGCGTCTGGCGCAAGGCGAAACACGGTAGGATAATGACAAGGTTTCGGGGTTATGGCTGCAACGAACACCATACCGCTTCCCGCCGACACCGCTGAGTCGCGCCGCTATAACCGCATCAAGCGGTGGATGGGCGTGGGCGACTTCGCCATCGGACTCGGCTTGCTCATCGTCTTGCTGGGGACGGGCTGGTCGGCAACGCTGCGCGATGTGGCCTATCGCGCCGCATGGCAGAACTATACGTTCGCGGTGTTTCTTTATGTTTTGATGCTGATGCTCATCGGCAAAGCGCTCGGCCTGCCGCTCGACTACTACGGATTTCGCATCGAGCATAGTTTTCATCTTTCTAACCAGAAGCTGCGTTCGTGGCTGTGGGATGAGACGAAAGGTCTGCTCATCGGGCTCGTGATGGCCACCATTGTGGTTGAGCTGATCTACCTGCTCATGCGCCAGACCCCGCAACATTGGTGGCTGATTGCGTGGGCCGTGTTTCTTGGCCTGATGGTGTTGCTCGCCCAACTTGCGCCGGTTGTGCTCTTTCCCATGTTTTACAAGTTCGAGCCGCTGGAAAACGATGAGCTGAAGCGGCGTTTGATCGTGCTCAGCGAGCGCGCGGGCACTCGGGTGCGCGGCGTGTATCGCTGGCATCTTTCGGAGAAAAGTAAGAAGGCGAATGCCGCGCTCACCGGCCTCGGAGCGACCCGCCGCATCATCCTCGCCGACACCTTGCTTGACAATTATTCGGATGATGAAATCGAGGCGGTACTGGCGCACGAACTCGGCCATCAAGTGCATCGCCACATCCTGAAGAGCATTCTGGTGCAGGCTGGAATCACGTTGTTTGGTTTCTGGCTGGCGAACGAAGTGCTTCATTATGCGGTAGAGCGGCGGAACATGTTTGAATCGCTGTCCGACTTCGCGGATCTGCCGCTGCTGATTCTGGTCTCGACCGTGCTTTCCTTCTTGCTGATGCCCGCGCTGAACGCCTATTCGCGTTTCAACGAGCGGCAGGCCGATCGCTACTGCTTTGAGTCGGTAGCGCACGTCGCGCCATTTATCTCTTCCATGAACAAGCTGGCCGAACAAAATTTGGCCGAGAAGACACCTTCTCGCTGGGTGGAGTGGTTCTTCCATTCGCATCCGGCGATTGCGAAGCGCGTGGCCGCGGCTGAGGTTTGGGCGCGGCTGCGGTAAAGAGCCATTACTGGTTGGTATCGATACCCCTCCTGAATCGATCTTTTGGAATCAATCAGTTAGCGGTGGATTCCTTCTACATCTTTGTGAAATAAGGAGCTATTGTTTTTGTTTAGGCGAATTTCTGTCAATAGGGAGAACCTACACGAATCGCGGCAAGTTACTCGATTGGTTGGAAATATAACTACGACTAAGTTGGCGGATTACCTTCTCCTAAGTGAGATAATAAATATGGATAGCAAGAAAGCAGCGCGGCCTTTCGGGGCTGCGTTTTTTATTGGCCTCGAACGGCGGAAGACGGGAAAAGGGCGGAGGATGTGGTCGATGGATTATCCAGCGGAGATACGGCGGTGCCAGCATATCAAGATGAATGGGACGCAGTGCGGCTCGCCCGCGCTGAAGAATGGGGAAATTCTGTTATCACCATCAGGAGTGCCGGCCGGAGCGTGTGAAAGTGCGCGGCGACGGAAATAAGACGGTAGGGCAGATATTGTTCCCAGTGTTCGACGACGCGACGCCGATCCAGATGGTGGTGCGGCAGGTGGCGATGATGGTGCTGGAAAGAAAGATCGATCAGAAGTCGGCGGGGTGGCGCTGTATGCCTGCCAGATCGCATCGACCAACCTGCGCCAGATGGAGAATGAGAAGCCGCGCCCAGTGCAGGTTGTGGTGGATACGAAGAACGTGGCGGAGACGCCGCTTGATTTCATAACCACGACGGCTCCTCAAGCCCGATACTTAGGTTGTCTAAAGACCAAGCGCTCGGGACGAAAGGAGCCAGTCATGTGGATTATAGGCTGTGATTATCATCCGAGTGGGCAAC
>JBAVYO010000022.1:0-8796 GCA_049698855.1 Terriglobales bacterium
GTTCGACCCTGGAGCCCAGCATGAGTTCATCCGTTTTGATATTGCGGCGAGTTTGCCGGCGCATGTTTCAAGTTCTAACCATCGTCATCATCGTCCTGCTGCCAGCGGTGCTGTTCGGCCAAGCCTACTTCGGAACTGTTAGCGGCTTGTTGACCGACCCCAGCGGCGCAGTTGTGCAAGGCGTCAGCGTGGTCCTCACCGACGAAGAAAAGGGATACAAGTTCACGGCCAAGTCGGACAATACTGGACGCTATCTTTTTGTTTCGATTCCGCCGGGTCTGTATTCCGTGACGGCGGAGATGACAGGGTTTGAGAAAACCGTCCGTACGCACATCAAATTGAATGTCACCGAGAACGCGACGGCCAATCTGACGCTGAAGATCGCCGGAGGGACGCAGAGCGTTGAGGTCAAGGCCCAGACGCAAAGCATTGCCACCGAAGATGCCGTGACCGGCACGGTGATCGACCGCAGGGCGATTAACGATCTGCCTCTGATAGACCGGTATGCGCTCGACCTGGTGTACCTCACTCCAGGCGTAACCGATATGAGTGACGCGAACAGCGTCGGCGATACAGGGACTAATTTTGTTTCCAACGGCAGCCGCGGCGCCAGCGCCGACATCCTGATGGACGGCACCTCCATTACGAACTTCGAACCCAATGGCGGCATTACCCAGACCACCTACACTCCCTCGCCAGAGGCGATCGAAGAATTCAAGGTGCAACAGTCGAACTTCAGCGCGGAGTACGGTTTTTCCGGCGCATCGGTGGTCAATATGATCACTCGTTCCGGCACGAACAGCTTCCATGGAGAAGCCTACGACTTCATCCGCAACACACTCACCGACGCGAATAACTGGTTTAACGACGAGAATGGAGTTTCGATTCCTCCGGTGCACCGGCACGATTTTGGCGGCACTTTTGGCGGTCCAATCTTCAAGAACAAGACCTTCTTCTTCTTCGACTGGGACGGCACGATCCAGACTTACATGGGCACCTACCAGGCGGGCGTACCCAGCACTAGGGAACGCACCGGCGATTTCGGCGAGTTGTGCGGATTCTACGGCGGCTCATTCAATTCCAGCGGAATCTGCTCTGTTTCAAGCGGGCAGATATTTGACCCTTATAGCAGCCTCTATGGCATCGATCCCAACGGCGTAGCAGGGGCGATAAGGAGCGCCGCCATTCCATTCAACAATGTTGGTACCTATATCAGCCCCGGGGCTCCCCCAAGCCAGGGGCTACCTGCCAACCTCCAGCCGACGCCCGGCGTACCCGGCAACCTGATTGATCCTGTGGCGCTGAAGATGATGAACCTGTTCCCCAATCCGACCCCCAACATGGCCAGCCCAACGATCTACGATAATTGGATCGCCTCGGGGGCATCCCCCAGCAATAACGAGCAGTACGATGTGAAAATCGACCATCGCTTCAGCGAAAAGAACTTATTGAGCGCGAAGTATTCGCAGAACTGGAATAAGTACACCGCCTTCCGCTGCTTCACCTCTTTCATCGATCCCTGCGGCGGCGGAAAAAACACGGGCAACGCCCACCTGTTCGCCCTCAGCGACACCTATACTTTTAGTCCTACCTTGCTGCTGACCACTACCTTGGGTTTCTCCCGCGGCACGGAGCTGATCTTCAACTACGATCCAAGCCGGAACTCCAATCCTCTCAGTACGCTGGGTTTTCCATCCTACCTGGACTCAAACGGTTTTGTCGGTGTTCCTGCCATGTTTATTGGTGGCGGATACTATTCCGCCGGCTATACCAGCGCCGGCGGTGATCCGTATGGAAATTACAAGCAGGGCCAGGATACCGGGCAGTTTTCTACCATCGTAAGCAAGATCCATGGCCACCATGAGTTGAAGTTCGGATTCGAGGGCCGCTTGCACCAGCAAAATTACATCCAGACAAATGCCCCGAATGGCACTTTCGGTTTTAATGACACAGGCAGCTCACAATACCCTCAAGGTTTGTCGGCGGCGATCGGTCCCAGCGGAGACGGAATGGCCAGCTTCCTGATGGGCCAAATGGGGGGAGGATACCAAATCCAGTTTGAACCGGCGACCGAGAACTACCAATATGCATGGTATGTCCAAGACAACTGGAAAACGACGAGCAATCTTACGTTAAATCTGGGATTCCGTTACGACGTCTCGCTGCCCAGAACCGAACGCCACAATCGCATGAATTGGTTCGATCCAAATGCGACGAATCCGCTCAACGGCGGCAAGATCTCCTACATCGATCCGCTCACCGGAGTGTACGTCACTAATCCCCTCCTAGGCGGCGAGGTATTTAACAGTTCCAGCGTGCGCACCAACTGGCTCACCGATTGGAAAGACGTTCAGCCGCGAGTGGGCTTTGCCTATCAGATCACGCCCAAGACGGTGATGAGAGGAGGATACGGGATCTACTTTGGCCAAACTCGCTCGGGCGCCAACGGCCTGTTGAGCTACGGGTCCCAGGGCTTCAACCAATCCACAGGGATCATTTACACCTATCAGAATGACGGCGCGACTCCCTATTTGCACCTAAGCAATCCCTTTCCCAACGGCCTGATTCAGCCGGCGGGAGGTTCCCTCGGCCTGTTGAATGACGTTGGCTACGGAGCCGTTGGCCCCCTACGCACCCACGCTGCGGCGCGAACCCCGTACGAGCAGACCTGGACTCTTGGCTTCGAACACCAATTGCCCTGGAATGTTGTTGTTGGTGCGAATTACATCGGGAAGGAAGGAGTCCGCCTCTACCTCGCCGGCGGCAACAACTACGATGTTCTGGGTGCTGGGGTGGAAAGCTATCCCACCACCGCCGCTGATCCAAACAACCCGTGCCCGGTGCCAATGAAAAGCATACCCTGCCTTACTAACTACGTCATGAATCCCTTTGCCGCTGTCAACGGTGGGCCCATAGGCGACCCGAACAGCATCCTCTCCAGCCCGATGGTCCAAGCGGTTCAACTGGAACTTCCCGATAAGGAGTTCACTAGCGTTACGACCGATGTTCCACCCACCGCGAATGCCAGCTATAACGCTCTCCAAGTCAACTTATCCAAGCATTACACCAACGGCCTTGAACTCATGGTGAGCTATACCTGGTCGAAGTCGATCGACGAGTCCTCGATGTATGACACCAACGTCGCCTGGCTGGGGAATTATGGCTCCAACTCTGGCTACGCCCTTGCGGATCCCAACAAGCCGCAACTGGAGCGCGCTCTTTCGACTTTCGACGTGCCGCAGATGCTGAAGTTCAGCTACAGCTACGATCTGCCCATCGGGCACGGAAAGGCGCTCCTCGGCAACATGCCGCGCGTGTTGGATGCGATGATCGGCGGCTGGAAGACCAATGGCATTTGGGAGCTTCACTCCGGCCGCCCATTGAGCTTCTTTACTTCGAATGGCGGCACATCGCTGCCCACTTATGGCCCACAGACGGCCGAACTGGTGGGTACGCCGGAGCGCAGCCATGGGAGCGACCGTTATTGGGTAAATAACTACTTCTCCAATCCCCAGGTTGTCCAGGTTCCCGAACCATACACTCTAGGCAACGCGGGACGGACCACGAGTTCCATCCGAACGCCGACTTCATTCACCAGTGACTTGTCAATCGCCAAGCAGTTCCTGCTTTCCAATGTGCACGAGGGAGTGCGCATGGAGTTGCGCCTCGAAGCCCACAACGCTTTCAATCATCCGGTGTTCGGTACGCCCGACACCTACGCCGGCGACCCCAATTTTGGGGTGACAAATTATCTGGCTGTGCAACCCCGGCAGGTTCAATTGGCTATCAAGATCGTCTTCTGAGACGCTTAATGGGGAGGGGAGTTGCTTTTTTGGGCCCACGTTCTCATAATTACCGTGGACCGAAATAAAACGTTTTAATATGGGAAAAGATCCCCAGTGCTTCAATAGTCTTGGGAAGAGGACTGCTCGGCCGGTTTCTCCGCCAGCATCTCGCCAAAGAACGTTGAGTCTGCCATTATCGTCAAGTTTACGGAGCCCCCAATGAATCCATCCACTTTGAAGCTTCAGCAGGTTCGCCAATGTGCATTTCAACTTCTAACCATCGTCATTGTCGCCCTACTGCCAACGGTGATGTTCGGCCAAGGCTATTTCGGAACGGTGAGCGGGCTGTTGACCGATCCCAGCGGCGCAGTGGTGCAGGGCGTCAGCGTGGTTCTCGCCGACGAAAATAAGGGATACAAGTTCACGGCCAAGTCGGATGAGACGGGTCGATATCTTTTCCGCGCCATCCCGCCAGGTGTCTACTCGGTTACCGCGGAGAAGCAGGGCTTTGAAAAGAATGTGCGCACCCATATCAAATTGGATGTCAGCGATAATGCCACGGCGAACCTGACTCTTAAACTCGCCTCCGCCAAGGAAACCGTGGAGGTCAATGCGCAGACCGATACCATCGCGACCCAGGATGCCACCACCGGGCAGGTCGTCGACCGCAAATTCATTAACGATTTGCCGTTAATCGGCCGCGACGTGATGTCACTTACTTACCTGGCGCCCGGTGTCACCGACATGGACGACCAATGCCCCAACTGCAACGAAACCGGGTTTGTTTCGAATGGCAGCCGCGGTGGCTCGGCCGATATTTTGCTGGACGGCGCGTCGGTCACGAACGTTGAAGCCAACGGTGGAACCAACCAGATGGCCTACGATCCGCCGGTCGAATCGGTGGAAGAATTCAAGCTGCAGCAGACGAACTTCAGCGCGGAGTATGGCTTTACCGGAGCGTCGGTGATCAACATGGTTACGCGCTCTGGAACGAACGCCTTTCACGGAAGCGTTTACGATTTCCTCCGAAATTCTCTCACCGATGCCAACGATTGGTTCGCCAATCGAGCCGCAGTTCCCAGGCCCACACAACAGCGTAACGAGTATGGCGCCACCTTCGGCGGACCAATCTTCAAGAACAAGACATTCTTCTTCATCGATTATCAAGGCACAAAACAGATTAACCAGTACACGGCGTCGGCGGGAGTTCCTTCCCCCTTCGAGCGCGCCGGCAATTTCGCGGAATTGTGCACCACACAGAATGGCGGGGTGTTTGGTACTGGCACAGATCCCAACACCGGTGCTGTCTATAACAATGTATGTACCGACGGGCAAGGGAACTTATTGTCTGCGGGACAGCTTTGGGATCCATATAGCGGAGTGTTCAACTCCTCGGTCGGCTTGGCGCAGCGCTTCACTCCCATTCCCAATAACAACGTTGCCGTGTACACCAGTCCGGGTAATCCCAAGCTGGCGGGCACGCCCTACCAGTTACCCAACACGGCAGGCAATCTAATTGATCCGGTGGCACAAAAGATGATCAACCTGTTCCCGGCGGCAAACTATCCAGCGGGCGGTCCTTTCGACAACTGGACAGATTCGGGACCGGTTCACTACACCGATGCTAAAGCGGAGCTCAAGATCGATCAGCGCTTCAACGCGAATAATATGTTGACCGCCAAGTATTCCCAGGAGTGGGACAATCATTCCCAAGTCTGGAGTTGCTTTAACAATTTTGTCGACCCCTGCTCGGAAGGGCCAAACGCTTTTACCGCACACGTGTTCGCGATTAACGAGACTCACACTTTCAGTCCGACAACCTTATTGATTACTACTCTGGGCTTCACACGAAATACGTACAACGAGCAGCAGTACGCCTACGCTAGCAGTGTGCCGGATCCGCTGGGCACCCTCGGTTTTCCATCCTATCTCGGAGCGAACGGCTTCACGGGAGTTCCCGCTATTTTCATTAATGGCTATCCCTCGGCGGGATACACCAGTCTCGGTGACGACCCATATGGTAACTACAGGGAAGGGGAAAACAACGGCCAGGTGACGGTCACGCTCAGCAAAGTGCGGGGCCAGCATGAGATGAAGTTTGGCTTTGACGGCCGCTTGCGTCAGATCAACTACATCCAGACCAACGCTCCGTTGGGTAACTTCAGCTACAACAACACCGGCAGCTCTGAATTCAGCAGTACCGATAGCGGGACCTATGGCGGCGATGGAATGGCCAGCTTCCTGATGGGCCAAATGCTTGGAGGTGGAAATACCGGGTACGAAATCCAGTTCCGACCGTCGATGGAGAACTATCAGTACTCGTGGTTCGCTCAGGATAACTGGAAAGCAACGCCCAAACTTACGGTGAATGCAGGTTTGCGCTATGAACTCGCTTTGCCTAGAACCGAACGCCACAACCGTCAGAACTGGTTCGATCCGAATTTGATCAACCCATTGAATGGCGGCAGTATTTCGTACCAAGATCCTCTCACCCTGCAGAATGTGACACGCACCCTGTATGGCGGAGAACAGTTCACGACCGCGAACAACCGGACGAATTGGGACACGGACTATAAGAATATCCAGCCTCGCTTTGGCCTCGCCTACAGGTTCGCCGACAAAACAGTCCTGCGCGGTGGCTACGGCATTTACTTTGGCCAGACTCGCTCGGGTGCCAACGGCGTGGGAAGTTACGGCACGCAGGGCTACAACGTATATACGAGCGCGATCACCACATACCAAAATGATGGGGCGACTCCATATCTTCATATGAGCAATCCCTACCCCAACGGTTTCGTGCAACCGGCGGGAAGCTCATTGGGTGCGTTGAATGATGTCGGTTTTGGCGCAGTTGGGCCGATCCGTAGCGGCTACGCCATAAAAATGCCGTATGAGCAAAGCTGGAGCTTCGGCTTTGAACAGCAGCTTCCGTCTAACACGGTGCTCGACGTGGAGTACATCGGGAAGAAGGGTACGCACCTATATTTCAGCGGAGCAAATTCGCTCGATATTCTGGGGCCACAGATCGAGAGCTATTCTCCCACGCAACTGAATGGTCTTCTTAATTACGTGACCAATCCTTTTGCCGCTGTTAACGGTGGGCCTATAAGCGACCCGAACAGCACACTCTCGAGTCCGACCGTGCAGGGCTACCAACTGGAGCTTCCATACCCGCAGTTCACGGGCGTTACTACCGACGTACAGCCCATCGCTAATTCCATTTATCACGGTCTGCAACTCAAGTTGGAAAAACGGTATTCCAATGGCCTGCAATTCCTGGTCACGTACACGTGGTCCAAATCCATCGACGACTCGTCGATTTATGACGACAACATAACCTATATCGGCAGCTTCACCAGCCTTCAGGATCCCAACAAACCGTGGCTGGAGCGCAGCCTTTCGACGTTCGACATTCCGCAGGTCGTGCAGTTTACCTACACCTATGACCTGCCAATCGGGCACGGACGAGCGTTCCTCGGCAGCATGCCGCGCGCGCTCGACGCACTCGTAGGTGGATGGAAGACGAACGGAATCTGGCGCATCTCCGAGGGCCGTCCGTTGACCGTTACGGTCGGCGGTGGTGGAACTCCTCTTCCCACGTATGGTGCGCAACGGCCTAACATCGTAGGCACACCGGAGCGCGCCGGTGGTAAGGACAGCGATTGGGTGAACCAATACTTCGCGAATCCGAATGTGTTCCAATACCCAAATGAATTCACGCTGGGCGACGCTCCGCGTGCTTTGTCGGACATTAGGAGCCCTCTAATATTTAGCAGCGACTTGTCCATCGAAAAAGAGTTCCCGATGGCGAAACTGCACGAAGGCATGAATGCTGAGGTTCGCTTGGAGGCGCAAAACGCATTCAATCATCCGACCTTCACTATGGGTTCACCCGGACCTTACGGCAGCGACACGCTCAATGTTGGTTATTCCGATTTTGGGCAAATAACCGGCATGGGGCCGATCGGCCCACGGCAAGTGCAGCTCGCGTTGAAGATCACTTTCTGAGGCGGCACAGGATGTAGAGTCTCTTGCCGGCATTTGGTTCGGTCTAACTGGAGGACTTCGGTGCGGTTGGCGGGGAGTTTGCTGAATAGGGACTTGTGAGTTCGGGCTGCTACTGTTCGATGTGCAACGAAGTGCATAAGCACGGCAGAATCGACAGCTTGATTTCAGAAAATCCTTGATTGAAACGTTTCAATGCAGCTATACTGCGGTCGGCGCGTAATTCGTTTTTCTTGCCGCCATCCCCAGGCGCACTGAATAGAAAGCTATCGCCGCCACGCCGTCAGTACGGAGAGTGGAACAACAGACATGAATGCAACTCCTGGTCGCAATCTCCCTTCCGGCGCTTACCTGGTTACACTTTTCAGACTAACCATCTCGAGGTCCCTGAAGAGACCCTGACTCCGCGATAAAGGACCCATATGAAAATACATTCCGAGCACTTGAAATCTTTTGTTCGACTGGCGGTCGTATTGTTGTTAGCAAGCCTCAGCGTCTTCTGCGCGAACGCGCAGATCCGGAAGGCTTCTCAGACACTACCGAAGCCGTCAACTACGCTGACGAAGCGAGTCGTGGGCGATTATGGATATTGGAGCAAGTACCAGGATCCTCCTTACGGAGAGAGACAGATTCCATATTCAAAACTGACTCATATCATCCACTTCACCGTGGGTTTCGGCTCCGACGGGACGCTCAGTGTTCCGGATGGATATCTCGAACCGGCGCTCCTTCGCAATGCGCATAAAGCCGGCGTCAAAGTCATGGTCGGTCTGGGTGGTGACTTCCCCGCGTTCGATTCCAATCCGCAGTTGATATCGGTTTTCGCCGGCAACGTTTGGACCTTCGTCAACGAATATGGATATGACGGCGTCGACCTCGACTGGGAGTATCCCTCGGCGGATGAAGCCGGCACTTTTTATAGCGTGATGGTGGCGCTGCGGTCGGTGTTGCCGAGTCCGCGGTACGTGATTTCCGTCGATGCCGCACCGTGGGGTGGCGCTGGATA
>JBAVYO010000023.1:0-6768 GCA_049698855.1 Terriglobales bacterium
GGCTACACCAACAAACGCCACATGACCTTCATGACGCTATGGCAGCACGAGACTGTGGTTCGCAATCGCTTTGGAGGCGACAAGGTCTGGTTCAAGATGGTCATCCCGACCGCCTCCGTTCTTCACCGCTCATAAGGCCGCTTTTCACCGCCGAGACGCCGAGCTGTTCGGTCCCACTCAAGCCAAAAGCAGGCTTGAGTGGGCCATCCGCATTCAAACCGAAAGACGGCGGGCGAGGACGCCCGTCGGAGAGCCGTCGAGTCGACGGCGCTACTTTCTTGCGCTCGGTGATTTCGTTCATCCCAAATCGGCTCGGGATCACAGACAGTCGAAAAGCGACATGATAGGTTCTGCGTGGATTCACTGAAATCTGGACAGACCGAAATCCCCAACAGGGTGAAATCTGGGCGGGCTGATTCGGACGACGGTAACTTGGGACACGCTGACAATGCACAACTCAAAACTTATTCTTATTTTGGCAGTGTTGCTTTTTGCGGGCACATTCTTGCAGGCAAAAGAAGGGGCCGATCAGTATGCGAACGGGGCGGAGAACTGGTTTACGGGGGCGTTGCCGCCCGCGGGATGGTATTACATCAATTATTTCGGGTACTACACGGGCGAGTTGCGCGACGGCGCGGGCGACAAGGTGAATGTGGGAGGATCGACGCCGTCGGTGAGTGCGGTATTCAATGCGTTTCGCATTCTGGATATAACGACACTGAAGATCGCGGGCGCGGATTATGGGGTGCACGCGATTGTGCCGGTTGTGTACCAGTCGGTAAATCTGGGAGGAACGAACAGCGTCACCAGCCTCGGCGACATGACGATCGATCCGCTGGTGCTGGGATGGCATCATCCTCAATGGCATGCGGTAGCGGCATTCGACATCAATCTGCCGACCGGGCATTACGAGAAGAACGATCCGCGAGTGTGCGTGGGGGCGCATTACTACGCGTTTGAGCCGCTCCTGGCGCTGAGCTACATGCCGAAGTCGGGGTGGGAGGCGTCGGCGAAGCTGATGTACAACATCAAGACGACGAATCAGGTAACGAATTACCACTCGGGCCAGGAATTTCATGTGGACTTTGTGGCGGGCAAGCATCTGCACCAGTGGATGCTGGGTGCGCAAGGTTATGTAGTTAAGCAAACCACCGACGACACGATTGGCGGCACGACGGTGGTAGCGCAGCCAGGAGTGTTCGCTACGGGGCGGCGCGGGCAGGTGGTGGGCGTGGGTCCGAGCGCGGCATACGAAACCAAGCGCCACATGTCGTTCATGGCGAGCTGGCAGCACGAGACGCTCGTGCGGAATCGATTTGGAGGGGATAAGGTGTGGTTCAAGATGGTGATTCCGGTGGGGGCGGTGCTTGGGCGGTCGTAGCTTTGAGGTTGGAGGTACGAGGTCAGAGGGCAGAGGTAGAACAAGGGCGCGGGCAAAATTCAGGGTCTTGTCGGAGGTACTTAGGTTTCTTGTTTTCCGGTCAGAAGTAACGCTGGCGCGGAGGAGGTTCAGCCGTAAGATCTGCTTATGAATGAAGGCCGGATTCCCTGGCGGGTGCAACTGTGGTTCGTGGCCGCTTGCTATGGGGCGGTACTGGCGTTTGCCGCGGCCATGATCACCCAACGCTACTTCGCTGGACTTCGCAGCCCTGACGATTTCAACGGCGGCATGGCGGCATTCGGCGACTGGATGATGGAGTTGAATCTGGCCGGAATGCTGCTGGTTCCGACATTTCTGCTGGCGTTCCTGATTCGCCATCGCGAGGACTTCTCTGCGCGATTCTCGAAAGTACTGCTTGGATTCAGCGTGACAGGTCCGATCAGCCTGGGAGCGCTTCTGATTCCGGCCGTGGGCCAGACGAATTCGCTGTTCGGTAGTCTCTGTCTCTGCCGGCTATCTGGCGCACCGATTGTGCTGATCGGGCTGGTCGGGAGTTGGTTGCTGGCTCGATTCAAGCGGTCGAGACGGTTGATCGCGTACGCGTTTTTGATCGAACTGCTGACGATGACCCTTCTGATTGCGAGCCTGTTTTTCTCGATGCGCGGGAATCGCGGGTAGCTGGCTGACTCGTGCGGCACGGGAGTCGGTGTCGCGCTTCGTAGACGGACGAATGCGTCCGTCCTTACGTGGGATCGGATTGAGACGCTCGTTCGCGGACAGGAGTGCCCGCGCCACACAGACACGGCACCACTCAGGTGCTGCACTCACGGGCGGCGGGGACACCCGCGCCACACGGCCATCGCGCACGGCCACTGCACAGGGCCACTACGCAACAGCCTGCTAGAATCGATGTGTCCTCATGGATTCTCGGCACATACGAAATTTCGCGATTATTGCGCATATTGACCACGGGAAGTCCACGCTGGCCGACCGGCTGCTGGAGTTGACCGGGTCTCTTGCCATGCGGGAGATGCAGGAGCAGGTGCTCGACTCGATGGACCTGGAGCGCGAGCGCGGGATCACGATCAAGGCGCATGCGGTGCGCATGGTGTATCCGGCGCAGGACGGCGAGATTTATCAGCTCAATTTGATCGACACGCCGGGGCACGTGGATTTTTCGTACGAGGTTTCGCGGTCGCTCGCCGCCTGCGAAGGCGCGCTGCTGATTGTGGACGCATCGCAGGGCGTGGAAGCGCAGACGCTGGCGAATTCTTATCTGGCGATCAATCACGGGCTGGAAATTATTCCGGTCATCAACAAAATTGATTTGCAGAGCGCCGACATTGAGCGAACGAAAGAGATGATTGAGAGCGCGGTGGGGCTGGATGCGACCGACGCGCTGTTGATCAGCGCGAAAACAGGGCAAGGCGTACCCGAGGTGCTGGAAGCGATAGTCAAGCGCATACACGCGCCGAAGGGCCAGCCGGAGCGGCATTTGCAGGCGCTGCTGTTCGATTCGTGGTTCGATCCGTATCGCGGAGTGGTGGTGCTGGCGCGCGTGTTTGAGGGCACGCTGCGCGTGGGGCAGAAGATTCGGCTGTGGTCGAATGGACGCGTGTTTCAGGTGGAGGCGCTGGGCGTGCTCACTCCGAAACCGGTTGCGATTGGCGAGTTGGTGGCGGGCGAAGTAGGATTCATCATCGCGAATATAAAAAACGTGGCTGATACAAAGATTGGCGACACGATCACCGACGACGAGCGGCCGGCGGTTGAACCGCTGCCGGGATTTGAAGAGATCAAGCCGATGGTGTTCGCGGGCCTGTACACGGTAGATGCGCACGAGCACACGCAACTGCGCGAGGCGTTGGAGAAGCTGAAGCTGAACGACTCGTCATTTTTCTTCGAGCCGGAAAGTTCGGTGGCGCTGGGATTCGGCTTCCGGTGCGGCTTTCTGGGGCTACTGCACATGGAGATTATTCAGGAGCGGCTGGAGCGCGAATACAACCTGGATTTAATTACCACCGCGCCAGGTGTGCGCTATCAGATTCATAAAACTGACGGCGAGATTATTGAAGTGGATAATCCTTCGCGGTGGCCGGACACGAGCGAGATTGCGAAGATTGAAGAGCCGGTGATTCTGGCGGTGATCCTGACGAACGAAGAGTATGTTGGTGGGATTTTGAAGCTGGTGGAAGAGAAGCGGGGCAAGCAGAAGAGTTTCGAGTATGTGAGTGCATCGCGCGTGATGCTGCAATACGAACTGCCGCTGAATGAAATTGTGCTGGATTTTTACGATCGGCTGAAGTCGGTGTCGCGCGGGTATGCGTCGCTTGACTATCACCTGTCGGGGACATGGAACTCTCCGATGGCGAAGCTCGATATCATGGTGGCGGGCGAGCCGGTGGACGCTTTGTCGACGATTATTCATCGCGACTTCGCGTATGAGCGCGGACGGGCGCTGGCGGCGAAGATGAAAGAGTTGATCCCGCGGCAGATGTTTGAAGTGGCGATTCAGGCGGCGATTGGAGCGAAGATCATTGCGCGAGAGACGGTGCCGGCCATCCGAAAAAATGTACTGGCAAAGTGCTACGGCGGCGACATTACGCGGAAGCGGAAGCTGCTCGAAAAGCAAAAAGAAGGCAAGAAGCGCATGAAGCGGATTGGGCGCGTGGATATTCCGCAGGAAGCGTTCCTGGCGGTGCTGAAGGTGGGCGAGGGTAGCGGGTAGAGCAGGTCAGAGGTTCGAGGTTAGAAGTCAGAGGTTCGATTGCAGAAGTAATGGCGCGCCACTCGGGAAAGATACACCAGGGAAACCTGCCAGGGTTTCTCGGCGCATATAGGCAGCGCTTCATCCGACTTGTTTAATCACTCCACAGCAGACACGAAGGAAAGAGGATGCTGCCATCCCGGCCCGGAGTCGCGTGATCGTTTGAGCCCGAAGCGGTTTGGCAGGCCGGAGCGCACGCCCACAGAAGCCACGGCTACGGTCTGGTAACTACTTCGTTGGCGGAGGTGGGCAGGATGAAGTTCACGCCGTTGTCGCGATTGGCGTTCATAGTGGCGGGGATATCGAGCGCGGAGAGCTGAATATTTCGCAGGCCGTAAGCGGGCTGGGCGGTGCGTTGTGCGTGGTTGTTCGCCCGATCTCCGGTGAATGCGGTGTCGCTCGAGTTGGGGGCGTAAAGCGTGCGGCCGACGATGGCATAGCTGGGAATTTGCTCGCGATGGCCGTCGCGGTAAATGAGAACCGTGGGCGCGAGTTGGGCAGTAGGAACGTTTGCCGGCTGGGCCACTCCGGATGGAGTGCGGGCTAAGGGATCGCGCGATGGAGTTCGATCCGGCGCATGCTCGCTGGACGCAGTTCCGCCGTAGCGGACATAACGATCACCTTCAAGTTCAATCAGAAGAGGCGTTGGTTTCGGCGCGGCCGGCGCGCCGGCGACGTGCGGCTGCAGCACGGGGACCGGCTGGTCGGAATTTTGGGCCGACTGGTCGAGAGGGTAATCGTCGTAAAAGGGGTAGTCGCCGAAATAGCCTGCGAGGGCGCCGGCGCCGCGACGATGAAAGACGGATTTACCGGAGTGCGCACCAAAGTGGGTGCCAGGGTGGCCGTGAGAGGATGACCCGAAGGCTCCCCGCATTTGCGCGGAGGCTGGGAACAAGGCCAGAGCTATTGCCGCGACTAGAACGGGGATAAAACGACCTGCCATCGTAGTTGCTACCTTTTCGCAATTCTACGCCGGTTTGGGGTGGTTGGAGCGGCGTTCCGCTGGACAGTCGAGGGCGTCTGTCCTTACGTGGGGGCAGGTTGGCGGCGCTGCGATTGGACCGCAAATTGTGGGGAGAGGTTGGCGTACGTGGTTCGTGGTATGTGCAAATCTTAGATATTGTGACGAAAGTGCTGATTTGGCGCGGGCTTGGCGAGGGTGCAGCCGGAATCCGTTAACTAACTTAGAAACATAGCCTTAGGGGAGGCTGCGCGCTGCCAGAAAGCAGGCATCGAAGGCGTTTGGGAGGGTACGGGCATGGGCTCATCCACTCATCCACAGTGTTTTCCACAGGTTGGCGGCGGGTGGAGGGTAAGAAGAGCCTTTTCCAAGGACGATGATTTGGGTGCTTGTTCGGACGGGCGGGGTGACTATGAGTGCAATGGGCTGTGCTAGCCGTTAGGGATGGAATTAGGGAAGGGTCATTATTCGACCGGTCCTTTTTCCAGTGGCTGTCTACCCATGGATTTGGCCTTGGAAAGGTCCTTTATTGTGCCCAGTAGTTTATTGTTTCCAAACTGCTGTTCCAGCCTCGGAGCCATGAGTTCGGCGAGCGGCGCCTGGTTGTAGGCTTCGCAAAAATCGCGGTACATGAAAGGCATTTTGGCGACATCCATCTGATTTAAGGCATGGAGGCCGCCGATTCTGCGGAGGGCGTATTCGATGTGGGGGTCGAGCGGCGGCGGACTGGTCTTGTTTCCTCCGGAATAAATCGGGAGCAGATCAACTCCCCACTTGCGGAGGTAGTCGTTCACGTGAGTCCAAGCCGCGTCGGCTTCAATCTTCTTCTCGCTGTCTGCATCTGCACCGGCGAGGCTGCGCAATTCGGCCAATTTAGGAAACCAGGTCAGCTGATTTAGAGCACGCTGGAAACAGAGTCGCAGACGCTCCTGTGAAATATCAGAGAGACGGCGGATATAGATTTCCATTCGCTCTTCGGTAAGTGGCTCTGCAAAGGCTTCCGCCAGCATTGTAAGTTGATCGGAAATCCAACTAAGTAGCTCCAAGGAGGTCGCGGAAGCGCTGCTTGACGCGGGCGTTGATTTCAAGGTTATCGAGTTTTCTTTGTTCGGCTTTACTAAATCGGCCATTCTGCCCCCTGGCTTGACGCCATTTCGCGTCCTCAAAATAGAACTTGTTAATCGGAATCCCGTTGTTGCGGTCGTGGATCGCAGCCTTGGCGATCAACTCTGCCGCTTCCTCGGACGACTGACCCGTGTAACTGGTTTCGGCAACGATTGCGGCCTCAATCATTCTACGATTGCTATCTGTCGCGGGCAGCCCCAGCATCGCAATGATCTTGCTGGTGGATTTTTGAAAAGAGGGGGAAGATTTTCCCTCTTGTTCCAAACTCTTGTTCACTAAGTTTTGTTCTTCCTTATATACGGCGTCGCGAGTGTCGCCTGTACGCGACTGGTGAGTCGCGGCTAGCGACGCGGTTGTCGTGGAGGACGACGCTTGTGTCGCGGTTTGCGACAAAGGCGTCGCGACTTGCGACATTAGAGTCGCTTCAGTGAAAAGACTATCT
This sequence comes from Terriglobales bacterium, assembly GCA_049698855.1. Classification (GTDB taxonomy): domain Bacteria; phylum Acidobacteriota; class Terriglobia; order Terriglobales; family Acidobacteriaceae; genus Acidiflorens. The sequence goes on from JBAVYO010000023.1 coordinate 6,677, forward strand.
TCCGCTGGTAAAGATTGTCCGGCGAAGGTAGCATCGGAAATTTGATCGAACAAGGGAATCGTGCCGTGCTTAGCGCGTGGCGGCACTGGAAC
>JBAVYO010000024.1:0-8780 GCA_049698855.1 Terriglobales bacterium
GTCCCGCGCTCCTCCTGGGTAGCCAAGGAGCGTCCTGGATTCGTGGAAAGCGCCTTAAAGAGGCCACAAGCCGGTCCTTCAAATTCCTGAAAAAATCCCTCCAGATGGTCTGGGCGGAAGCCCGGGACATCGATGTCGTGGTAATGTCTTTCAAAACCCACGCTATTGGGCGTGGCTTCCCGCATCGGACTACCATCGGGTGAAAAGACGTAAAACAAGGAGTCGCGCCTACCTTCCATGGTAAAGCGCGCCAGATAGCAGGCACAAACAAAGTGCTGCCTAACCACCAACTCCCGCGTATGAGCACACATGTGTCTGTCACTCGCCCACAGGAGCCAGATTCAGCGCCTTCTTCATACTGCCGCGTTCCTTCTGGATCTTTTCCTGCAATAGCGTGATCGCATAGATCAACTGCTCGGGCCTCGGTGGGCATCCGGGGACGTAGATATCCACCGGGATAACCTGATTCACACTCTGCACCAGCGCATAATTGTTGAACACGCCGCCGGAGGTGGCGCACGCGCCCATCGAAATCACCCACTTCGGCTCGGGCATCTGCTCCCAGAGCTGCCGGATCACCGGTGCCATCTTGTTCGAGACACGCCCGGCAATGATCATCAGATCGGATTGACGCGGCGAGGGGCGGAAAACTTCGGCGCCAAAGCGCGCGATATCGAAGCGCGACGCGCCCATCGACATCATCTCAATAGCGCAGCAGGCCAAGCCGAAAGTCATGGGCCAGATGGAATTCTTGCGCATCCAGTTGACGGTCGCATCGAGCGAAGTCATGACGATGCCTTCGGGCACGCCGTCTCCAAAAACCAGCTCTTTGACGACGCGCTTGCCGTTTTCTATGTCAACGTAGGGACCGAAACTCTGTTCTTGCGCCATGGATTTATTCTAAGTCAGCTTAAAGCTTCTAGCTACTGGCTTATAGCCTCTTGCCGCTGGCTTGGTCGCCTGACGATACTCGGCGTCTTCATCCATGCCCTGTCGGGCTCCATGCCTTGTCCATCAACGCGAGAGGAAAAGTCAAGACCTCTGGATTAGCGTGCTGCGATGTGGCAAGATCAACTGTAAAAGGAGGTCTCAGTTGTCCGAGAGATCAGAAAACCTCGCTGACGATCCGTTCCGTGGCCGGCCCCCAACCGGTCACGAACGCCGGTCAGGACTGCCTTGGGATGCGTCGTACCGTGAGGGCCCTGCGCCTTGGGATATAGGCCGGCCGCAGCCCGCAATCGCACGTTTGGCATCCGAGGGCGGATTCGCCGGAGCGGTGCTCGATGCGGGCTGCGGGACGGGCGAGAACGCTCTTCTCGTCGCGTCGTTGAAAATGCCGTCGGGATTGTCGGTTCTGGGCGTTGATGTCGCTGAGACGGCACTGGCGATGGCCCGACAGAAGGCCAAGGACCGTGGCATCGAGGTTGAGTTCGCAGCGGCTGACGCTTTCGAGCTAGGGCGTTTGGGGCGCATGTTTGAGACGGTGCTGGACTGCGGACTGTTCCACACCTTTAACGCCGACGAGCGACCAGCATACGTGGCGAGTCTAGCGTCGGTGACCGAACACGGTGGAACTCTGTATGTGTTGTGCTTCAGCGACGATGGTCCAGATATTGGCCCGCACCCCGTCAGTAAGGAAGAGGTGAAAGGAGCGTTCAACCCAAACAGTGGATGGGATGTCGTCTCCCTCGAACCGGACCGGATTCACACCAGATTCCACGGTGTCCATGGCGCACCGGCCTGGCTCGCGACAATCAAACGGCGCTAGTTCTGCGGGAGAGATCGGACGCGATGAACCGGAAGGCCGTCGCGGAGAATTTTCCCATTCCCCAACTTCTCCACCTCACAGCCACAGCAGCGGCACCAGCCCTGCCACAGTCAGCCCGATCAGGAGCGACAAACTCTGCACGCCGGTCTTCCGGTCCGCCAAGCTGAACGAGTAAATCCCTTTGACCAGATTATTGCTGGCTGCCGAAATCAATACCGCACTCGCTGCAATCTTGAGTGGCGTCAGCGTTCCGGCGGCTTGCGTCATCCCCATGACGAAGGGAGTCACGTCCGTAAGACCCATGACGGCCGCAAGAATATTAACGCCGGCTCGGCCGAGATAGGTAACGGCCAACTGCGTGGCTACCAGCATCGCCAGGAAAAAGAATGCAAAGAAAAATGCGGCCAGCAGTTCCAGCGGATTGCCTGGTTCGAATTCCCGCTTTACTTCGGAAACCTCCGCATCCGGCCTGCGCGACCAAACCCAGCCAACGGCTATGCCGAGACACGCGAGGACAACAAAGGCTGGCACCAACATCCCCGCCAGGCCACGATTGAACAGCGCCAGGAGCGCCGCGAGGCGGAGATATGTCACACCCGATGCGATCAGGATGCCGCCGGCGAACAGGTGCGGATGCTCCTCACGAGCCGCTCTCCGCGACATGACCACCGTGGTTACCGTCGACGAGTAAGCGCCACCCAGAAATGCAGCCAACACGACTCCACCGCTTTCTTTCGTCACTTTCTGCAAAACGTAGCTACCGTACGAAATTGTGCTTACAGCAACCACCACCAGCCAGGTCTTAAACGGATTGATGTGGAACCGGCCAAACTGCTGATTGGGAAGCGCCGGCAAAATGACGGCGGTGAGCAGCAGAAACTTGGCGAACGTGAGAATCTCTTGCGGCGCGGCCTTGGTGGCGAGCTTTTCGAGAACCGCCTTCAGTTCCAGCAGCAGCAGGCTGGCTACACTGAGGGTGGTGGCAATCCAGAAGTGCTGGTAGTAAACCAGAGCTCCAACCAGATAAGTGGCGAGCGCCGACATCTCCGTCGTGACGCCGGCCGCTTGCGCACATGAAAGTTTGTGCCAGTAGGAAAGCAGCAGGAATCCGCCGATAACGAAGAAGCCGATGGTCACCGGCACCAATTGCGCGCCCGACAGCAGCGCGATGGAATAGCCGATCAGCCCAATCAGCGGGAAGGTTCGCACGCCGCCGAAGGAGTACGATCCAACCTCGACTTTATGTTCCTCGCGTTCCAACCCGATCAGGAACGACAGGAACAGTACAAGCAAAATCTGCGCTGCCTCGGGTGGCAGCCAACGGTAGAACTCCGCCAGGGGTTGGCCTCCTCATGTTGACGTCGTTCGCATTCTGCCATAAGAAGGAGCGCTTCGCATATCGAAGCGCGAGAATCGCATAGGGTGTAAAGAGAAAAACGATTGCTCGTGCAGCTTGATCGTCTGTTCCCGCAAGCGCCCGCTGCGCCAACCCCGCAACGGTTAATGGATCACGACCGCCGGTTGATCGCCTGTGTTCCAATTATTCGCCGGTGGCGTTACCGTGGAGGGCAAGGCTCCCCCCGTGGAGGCCCCCGCTGAAGCGTTAATCGCGAAGCTGATGTTAGTGGCCGCGGCCGCGACCTTAGCGCACGCGGTCGCGCAATTCGTTGTGAAGCCAAGATAGTATTCGCCGGGCGCAAGGCTGGTTGAGCCTTGAGTCCACGCCAGCGTCTTGAAACCCGCCGTCGCCGAAAAGGTGCTGCCCGGCACAGGACCAAGATCCACCACCAGACTGCCCGCAATGGTGAAGATGCCAATGTCGTAATCGTTAGCGGTTTTGTCCGCGGTCGTCACGTCGTAAGTAATCTGCGTCGTGGTCACGTTGTAGGGCAGCAGGAATCCCCATAACTTCGTGACGTTAACCGTCGCTGCCTGCGTTCCCCCGGTGCGCCCGCCGCCTGTCGCAAAGAACGGCAGCGTGGGAGCGCCGCCTCCGCCGCCTGCGGCGGAGATGGTGATTTCGCCTGGGCTATTCGTGATAGTGACGTTCGATCCCGCAGTCAGCGTGCTCAGCACCGGCGCGTTGCCGGTTGAGCCAATCAGGATCTGCCCATTTGTAGGCGCGGGCGTAGAAGCAACACTGGACGGACTCGAGAAATAAGCGATGCCATCGGTTGTGCCCGCCAGATTACTAGCCAGCGTGACCGTGCCCCCAAGCGCTACGCTCCCACCTCCTGACAATCCCGACCCCGCCACTACGTTAATTCCAGGGTTGGCCAGCATGCTGTTCGCGACGCCACCCACCGGAATGCTGATTGTGCCTGCGCTGGTAATTGGACCTCCCGTGAGTCCCGGGCCGGTGGCGATGCTGGTAACCGTCCCACCGCCGCCTGTCCCGCCGCCATTGGGGAAAGTTTGCCCGGAGGCAAAGGTGATGATGCCGTTGTTCGCAATAGAGAGACCGGTTTCCGCCGGAGTCGCACCGTTCGAGCCAAACAACAAATTCAACGTACCTGATGGACTGGAGGAGTTGTTTTGACTCGGTTCCGTCTGCCAGAGGAAGTCCTGCGCGACCGCCGACGCGGAGGTGCTGTTGTAGGCGGACGCCTGCAAATCAAGTGCGTTGGAGTTGAACCCCTGGCTGGAAGTCGCCGCGCCCGTCGGCGTCAGAAGCGCTCCTGCTTCCGATACCGGACTACTGAATGTGCCCGTAGTCGCTGAAAGCGCGCCGCTGAAAGTCCCCGTTGTTCCGCTCAACCCACCAGTCAGCGTGCCGCCTGCCAACTGCAAATAACGACCGTCCGTAAAGCTGGTATCTAGGCTGAGCGTGCCGTTGGATGTGATCGGTCCTCCGATCAAGCCTGTCCCGCTCCCAACACTGGTGACCGTCCCACCCAGGCCTGGGGCTGTGTTCGTGATAGTGACCGTGCCGCCCAGCGCCACCGTGCCGCCTCCGGATAATCCCGATCCGGCAGTTACCGTGATCGAGTTATTCGCCAGCATGCTGTTCGTCACACCAGCGGAAGGAATGCTGATCGTACCGCTGCCTGTGATCGGGCCGCCCGTCAGGCCCGCGCCCGTCGCCACGCTCGTTACTGTGCCGGTTGCAATCGTACAACTCGCTCCCAATCCGCACGTTTGCCCATTCACAGTGGTGAATGGGTTGACTAGCATGGCATTGGTCACGCCCGCTGTCGGAATGCTGATCGTGCCGCTGCCTGTAATCGGGCCGCCCGTCAGGCCCGCGCCCGTCGCTACGCTTGTTACCGTTCCTCCGGTGTTGTTGAGTGTGACCGTACCGCCAAGCGCCACCGTGCCGCCTCCGGATAATCCCGATCCCGCAGTTACCGTGATCGAGTTATTCGCCAGCATGGCGTTCGTTACACCACCGGCTGCGATATTAAGACTACCGCTCCCACCGAGCGCGATCGCGCCGCCACCGGAAAGGCCACTACCAGCCGTTACCGTAACCGATGAGTTCGCCAGCATCGTGTTAGTGACACCGGCGGATGGAATACTGATCGTGCCGCTACCCGTTATCGGACCGCCCGCCAGGCCTGCGCCCGTCGCCACGCTTGTTACTGTTCCTGTGCCAGTCGCAATCGTGCAGCTTGCTCCTAAGGTGCACGTTTGTCCATTCACGGTCGTGAATGGATTAACCAGCATTGCGTTCGTCACGCCTGCCGACGGAATGCTGATCGTTCCGCTACCCGTTATCGGGCCTCCCGTCAAACCCGCGCCCGTGGCTATGCTTGTCACCGTTCCGCTGCCCGCACCGGGAAACGTCTGTCCAGTCGCAAACGTGATCAGTCCTGTGCTCGCAATGGACAAACCCGTTTCCGCTGGTGTGGCTCCGTTCGATCCAAACAATAAATTCAAAACGCCCGACGGACTCGCTGTATCATTCCCCGCCGGCTCCGCCTGCCACCGGAAGTCCTGCGTCACTGCCGCCGCCGTCTTGCTGCTGTACGACGATGTCTGCAAATCGAATGGATTCGAGATATATCCCTTGCTCGACGTCGCTGTCCCCGTTCCCGGCAGCACCGCTCCACTCGCAGTGAGCGCGCCACTGAACGTCCCCGTCGTTCCGGAAAGCGCTCCGCTGAATGTACCCGTCGTCCCGACCAAGCCTCCCGTTAGTGTTCCGCCTGCCAGCTGCAAATACCGTCCGTCCGTGTAAGTGGTGTTCAGACTCAGCGTGCCGCTGCCTGTGATCGGGCCGCCGGTGAGACCGGTGCCGCTCGCTACGCTTGTCACCGTGCCGCCCAAACTCGGCGAGGTGTTCGTGATCGTCACCGTGCCGCCCAGCGCCACCGTACCGCCTCCCGATAATCCCGAGCCCGCCGTCACCGTGATCGAGTTGTTCGCCAGCATCGCGTTCGACACACCTGCCGACGGAATGCTGATCGTCCCGCTTCCCGTGATTGGTCCGCCGGTCAAACCCGCACCAGTCGCCACGCTCGTCACACCCGTATTGTTGAGAGTCACCGTGCCACCTAACGCGACTGTGCCGCCTCCGGACAATCCCGATCCGGCTGTTACTGTGACCGAATTATTCGCCAGCATGGCATTCGTCACACCGGCTGAAGGAATGCTGATTGTCCCACTCGCGGTGATCGGCCCTCCCGTCAGGCCCGCGCCGGTCGCCACGCTCGTTACTGTTCCTGAGCCGGTCGCTATCGTGCAGCTTGCTCCCAATGTGCACGTTTGCCCATTCACTGTAGTGAACGGATTAACCAGCATCGCGTTCGTCACACCAGCTGAAGGAATGCTGATTGTCCCGGTGCCGGTAATCGGCCCGCCAGTCAAGCCCGCGCCAGTCGCAACGCTCGTGACCGTGCCACCGCCCGTTCCCGGGAATGTTTGCCCCGTCGCAAACGTAATCAATCCCGTGCTCGCAATCGACAGCCCCGTCTCCGCTGGCGCCGTTCCATTTGAACCAAACAGCAGGTTCAATGTGCCCGATGGACTCGCCGTATCGTTCCCCGAAGGCTCTGCCTGCCAACGGAAATCCTGCGTCACAGCTGCCGCAGTCTTGCTGCTATATGACGATGTCTGCAAATCAAACGGATTCGAGATGTAACCCTTGCTGGCCGTCGCCGTGCCTGTTCCCGGCAGCAGCGCTCCACCTGCAGTAAGGGCGCCACTGAACGTACCTGTTGTGCCCGAGAGCGCGCCACTGAATGTTCCTGTCGTCCCACTCAATGCGCCTGTAAGCGTGCCGCCTGCCAACTGCAAATAACGACCGTCGGTGTAAGTAGTATTCAGACTCAGCGTGCCGCTGCCGGTGATCGGACCGCCTGTCAAGCCAGTTCCACTGGCTACGCTTGTCACCGTTCCGCCCGAACCGGGCGACGCGTTGGTGATCGTGACCGTGCCGCCCAACGCCACCGTACCGCCGCCCGACAATCCGGAGCCCGCCGTCACTGTGATCGAATTATTCGCCAGCATCGCGTTCGTCACACCTGCCGACGGTATGCTAATCGTCCCAGTCCCCGTGATCGGACCACCTGCCAGTCCCGCTCCCGTCGCTACGTTCGTTACCGTTCCACCTGAACTCGGCGACGCATTGGTTATCGTCACTGTGCCGCCCAACGCTACCGTGCCGCCGCCCGACAATCCGGAGCCCGCCGTCACGGTGATCGAATTATTCGCCAGCATCGCATTGGTCACGCCTGCCGATGGAATGCTGATCGTCCCGCTCCCCGTGATCGGACCGCCGCTCAAGCCCGCGCCCGTCGCCACGCTCGTGACCGTTCCGCTGCCCGTGCCAGGAAACGTCTGCCCAGTCGCAAAGTTGATCAATCCGGTGCTGCCAATCGACAATCCCGTTTCCGCAGGCGCAGTTCCGTTTGAACCGAACAGCAGGTTCAACGTTCCCGATGGACTGGCGGTATCGTTCCCTGACGCTTCTGCCTGCCAGCGAAAATCCTGCGCCACTGCTGCCGCCGTCTTACTGCTGTAAGAAGATGCCAGAAAATCCAGCGCGTTCGAGTTGTAACCCTTGCTCGCGGTTGCAGTGCCCAGTCCGGGCATCGACGCTCCCGCCGCGGAAAGCGCGCCACTGAACGCTCCAGTTGTTCCCGAAAGTGCCCCGCTGAATGTGCCAGTAGTCCCGCTTAGTGCCCCTGTGAGCGCGCCGCCTGCCAACTGCAAATAACGTCCGTCGGTGTATGTCGTGTTGAGGCTCAGCGTGCCACTGCCCGTAATCGGCCCGCCGCTTAATCCTGTCCCCGTCGCGACGCTCGTAACCGTGCCGCCCGAACTCGGCGACGCATTGGTGATAGTGACCGTGCCACCCAACGCTACTGTGCCGCCGCCCGACAATCCCGATCCCGCTGTGACTGTAATCGAATTATTCGCCAGCATCGCGTTCGTCACGCCCGCCGATGGAATGCTGATTGTGCCGCTCGTAGTGATCGGACCGCCCGTCAATCCCGCGCCCGTAGCAACGCTCGTTACCGTGCCGGTTGCGCCTGGAAACGTCTGCCCCGATGCAAAGGTAATGATTCCGTTATGGGCAATCGAAAATCCGGTTGGGATCACGCTCCCAGGAACGCCATACAACAGGTTCAACACGCCGCCCGGACTCCCGGTGTCATTGCCCACCGCTCCGGTTTGCCAGCGATACAAATAATCGACCACCGAGGACGTTGCGGAGTTGTATACGGAAGCCTCCAAATCGAGCGGACTCGACGCATAGCCAGCCGACGCCGTCGCCGTAGAAACGGGACCGAGAACAGTGCCCTCCAGAAGACTGAGCGATCCTCGAATGACTGCCGCTCCGTTCACATCAAGCACGCCGCCCGGACTGGTGGTGCCGATGCCAACGTTGCCGCCGGATTCAAAGATTGCGGAATTCTCAATATTGCAGGCAGTGGTGAACTTTGTAACTTGATTCGCCGTCGCGGTTCCATCGCTGGTAATAGCTGAACACGCGGTCTGCGGCGATACCAGCAACGGGAGATTACCCGAACCCGAAGATCCGGCCGAAGATGCGACGATCACTCCT
>JBAVYO010000025.1:0-7840 GCA_049698855.1 Terriglobales bacterium
TGATAGAGGCCGAGTTGATTGCGAACTTCGGAGGCGGAAACGGCGTCCGGACAAAACAGATCGGTTTCAACGCCGTTTTCGACGATTGAAATTTTCTCGGGCGGGACCCGCCAATTTTGAATGAGATGGTCTTGGAATGCGGAGGTGACCACCACGATGCGATTGGCTCGGCGATAGAGAAAGCCGGCAATCGATCCCAAAACGCGATGCAACAGACTGCCTTCGCCGCCCGCCCCCACCGCGGCTAGTGATTCTGGCCACAGATCGCGCACCTCAAAAACGAAGGGCACGCGCATCGACCACGCAACCCACCAGCCTGCCAGCGCGCAAAGAAGTTGGGGCGAAGTGGCGATCACTACGTCAGGCTTAGAGAGCGTTAGCCCGCGGATTGCCGCCGAGAAGGCGAATGACACGTAATTTCGAATTCTCTCGTGCGCTTTGCGATTCGGCAGCGGCCATAGCCATGTACGCTCTACGCGAACTCCGTCGATCGTTTCCGAGCCGCGCAGACGTCGGAATCGAGCGCGCCATTCGGCGGGGACAACGCCCGTGGGATGGTTGGGAAATCCGGTTAGGACCGTGACGTGGTGGCCCAGTTGCACCCAATGGCGCGACAACTCGGCTACGCGAGCCGCTGGCGCTCCCATCTCGGGTGGGAAATACTGCGAAATGTAGAGAATCTTCACGAGGGGTAACAATCCACTTTAATAATGAAGGACCTTAAAAACACTCTTCTCGACTAGCGCGCGCGCTCGATTGGCACGACGATCCGCGTAGCCTTGCCACCTTTCGGCAAAATCGGTGAAGCGGCTATCACCGGTCAGTATGGCCATCACCCGCAATTGCATGATATGGAGCCGATGGTAGAAAGGACTGGCCAACATTTTCAGCCGCGCGCCGGATTGTTCGTAGAGCGACCAGTAGCCGGTATCGTATCGATCGAGATTGAGGAGCAGAGTTTTCACGCCGCGATCGAAGACTTTGCGGGCAGTGAGAGCTGAGTTTTCGCGGACAGGAGAGTCTGCGCCACACTCGACCGCCAGCCAGTAGTCGAACACTCCCCACAACGCCCACATGAATCCATTCAAAATGTGCGTTGGCGGATCCACAATATATTCCTCGATCCATAAATTATTCTCTTCGTCTTCGAACAGAACGCCGCCCTCCGCGATTGTCTTGGTCAGCGAAACAAAAGCGCGACTGGCCGCTTCCATATATTTGCCGTCGCCGGTTTCAGCGTGGGCGCGCAGCAGCAGAGAAACTCCCTGGCCTTGTGCCAATCCTGAATACCATGGCGCCTTGAGTGTATTGCGATACTCCCAGTCGAAGTGGTGGTTCCAGACCCACAGGCCGCAGGCATTCGGTTCCAAGTAAGTGGCGAGCCAGTTCGCGGATTTCAAAAAAGTTTTTCGGCGATAATCTTCACGAGCACTGTAAAAGATATTACAGTTCGCCAATCCCCATTGCGCAATTGCGATCGGGTTGTACTGCTGGCCGATTGAGCCGCGATAGTCGAGCAGGGGAATCCCAGCCTCATCATGAGGGCCAGAGTAGTTGGCCTTCTCGCGAAAGAGCATGTAGTACGGGCCAAGCTGCGCGCTGGTTGCCTGCGGATTGATCTCCGGCGTTTCGTGCCAAAACGTGAGCTGGCTGCGACCCGCGCCGAGATAAGCCGGAACAATGCGGCGATAGTAATTCCAGCGTGCGGCTAGAGTCATGGGAGACGGCTCTCGGCGTTAGGCTGCGGGCTGTGGGCTGTGGGCTCTGCGATCTGAGTTTGGGGATTGACTTCCCAGATGGTGGTGAGCTGGTCATCCTGCTTCACCGCAATCGTGGTTGCGGCCAGATAGTTTGAGGTGTTTTCGCCATCGGGCAGAATGATGTTGCCGTACTGGAAATAGCGCATGGGGAGCGTGTCTTTCTGCCAGTGCGCGACCGTCTGCCAGTTTGCTCCGTCCGCTGAGCCAACGAGATGTATTTCATCAGTGGAATTGACTTGGCTGGGCTCGGCCATGGTGGAGAAGAAGAGTGCGTTAGCGGCGCGGCAGCCGAAGATGGAGGAACTGGTGAGGTTCACCACTTTCTCGATGCGTCCCGAGCGGTCAAGGCGCAGCACATGGTTCTGTTCGAGAGGAGTGTCAGTCGACAGATAGAGTGCGTGTTGTGTAGGGATGGCGGCGACGGCTCGGGTCTGCTGATTGCCGGAGAGAACAGTTTCAACTGTGCGGAGATCGCAGGATGCGCGAAGCACTTTGCACTCCGATCCATCATCGCCGGTTAAGATCCACAAGCAATCGGCCCAGCGATCATAGACGATATTGTGCACGTGGCGGATGGCGCCCGCGGCGAAAGTGTAGGCAACGTGCCACGTCTGGCCTCGGTCGGCAGAGCCGTAGATGTGTACTTCATCGCGGGCGCGGTTGTCGAAGTATTCACCCCAATAAATGTTTCCGTCCGGCACAGCCGTAATGTGCAGCGGACGCGTGCCGCGAAGGAGCTTGTGCGTGGGGCAGAACTCTCGACTCTCGGCTTGCCGAGTGACGATCGCGCTGGGGACGGCCGCGATCATCGTTTTGTCATCGAGAACCGCGAGTGCGTGGAATCCGTCGCGCACCAAGCGGTACGTGAGGCGATAGCGCGAAGTGAAATTTCGCCACCAGACAGGACTGAAGCTCGCGACTGGTTCCCACTCTGTATCGTTCGGCCTTTGCAGACTGACGGATAGCAGGCGAACTAATTCATAGCCTCGACTGGCATAGAGAATGTCGCCATCCCAGGCGAGCACACGAATGCCGCGCCAAGCCGCGAGACGGCGAAGCTGTGGCGCTTGCTCGCGAGTTGTGTCCTGGTCCGCTATGGACTCGGTTACTTTGCGATCCTGCTCGAGACTCTTGCGCGTCGCCTGGCCGGCTGAAGATGGCTCGTCCATTTCTAATTGTCACTTTTCCGGGCGAAAAATGGACCGATTGCGAGCGCATCCATTTTTGTGCGTTGGAAGCAATCGATCGCTTCCTCGGGCGTGCATACGATGGGCTCATTCTCATTGAAGCTGGTATTAAGAATGACGGGAATGCCGGTCTTGCGCCCGAAGGCCTGAATCAAATCGTAGTAGAGCGGATTGTCGTCGCGCGTCACAGTCTGGAGCCGACCCGTGTCATCGACATGGTTCACCGCGCACAGGAAATTTCGTTTCTCGGGGCGAATTTTATAAACGTGAAGCATGTAGGGCGAAGGATGATCGTGCTCGAAATACTCGGGCTGCGCCTCGGCAAGAATCGCAGGGGCGAACGGCCGGAACGGCTCGCGATGCTTAATGCGCTCGTTGAGCACTTCCTTCATTTTGGGCAGTCCCGGATGCGTCACGATTGAACGATTGCCCAATGCGCGTGGGCCCCATTCCATGCGCCCCTGGAACCATCCGACGACGTTGCCGAGGACCATCTCACCGGAGACGGCATCGAGAAGAGGCTCGCGTTCGAGCCGCCGATATTTTAAGCCGGCGGATTTCAGGGCGGACTCAATTCGACCGTAGGAAAATTCGGGGCCGAGATAAGCGTGATTCGTCTGCTCTCGGCGTGGTTGCCGCAGGATGGCGTGATACGCGTATAGCGCCGCACCGATCGCCAGACCTTCGTCTCCGGCGGCGGGCTGAATCCAGGTGCGGCGGAACGGGGTTCGCGAAAATATCTTTCCGTTCGCGACGCTGTTGAGCGCGCAGCCTCCCGCCATCGCCAGGTTGTCGTCCGGCACGCGTTGATGCAGTTGCTGCAGCAGGTGAAAGAAAGCTTCTTCGAACCAATGCTGCATGGCGAAAGCGATGTCCATGTCGCGCTGAGTAATGCGGGCGTTGGGTTCGCGCGGCGGGCCGAAAAGAGTTTCCATCGTGTCGCTGAAATGCCTTGCCAAAAGCACTGTTCCATCGGGCTGAATCTGCATTCCCTGATTGCTGCCGAGCGGCTTGAAGTAGCTCAGATCCAGCTCGAACGCTCCGTTTTTCGTGACGAGGACCCGGCGGAGTTCATCCACGAGCGTATCTTTGCCGTAGGGAGCAAGTCCCATAACTTTGCCTTCATCACCGTATTTGCTGTAGCCGATGAATTCGCAAATCATGGTGTAGAAGCTGCCGAGCGAGTGCGGCAGAAAAACGCGGTCGAGAACGTGAATGTCGTTGCCGTCACAGCGCGCCATCATGGTTGAAACGAAATCGCCGGAGCCGTCGTAACTGAAGCCGGCAGCCTTTTCCCACGGAGAGCAATAGTAAGCGCTGGCGATGTGGGCGAGATGGTGCTCGACGCGATGCTCGCGAAACGTCAGTTGTTTGGGGTCGATGTCGAGGGCTTGCGCCAATAGCGAGCGCACATCGCGCATGGCCTGTTTGCGCTGTCGCATCTTGATGAAATTCAAAATCTTGCCGGGATTGGCGAGCGCGTACTGGACCTTCTTCGCTAAATTGGCGTCGCTGTCCTGGCCTATGGCTACGTGATGGACATCGGCGAGCTTGGCGCCGACCGCGTCGAGGCAAGCCCTTACAGCGAGCGCAGGGAAACCGCCGTAGTGCTTGCGGCGGTTGAGGCGCTCCTCGGCTACGGCAAAAAGAATCTTGCCGTCCTCAAGGATAGCTGCCGAAGCATCCGCATGAAACATGTTCAGGCCAAGAATCAGCATGGATGCTCAATTGCGCTCACGCAGAGTACTCATTCCGCGATTCCTTCCTGGAAGCTGTGGCGACAAACTCGCTCAGGTTGACTGGCAGCGGTTGGCTCGTCTGGCAAGCGTTTTGGAGCCGCAACGTGGCCAGCGTGGATCCCACGATCTGTTCGAACGGAATCGGCGGGGGAATTGTTCCCGCGACCGCATCAACGAAAGCGCACATCTCTGCCTTGTGACCCTTATCCTGCCGCAGGCGGGCGCGAACCATTTGCTTGTGGCCGTTGCGGACCAGTTCGAGGATGCGGAAATCTTCGAGGATGGCAACAGATGCGCCGCCGAAAACTTCAAGCCGTTCCTTGGATGCGGACCTATCGCCATTGGCCATGTACGTAATGGTGGCGAGTGTGCCATTGGGAAACCGGAGCTGCGCCACGATGTTATCCATGCTGTAGTGGCCGGCGTTTCCGACACTCTGGGCCTGCACTTCGATTGGGCAAGCGCCGGCAAGGAAGCAGAGAAAATCCACGAAGTGACAGACCTCGCCTAGAATGCGGCCTCCGCCTTGATCCGGATCGTTGGTCCAATGGTCGCTGGGCAGAAAGCCGGCGTTTACGCGATATTGCATGGAAAGCGGCTCGTGGATTTCATCCACAAACGTCTTGAGCCGAATAGACATGGGAGCGAAGCGGCGGTTGAAGCCAACCATGAGCATGGGAGCGGGCGACGAGGGTAGTTCAGAATCTGCACCGAAGTGCGACACGACCCACACGATCTCAGCGAGTTCGGCTTCGCTCAAGCAGAGTGGCTTCTCGCAGAAGACGTTCTTGCCCGCGCGGAGCGCGGCAATTGTTTGACGGGCGTGAAGATGGTGGCGGGTTGCGATCAGGATCGCATTGATCCTGGGATCGGAAAGGATTTCTCTCTCTAAATTAGCGCAATAGGCGAAGCCGAATTTTACGGCGGCGCTGCGGGCGCGAGGGCCGGTGGCGTTGCACGCGCCGATGAAGGAAACGCCGGGGATCGTTTCCAAAGCGGGGAGCAAAATGGTTTGTGCGAAGTTGCCTGCTCCGAGCACACCCAAGGCGGTTGAGGTTCTTCCGCGGGAGGGCGCGCGAGTGGGGCCTGGGGCGTCCCTCCGAGACTCAGTTTCTTTCTTTCGCGTTTCCCAGCGCTGAAGCGCTGGGCGACACTGGGCCGCTTCTCCGGAGCCGGCTTCCGCGTTGGGGTAGGTCAGTAACACAGCGAGCGATGGTTCATTCGCACGGCCCGTGATCAGGTCGAAAGCACGATTTGCCTGCTCGATGGGAAAGCGATGCGTGATCAGCGAAGGCAGGTTGAGTTTGCCTTCGGCGATGAAGCGAAGAAAAACTTCCATGTTGCGCGTTTCAGTCCAGCGGACGTGGCCGACGGGATAGTCGCGGCCTTTCTGCTCGTAAGCAGTGTCGTAACGACCGGGTCCGTAGGAACGCGAAATGCGGAAGTCGAGTTCTTTCTCGTAATAAAGTTTGCGCTGGAGATCCATACCGACTGTGCCTACGGCCACAATGACGGCGCGGTCGCGCGCGATCGCGGCTGCCAAATTGACGGGATCGCTCGATGGAGTTTCCGCAGTGATCAGCACGGCATCGGCGCCTTGGCCTCCGGTTCTCTGAAAGCACAGATCGCGGAATTCGCCGGGGCGCGTCGAAGCAGACTCGGCTCCGTTCTGGATCGCGAGGGCAGCGCGCTGTTCGATTAAGTCCATGCCGAACACGCGGCAACCGGCGGCTTTCAGTAACTGCACGGTGATCTGGCCGAGCAGGCCGAGCCCGATGACTGCCACGGTTTCGCCAAGAGAAACTTCAGCGGTGCGAAAGCCGTGGAGGCAGATCGCGCCGACCGTTGCGAAGGCGGCTTCTTCAAAGGACACGGGGAAGGGCGTCGAGCGACGCTCGCCTGTGTTCGCAGTAACGGCGTGAGTGCTTCCGTAAGCCTCCACGGGACTCTTCGCGACCAGGAGGCGCGGCACGCAGGCTAACTCAGCGTGGACCGCATAGCCCGCGCCCGCACAAGCGACGCGGTCGCCCACGCCGATGTCCGAGACGCCGTCGCCAATTGCGATCACCGTGCCAGCGCTACTGTAACCGGTCGATTGCGGCTGACCGAGTCGTGAGCGGACCGTTCCAATTGTCGCGGCCAGACCATCGCGCTTGAGCTTTGCGAGCACATCGCGGGCGAGATCGGGGCGAGCTTTGCCTTTCGCCAGCAGACTCTTGCGCGCGAACTCCGCAGACGCGCGCTCAGTGCCAGCGGAAACCAGCGACGCGGCGGTTCGCACGAGCACGCAGCCGGGCAACAACTGGGGAGCGGCAACTTCATTCACGCTCAGGTCGCCGGTTCTCGCGTCTTGGAGAAGTTGCTTCATGCGGTCGCAAGTTGCGTTGCGGGTGCTGTGCGTTCCGGCCGCGCAAAAGTCTTTTGCGCGAATCCTCTCGCGCTTCCGTCGATGAAGAGTTGCATCCAGGTTTCAAGCGTCAGCAGTTGCCAGATTTGCATCGACCAATCTTCCGCGCCGCGTCGGTGCTCATCTACAAAGCGCCGAACGGCTTCGGGGCGGAACAGCCCGCGGCGGCGAACTTGCGATTCGGAGAGCAGATCGTCCACAACCGGTCGCAGCTCGTGCGCCAGCCAATAGTCTACCGGAGCGGCAAACCCGGCTTTGGGTTGGTCGAGCACTTCTTCCGGGAGCATCCCACGCATTGCTTCGCGGAAAATGTACTTTGTTGTCGGACGCCATTTGCCTTTCAGCTTCCACTCGGGGCGCACATTCCAGGCCACGAATTCGGCGAACTCGCGATTGAGGAAGGGAACGCGCACTTCCACCGACGACGCCATGCTCATTTTGTCGTTGTAGGTGAGGTTGAGCGTAGGCATAAAAATCTTTGTGTCGAGATAGAGCAGTTGGTTAAGAAAATCGGCGTGGGCGATTTTAGCGAACGCGGCCTGATGGCGCGCGGACGGATTGAAGCCAGTAAGTTCGCGCAGAGGCGGCGAGTAAAGATCTGACTTTTGGGCGGCGTCGAGATAGGTGCAATTGCGGATGAACGCATCCGACGAATTGAGCGATACACTGCGGGCCATTTTCTTGGCGAGGCGCACGGCGCTTTTCATGGCCGTGCCGCGCAGGCTGGGCAGCGCGAGCGCGGTTCTC
>JBAVYO010000026.1:0-32082 GCA_049698855.1 Terriglobales bacterium
GCTTGCAGTCCGCCGAATGGCGGCGATAAATCGTGATTTCCATCGGGTTCTTCCTTTTCAGCCCTCATGACCCAAATACTGCGAAAAGGAGAAATCCCCGAAGACGCGTCGCCCCGCTCCTAGTACAAATCTAGGACAATCGGACGGCTGAAATGGAAGTCGCCAGCGTTTATGCGGGCAAAAGAATGGCTCCTCAGGTAGGACTCGAACCTACAACCCTCCGGTTAACAGCCGGATGCTCTGCCATTGAGCTACTGAGGAGTGAAAGCACGCAGTCTGCGTACTCGAATTGTCTTACAAATCATATCAGAGCGCGCACGTGATTGGAACACCCAAGCTGAGTGCCGCTTCGCACACGACTTTTGGGCTGCCTGTTGTACGAAAGTAACGCATCGCGATCCGGCGCCAACTGCGATTCCTGGCGACTGCTGAATTCGGTGTGAGCGATCCTCTTCGTCGCCGACGCTCAGTGAACTCCCTTGCTATTCAGAAATGGCCCATATTTCTTGTCCGTTTTGTGGATGTGATTTGTCAACCAATGTTTCAGAAAGGTCATCACCGATACCGCAACCAGCAGCTTGCCTTTGCCAAGATCCTTCTGAAATTGAAGCGCCTGCGTTACCAGCGCCTGATGCTCGCGCCGATGTTCGGCCAGACCTGGGAATCCGTTTTTTTCCATCATCTCCTCCTCGCCGGCGAAATGCTTCGCGGTGTAGGCAATCAGCCGACCCAAAATCTCCTCGACAATGTCTGTGCCGTGCCCGGCTTTTGAAGCTTCATGCAGGTCGTTGACCATCTTGAACAGCATCTGGTGTTCGTGGTCGAATCTCGCAACTTGCACGCTATAGTCTTCGGTCCATTGAATCGCGCTCATGTTATGCTCCCCGAGTTCCGAACCGGCAACCGGCACCGGCAGTAATCAGAACGGTTGTCGATGTTGCGCATCGCAGCCGCGCTCTCTTCTTGATCGGCCTTGCGCGGGATTCCTTCGGGTACAATAGCTGACCAAAGAACGCGTTCTTTCGTGAACGTTCTGCTAACCTGTGTCTTTGTAATTCGTCCACCCAGTAGCCGTCCGCACAATTTGAACTGAGGTGTTTATGCTCGGAGGTTTACGTTTGCTCATTGCGTTTTCCGTTTTCGCCGCCGGTCTTTCCGCGCTCGTGATGGCTGAAGATGTCCCTGCGTCGCCTGGCCCGCCAAGGCCGAAAGTCGCTCCCGTCGAGGACACGGTTCAGGGTCACAAGATCGTCGATCCCTACCGTTACCTTGAAAACTCCGACGACCCGGACACCAAGCTCTACGTCGAAAGGGAATTGGCCTATACGCGTTCCATTCTCGACCCGCTTTCCGGCCGCGAAAAAATCAACCGCCGGCTTACGCAGCTTCTTTCCATTGGCACCGTGAACGCGCCGCAGTTTGGCGGCAAGTATTACTTTTATACCCGCCGCGACAGCGGCCAGAACCAGCCTGTTCTCTATGTCCGCGAAGGCGTCAATGGCGACGACCGCGTTCTGCTCGACGTAAACAAGCTTTCTGCCGATGGTACGGTCGCCCTCGACTGGTGGTACGCATCCGATGATGGCAAATACATCGCCTACGGCACATCTCCCGGAGGATCCGAAAAAAGCTCGCTCCGTGTACTTGAGACAGCGACCGGCAAAACTCTGCCCGACACAATCGAAAACACCAGCGCCGCCAGCCTTGCTTGGAAGCGCGACAATTCCGGCTTTTACTACACTCGCTATCCCCGAAAGGGCGACGTTCCTGAAGGCGAGGAGGTCTATCACCGCCACGTCTTTTATCATGCTCTAGGCGCAGACCCCGCAAAAGACCCGCTCATTTTTGGCGCAGGCCGCAAGCCCGAAGATTGGCCCAACATATCCCTTTCTCACGACGATCGATGGCTGCTGATTGATGTCGAGGAAGGTTGGACCAAGGCCGACATGTATCTCGTCGATTGCCAATCCGCGAAGCCACCCGTTGAGATCACCACCGGCAAGAACTTTCTTTACGGTGCCGATATCTTTGAGGGCAAGCTCTACATCACTACGAACGAAGATGCTCCGCACTATCGTGTCTTCGTTGCCGACGCCAACAATCCGAAGCGCGAAAACTGGAAGGAATTAATCCCTGAGACCGATGCCGTGCTGCAAGGTGCCAGCGTCACCGGCGGGAAACTCTTTCTCCAGTACGAGCACAACGTCGCGTCCGAGCTAAAGCTCTACTCGCTCGATGGCAAGAAGCTCGCCGAAATCCCTCAGCCATCCATCGGCAACGTTTTCGGTGTCAGCGGTCGCGAAGATCGCTCAGAGATTTTCTACGCCTTTCAGTCCTTCACCGTTCCGCCCACGGTCTACCGCTACGATTTCGCTTCGAGCAAGAGCACGCTCTGGGCTAGCGTTGATGCGCCCTCGATCGATCCTTCTGCCTATGATGTTCGTCAGGAGTGGTACCGATCAAAGGATGGCACCAGAATTCCCATGTTCATCGTGAGCAAGAAAGGCTTGGCGCTCAACGGCAAGAATCCGACCCTGCTCTCCGGATATGGCGGGTTCAATGTCTCCAATAGTCCCACTTTCAAGCGCGATGTTTACCTTTGGTTGGAGCACGGCGGGGTTTACGCGGTTGCCAACCTTCGCGGAGGCTCCGAATTCGGCGAAGACTGGCACCGCGCCGGCATGCTAGAGAAAAAGCAGAACGTCTTCGACGACTTCATCGCTGCTGCCGAATATCTGATTGCCAAGAAGTATACCGACAGCGACCGCCTTGCCATTTCCGGCGGATCGAACGGAGGCCTGCTCATGGGAGCCATGATTACGCAGCGCCCAGAGTTGTTCCGCGCCGTCATCTGCGCTGTGCCGCTGCTCGACATGCTCCGTTATCAGAACTTTCAGATTGCCAAGCTCTGGGTCCCCGAGTATGGCTCCGCCGACGATCCCAAGCAGTTCGACTGGCTTTACGCCTACTCGCCCTACCACCACGTCAAGCCCGGTGTAGAGTATCCCGCCATCCTCTTTATGACTGCCGACACCGATACTCGCGTCGATCCGATGCACGCCAAGAAAATGACCGCTCTCATGCAGGCGGTAGCCAAGAACGGCGCCAGCAAAGACCGGCCAATTCTGCTGCGAATCGACACTAAGGCCGGCCACGGTCAAGGCAAACCCGTGACCAAGCAGGTCGAAGACTACACAGATATCTATTCGTTCCTGTTCTGGCAGCTGGGGGTGGCGCCGTAACCCCCTCTCGCGGTGGATGGGAGGGCTCTCGCGGCGGTGCGCCATCACCCAGCCCTGTGACATACCGCACTGAGTTTCTCCTATAATAAGTCCAGCCTCTCACTGTAATGATGTTTTTCGCGCATCTGGGTCTGCGGGCCCTCCACCTGCGCGATAGTGCCTAGTTCGGACCCCCCGCTCGCTATCCGCGGGCTATTTCTCAACATTTCGGTCGGAGGATCGCATGCTTCACCTCGATACCGGTAATACCGGTTTTATGATCTTGTGCACAAGCCTGGTCATGCTGATGACACCAGGCCTGGCATTTTTCTATGGCGGCCTGGTCGGTCGTAAGAACGTCCTTGCCATCATGATCCAGAGCTTCGTCTCTATGGGCTGGACCACCGTCATTTGGTATCTCTATGGCTACTCTCTCTGTTTCAGTGGCGATTGGCACGGAGTTATCGGCAACTTCCACCTCGCCTGTCTGCGCGGCATCGGCCTCGGTACGCCCTCGCCCAACGACACGATTCCCGCGTTCGTCTTTATCGCCTACCAGATGATGTTTGCCATCATCACCCCGGCGCTGATTTCCGGGGCCTTCACCAACCGCGTCACCTTCAAGGCCTACATGCTGTTCCTGACCGGCTGGCTGACGTTTGTCTACTTCCCGTTCGTTCACATGATTTGGGGAGGCGGCTTCCTTCAGCAGTGGGGAGTGAAAGATTTCGCGGGTGGCATTGTGGTGCACAACATCGCCGGCATCGCGGCCCTGGCTTCTGTGATCTATGTGGGCAAGCGCCGTGTTGCCGATCGTGGCCCTCATAGCATCCCACTGGTCGCGCTGGGCACCGGCCTGCTGTGGTTTGGCTGGTACGGATTCAACGCCGGCAGCGAAATGCGCGTGGATTCCGTCACGGCCACGGCATTTCTGAATACCGACGTTGCCGCTTCCTTCGCCGCCGTTGCATGGTTGGCGGTTGCCTGGTTCAACGAGAAAAAGCCCAAGTTCCTGGGCCTGCTGACCGGCGCTGTTGCCGGACTCGCGACGATTACTCCGGCCGCTGGCTATGTTTCTCCCACGACCGCTGTCATCATCGGCATCGTTGCCGGCGTGGTCTGCTACTACGCAGTGGAAATGAAAAACAAGCTGGGCTGGGATGACGCCCTCGACGTTTGGGGAGTTCACGGTGTCGGCGGCTTCCTCGGTATTGTCCTGCTCGGCGTTTTTGCCAACAAGGCATTCAATCCCGATGGCGCCAACGGCTTGCTCTACGGCGATCCCACGTTCCTGCTGAAGCAGGTCACGGCAGTCGTGTTCTCGTCGGTCTGGGCATTCGTGTTTACCTATGCCATGCTGCGCATCATTGATGCGTTTACCACGGTGAAGGTCAGCGAATCTTCCGAAGAAATTGGGCTCGATGAGTCGCTCCACGGCGAACATGCCTACGAGCAACTCACGGATCAAGACGTGATCCATGATCTTGTGAATTCGGCTCGCAAATAGGGTTTGAAGCGCAAAGTTCGCCCACAGCGAACTGCGCGACATCCTTGGCCGGATCGTTTCAAAGGGGGTGATGCTTGCATCACCCCTTTTTGTCTGTTCGTAATGAGTGCTGCTGGAACTGACTGCGAACCAGAGCTATAGACTTCCCCGCTGGCCGCAAAATGCTAAGATTTGCGGCATGGCTTCTCGCGCCAGGAAGAACAGTGCCAAGCACGCGGCCAAGACCACTCGCAAGGGCGAGCGTCGCAAGCCTAAGCATCCCGACGGCTCGGAGCTCGTCGTCATCACTGGCATGAGCGGGTCGGGCAAGGCCTCAGCCCTGAAGGCCTTTGAAGATCTCGGCTATTACTGCGTTGATAATTTGCCGGTCGAACTGATTCCGCGTTTCGCCGAGCTGGCGTTGCAATCGGGAGAAATTCCGCGGACCGCGCTCGTCGTCGATGTGCGCGAAGGATCGCAACTCGAAAAACTGCCGGCGATCCTGAAGGACATGAAGCGCATCATTCCGACGCAGGTGATTTATCTGGAAGCGAGCGATCCGGTTCTGCTTCGTCGCTTTAGTGAGACGCGCCGCCCGCACCCGCTGGGCAAGACCATCACCGTACGAGCTTCGCTGCGGGCCGAGCGCAAGCATTTGCGGGCCATTCGCTCGATCGCCGATCTGGTCATCGACACTTCGAAATTCAATGTGCACGAACTGCGGGCACACCTCACGGACCGGTTTACTCATAAATCCGGTAACGAGCGGCCGATTCTGGTCTCTTGCGTTAGTTTCGGCTTCAAGCATGGCGTCCCGGATGACGCCGACTTGGTATTTGACGTCCGGTTTTTGCCCAATCCGCATTTCGTGCCTGCGTTTCGTCCGCTCACCGGCCGCGATCCGCAGGTTGCAAAATACATACGATCGTTTCCGCAAACTAAGGAATTCATCAACCGCATTGCCGATCTTCTGGTTTACCTGCTGCCTCACTACGTTCATGAAGGCAAGAGCTATCTGACAATCAGCTTCGGTTGCACCGGCGGACAGCATCGCTCCGTGATGATCGCCGAAGACGTCGGAAAGCGGCTGAAGAAAGCCGGATACACCGTGAAGGTCGTACATCGGGACAGCCCGAGATAGGCTCGCGAGACCCGCTCTCCCTGTAGAATTGGGTATCACACGCATGGGAACGACTACACTGCCGGAGACGAAGGTTCCAGCTATCCCGGCGAAGCCCCGCCAGTTGGCCCGTTTGCTGCGTTATGTGCTGCCGTATTCCGCGCCCTTCGTGGCGTCGGTTCTCCTGATGGCGTTGGTGGGTTTGCTGGACGCATTCCGCGTCCTTCTGATCGGTCCCATTTTCGATAGCGTGCTCAACCCAGGCTCCGAAAGCCGAACGCTTCAACTGTTCAAGATCCCCGGCACGGAACGCGTTTTCAATCTGCAGCAGGTCATCCCCTCGCACTTCCACAATCCCTGGACCGCCGTGGCGTTTGCGCTGGTGGCGGCTACGGTATTGAAGGGAGTCTTCGACTACGTTGGAACCTACCTGGTGAACTACGCCGGCTACGGCATGATCACCGACGTTCGCGACGATTTATACAACGCGTTCCTGCGTAGTTCGGCGGCTTTCTTTTCGAAACATACAACCGGCACGTTGCTCTCGACCATTATTAATGACGTTGAGCGCGTGCAGTTTGCCATGTCGACGGTTCTGGCTGAGTTTCTTCAGCAATTCTTCACGCTGATTTTCACCGTGGGGGTTGTCATCCTGCTTGGTGGCTGGCGCGCATGGGTTCTCCTGCTGTTTGTTCCAGGAATCCTTATTTCATCAGCGAAAATCGGCCGGAAGGTACGCGCTACGACTCGCGGCGGTCAGGATAAGCTCGCCGAGATCCAGAATATTCTCCACGAAACCATCACCGGCAACCGCATTGTCAAAGCATTTGGGATGGAAACCTGGGAAATGGAACGCTTTCGGGCGGCGGCGCGCCGCTTGCTTCGCGCCAATCTCCGCACGGTGGCGGCGTTCGCAATCAGTTCCCCATTGATGGACATTCTTGGCGCCGCGGCGATTGCGATCTTGCTCCTTATGGGCCGCGATCAGATCAACCACCATGTTTTTACCGCCGGAACCTTTCTCGCCTTCATCGTTGCCGTTTTCAAGCTCTACGAGCCGGTGCGCAAGTTCGCGCTTTTCAATAATAATTTCCAGCAGGCCATCGGCGCTTCCTCGGAGATCTTCCGCTTCATGGACATTGATGACGAGGTCCGGGAAAAACCGGGGGCGAAGAGGCTGCCGAAGTTTCACGGCAGCATCCGTTTCGAAGACGTTGCATTTTCCTATCACAACGACGACGATGCCCGTGACGTGTTGCATAATATTAATCTGGAAGTGAAGTCGGGCGAAGTGCTGGCGGTGGTTGGTTCGAGCGGCGCGGGCAAGAGCACGCTTGTCCACCTGATTCCGCGTTTCTTTGACGTGAGCAGCGGACGGATTCTGATCGATGGACAGAACGTTCGTGAGGTAACGCTCGCGTCATTGCGTTCGCAGATTGGCATCGTTACTCAGGAGACCGTGCTTTTTAACGATACTCTGCGCAACAATATTGCCTACGGTCAGCCTCACGTCGCGCTCAAACACGTGGAAGAAGCGGCCCGCGCGGCGCACGCGCACGAATTTATTTGTGCGCTCCCCGAAGGCTACGACACGATGATTGGCGAGCGTGGCGTACGGCTTTCGGGCGGAGAGCGCCAGCGCATCGCGATCGCACGCGCGATCTTGAAAAATTCGCCGATTCTCATTCTCGACGAAGCGACTTCCGCGCTCGATAGCGAATCGGAGTCATTGGTACAGGCGGCACTGCAAAATCTGATGCACGGGCGTACTGTGTTTGTGATTGCCCACAGGCTTTCGACCATCCGCCGGGCCGATCGCATCGTTGTTCTGGAAAACGGAACCATCGGCGATATCGGCGCGCATGAAGAGCTGATTCAGAAAATGGGCACGTACCGGAGGTTGTACGAATTGCAGTTCGCGGAAGCGGATACGCAGAGAGTCGGTGGTTAGTGGCTGGTGATTAGTGGTTAGTTCTCCATGTGGCACTTTTTGTGATGAGAACAGTAACCAATTGCCGAGGCCCTGCTACTAGTCACTGACCACGGGCCACTGGCCACTGGTTTTCAAATATGTCACTACGCTCCATGACCGGATTTGCGCAGGTTCGCGGCCAGGTGAACGCCGGACTGTCGTTCGTGCTGTCTCTGAAATCCGTGAATCATCGATTCCTTGACCTTCATTTCCGTCTGCCCTCCGACGCCGACGCTCTGGAAATGAAACTCCGCCGCTTGCTGAAGGAAAAGCTGGCACGCGGCCACCTGGAAGTAGCTTTAAGCGTCGATAGCTCCGGTAAAAACGGTGCTGGCCTGAACCGCGAGTTGGTCTCCGGCTATGTGCAGGCATTCCGTGCCGCCGCGGGAGATTTTGGCATTCCCGGCGAGCCCGATCTGAACGTCGTGCTGCGCATGCCGGGCGCCATGGATTCGGGAATCGTGACTTCGAGCGAGGAGTTGCAATCCGCTGTTATGGCGAGCGTTGAAGAGGCGCTAGCCTCTCTCAATAAGATGCGCGAGGAGGAAGGCCGGGGCATCGAGCGCGAGTTGCGCGATCGCATGAAAGATTTGCGGACGGCGGCCCACGGTGTTGAGGTGCACCGCAGCACGATACTGCGCGCGTATTCGGAACGACTACAGTCCCGCATGCGCGAGATGTTAGGCGCGCAGGTCGACAAGGATCGCATCCTCCAGGAAGCGGCCGTGCTCGTCGACCGCAGCGACATCCAGGAGGAATTGGTCCGTTTAGACACTCACGTGGACCATTTTCTCGCTCTACTGGACCAGGGTGGCGAGGTTGGCAAGAAGATGGATTTCCTCTTGCAGGAAATGAACCGCGAGGCAAATACGCTATTGTCAAAAACTTCAGGCTTGGCAGGCGAGGCGCTGAAGATTACGGAGGCGGGCTTGCTGATGAAGGCGGAGATCGAAAAAGCGCGCGAGCAGGTGCAAAATCTCGAATGAGCATCCTCTTTATTGTGTCGGCGCCGTCAGGGTCCGGTAAATCGACCCTGGTGAATGAACTATTCAAAATGGTGCATGGCCTCGACTTTTCGGTCTCCTATACCACTCGTCCGTCGCGCGGCAGCGAAAAGGATGGCAAGGAATATTTCTTCGTGACCGAGGCGGAATTCAAGGCGATGATCGCCGCCAATGAGTTTCTCGAGTATGCCAACGTCTTTGGCAACTACTACGGCACGTCACGCCACTTTCTGCGAGACAGTGAAGGCCGTGGCCGCGACCTTCTGCTCGATATCGACGTTCAGGGAGCTGCTCAGGTGAAAAAGAAAGTCCCCGATGCGGTGAGCATCTTCATTCTTCCTCCGGACCGCGACAAGCTGGAATGGCGCCTCCGGAACCGGGGACTCGATCCTGAACAAGTGATTCGCCGCCGGTTGGACACGGCCCGGCGAGAGATTGAGAATTACACGAAATACGACTATATATTAGTAAACAACCTGCTCGAACAGTCCGCCGACGAACTGAAGGCCATAGTGCTAGCCGAGCGGATTTGGCGAAGTGGGGCAAAGCCAACGGCCGAACAAGCTCACGTTTTGGAGACTGCAAAGGCTTGCCGTCTCGAACAAGCGCGCGAGCGAGTGCAGCCCATTCTGGCTTCTTTCGGCAACGTGCCGGCGTAACTTGACGGTCCCCCAGTTTCGAATATGGTTAAGGTTCCAGGAGAGTGTATGAAGTTGATTGAAGGATTTGACAGCAACTATCGCTACATTCTTGTAGCTGCGCGGCGGGCTCGGCAACTGCAAGGCGGCGCGCCCCCCGCGATTGATACCATTTCACGCAAACCTTGCCGCATCGCGCAAGATGAAATCAAGGCTGGGAAAGTGAAATGGGTAGTTACCGAATTGCCCAAACTCGCAACCGAAGGTTCGGGCGAAGCAGCAAAGTTTGCGGATGCATAACGCCCGGTAACGCGGTGACCGGACAACCGGCCTTGCGCCACAAGCGCGCAAGCCAGCATCCCCGGCTTTTCTGGGGCATCTATTCTATGAGCGGCGTTTGATCTGAAAAGCGCCGCTTCTTGCCATGAAAATTGCGCTCGGCGTCTCGGGTGGGATCGCGGCCTATAAGTCGGCGGAGATTGTCCGCCTCCTGCAGGACCGCGGCATTCGCGTTCAGGTCGTCATGACACGCGCTGCGCAGGAGTTCGTCCGTCCTCTCACTTTCGCGGCTCTATCGGGAGAAAAAGTCATCACCGATCTGTTCGGTGGCGACGAGTCCCAAGCCAACGTCGAGTCCGCGATCGAACACATTGCCATCGCGCAGACCATCGACGCTCTGCTGGTCGCGCCCGCCACCGCCGACGTTCTTGCCAAGTTTGCGCAGGGCATTGCCAACGACTTTCTATCCACTCTCTATCTCGCCACGACTGCGCCAGTGGTCGTCGCTCCTGCAATGAACGTCAACATGTGGAACCACGCGGCGACGCAGGCAAATCTTGACATCCTGCGGAAGCGCGGCGTTCGCATCGTCGAACCAGGCAGCGGATACCTGGCCTGCGGTATGACCGGCGCAGGACGACTGGCTGAAAACGAAACCGTCGTTGCTGCCGTGCTCGAAGCGGCTGGCGCAACGCAGGATCTGGCCGGCGAAACTGTGCTCATTACCGCCGGACCGACGCGCGAGAAGATCGATCCTGTCCGTTATCTGACCAACCGCTCCAGCGGACGCATGGGCTATGCGCTTGCCGAAGCGGCGCTTCGTCGAGGAGCACGTGTGCTGCTGGTGAGCGGCCCCGTTTCAATCGCGCCTCCCGGTGCCGCCGAGTTAACGCAGGTCGAAACCGCGGACGAAATGCGCACGGCGGTTTTGAAACTGTTGCCGCAGAGCACAATCGTAATCAAAACGGCAGCCGTGGCCGATTTTCGTCCCAAGACAGCCGCTGCGCAGAAGATCAAGCGTAAAGGTCCGATGACGCTGGAACTCGAGCCGACCGCCGACATTCTTGCCGACATCGCAAAACAGAAAAGGCCGCAAGGCGATCATCCACAAATCGATCACCAGCAGATTATTCATCCGAAAATCGTTATCGGTTTTGCTGCCGAGACCGAAAATGTTCTTGAGAACGCGCGCAAGAAGCTGTCCTCGAAATCGCTCGATGCCATCGTTGTCAATGATGTTTCCCGCGAAGGCGTTGGTTTCGATTCCGATCGTAATGCAGTCACGATCATTTCTCATGAAGAAGTCGTCGAAGTCCCCGAAACCTCGAAGTGGGAAGTCGCGCAGCGCGTTCTCGACCAGGTCGTAAAGCTGCGCAAGCACAGCCACGTCCCCGCTCGTTAGTTTCTGGCCGCCGTTTTATTCCTTGACATCCCGAACGAAGTGAGGGATCTCATGTTCCCGTGAAGCATATGCGTCACTATGTAATCCGAATGCACAAGATGAAAGCGCCCACTCGCTCCCTCTGCACTCAGCGGGTTTGTTATGCTTATCAGCGATGTCTCTGACATTAGACCCCGAGCTTCGCCGTGCTCTCGCCGCGCGCATTCGCTACTACAACGACATGGGCATTTACGATTTCTACCGGCAGCCAGTGCCGGAAGCGGAGTCTGTGAGTGAAGAAGTGCTGGCCAGCATCGCGGCCGTTCAATATGAATCGCCGGTTCCCCGGCCAGAATCGAGAGAAGAGATGAGTCCACGCAAGGCCGCGGCGGTCGCCGTGCGCGTCGAAGACAACGCATTCGAAGCAATTGCCGCCAAGCCCGAGCACGGCCTGAACGATCCAGTGGAGGCGCTCAAACTGATTCGCGAAGATCTTGGCGACTGTAAGCGCTGTCCTCTTCACAAGCAGGGGCGCAAGCAGATCGTATTCGGCGTTGGCGATCCGACGACTGAACTGATGTTTGTCGGCGAAGGCCCGGGAGCCGATGAAGATGAGCAGGGCGAGCCCTTCGTGGGCCGCGCCGGACAGTTGCTCAACAACATGATCAAGGCGATGGGCATCACCCGCGAGCAGGTGTATATCGCGAACATCGTGAAGTGCCGTCCGCCCGGAAACCGCACGCCCGAGCGCGAAGAATGCGAAACCTGCTCGCCTTTCTTGATGCGCCAGATCGCAGTCATCAAGCCCAAAGTGATCGTGGCCCTGGGCGCAACGGCCGCGAAAACCATGCTGGCGATGAGCTCTTCGATGGCGCAGCTGCGCGGACGTTTTTACGATTTCAAGCCCGCCGGATTTCGCCCCGACGCTCGCAGCAACAATCCTGACTGGCAAGGATGCAAGCTGGCAGTCACATACCATCCGGCATTTCTGCTGCGCGACCCCCGCCAGAAGGGCGAGGCGTGGAAAGACCTGCAGATGGTAATGAAAGAGTTGGGGATGAAGGCGCCAAAACAAACCACGTAGGGACGGACGCATTCGTCCGTCCAGCCGAGCAAAGCCCTGTAGCCCTGATGTTAGGATTCTCTTTTGCCGGCGACACGCTGGTGCTATTCTTCCATGCCCCTCTTTGCCGACGTCGCTCTCTCCGTGCCGCTCGACATGGCGTTCACCTACGCCATCCCTCCGGGCATGGAGCCAGTCGTCGGTGGCCGCGTGCTCGTGCCATTCCGCCAGCAACGCATGCCGGGAATTGTTGTTGAGCTGCATGACCGCACACCGCAGGCCGGCGCGAAAGCCGTCAAGTTAAAGAACGTCATCGAAGCGCTCGACCTCTCGCCCGTGCTCGATGAGCAACTCCTGAAATTAGGCAAGTGGATCGCCGGGTACTATCTCGCCCCAATCGGCGAAGTCTTTCGTACCATGCTGCCGCTTTCGGCGGAGTTCAAGCGGACAATCGCCTACCGCATCACCGATCACGGCCAAATGGCTTTGCACCTGGCGGGGACGGCGGGATCTCCCGGCCGCTCACAGCGCACGCATGAGGAGCAAGTCGTCGAGTTCCGCGTGCTCGACTATCTTGCCGCCCGCGACGGCGCGCGCGTAAACGAAGCGAGCCTGCGCAGCGCGACGCGAGTGCCGCGGCAATTACTCGCTGGCCTGGTTCGCAAGAAATGGATCGCGCGCGAAGATGTTTCGGCGGCGAGAGACGCGGCGCGAACGGTCAAGGTGGCCGTGTTGCTTGGCGAAGTCGCCGAGCTAGACTCGGCTTGGACGGGCGAGGACTCCCGTCCCCACACAAGCCCCGCAGTCGCCGGGAAGGCGAAGAAGCTCAACGCCAACCAGCACAGGCTGATTGATGCGATCGCCGGCGCTGGCGGTCGCGTATCGGTCGAATCCCTGCGCGATCTTGACGTGCCTCGGACTACGCTTTCCACACTCGTTCGCCGCGGATTGGTTGAGCTAGTCGATGAACCCGAAGGCCGCACGGCCCCGAAGATCAAGCCACGCCGTTCGCCGTTTGAATTCGAGTTCAGCCCGGCGCAGAAGAATGCGCGCGCGACAATTCTGGGAGGTGTAAACGCCCGCAAGTTTACCGGCATGTTGCTGCACGGCGTTACCGGATCCGGCAAAACCGCCGTCTATCTCGCGGTCATGCGCGAAGTGCTCGAACAGGGACGATCCTCCATCCTGTTAGTCCCTGAAATCGGCCTCACTCCGGCCATGGCAGCCGATCTGATTCAGGTCTTCGGAGATGAAGTGGCCATTCTGCATTCCGGCCTTTCCGACGACGAACGCGCCGAGCAGTGGCATCGCATCAAGCGCGGAGAGGCTCGCGTGGTTGTCGGCACGCGCTCCGCCGTATTCGCGCCAGTCGGCGATCTTGCGCTGCTCATCGTCGATGAAGAGCAGGATTCCTCATACAAGCAGGAGGAAACACCACGCTATCATGCGCGCGATGTGGCCGTGATGCGCGCGAAGATGGCGGATGCGGTTGTGGTGCTCGGTTCGGCCACGCCCTCTCTCGAGTCTTACTACAACGCCAAGAAAAACAAATACGCACTCATCGAGATCCCGGAGCGCGTGGAGAATCGTCCGCTGCCCGAAGTCGAAATTATCGATATGCGCCAGGAATTTCAGGAAACCGGCAAGGAGCAGGTGATCTCGCGCAAACTGGCGGAAGAAATTCGCGATCGGCTGGAAAAGAAGGAGCAGGTCATGGTGCTGCTCAACCGCCGCGGATACTCGCCCGTCGTGCTCTGCCGCGCCTGCGGGCAGGCGCTACAGTGCAAGAACTGCGCGGTTTCCATGACCCATCACAAGCGCGAGCACAAAATGGAATGCCACTACTGCGGGCACGTCGCGCAGATTCCCAACAAGTGCGCGCAGTGTGGCAGCGAGTATGTCTACTTCGTCGGCACGGGTTCGGAGAAGCTGGAAGAGTTGCTGCACGGCATATTTCCGCAAGCGCGCATTGGACGCCTTGACCGCGATACCGTGCGTGGCCGCGAAGATTTCGAACGCGCGCTCAACGCGCTAAACGAAGGCGAACTCGACATGCTCGTCGGCACGCAGATGATCGCCAAGGGTCACGACGTGCACGGGGTCACGCTGGTCGGAGTAGTGGCTGCCGACGCGGCGCTCGGTCTGCCGGATTTTCGCGCCGCCGAGCGGACTTTTCAGCTACTCACCCAGGTCGCCGGACGCGCTGGGCGCGGCAATTCGCCAGGCAAGGTCGTGCTGCAGACGTATTTTCAGGATCACTACGCAGTGCAGTTTGCCGCGCGCCACGACTTCGCCGCCTTCTACGATAAGGAGCTGCAGTTCCGCAGCTGGATGCACTATCCGCCCTACAGCGCAATCGCCAACGTCATCGTGCGCAGCGAGAAGCTCGATGAAGCGCTGGCGTGGTCTGGGGAACTTGGCCGCTGGTTCGAAAAGACGCGCCACGAAGGCATTCGTGTGCTCGGCCCGGCAGCGTCGCCAATCACGCGACTAAAGCGCGACTACCGCTATCACTTCATCCTGAAATCGCCGAGCCGTGAGAAGATGAATACGCTCTTACGCGCCATGCTAGCCGAGGCCGCTGCACGAAAAATCCCGCGCACGCAAATCATCGTCGACGTAGACGCAATTTGGTTGATGTAAAAACAAGATTGGGCTATGAGTTTCCACCCCGAGAGAATCACGTAGGGACGGACGCACTCGTTGTCCGGCGGGCGAAGCCCGGCTCGTTGCTTTGCCACGAATTCGACCTATTGTTTTCGGTGCATCAAATGCCGCGCGCCATCTCCAATACTGTGCAGCGCATCCCGCGCATCATCGCGTAGTTCGGGCCAAACATCCCGCCCGGAGCTATGCGTGAATGGCGCGGGAGTGAAGCTCAGAACCAGCATCAGCAAACCGCAAAATGCCAATATGCGCCGCCCATCTGCAACCTTCGGATACAGCGGAACCCGTGGATGTCGTCCAGTCAGCGCCAACAAAACCGCCCAGAGGAACCATCCGGTCCATTGATACTTCCCCAGCGGAATGAGCGAAAACACAGTCAGAAGAGTGATCGCACGATGCCAGCGCGGTGAAACGGAATAAAGGATGTGTCCGCCATCCAATTGCCCGCCCGGCAGCAGGTTGAGCGCGGTGGCAAACAGGCCCACCCATGCGGCGGCCGCAAGCGGATGCAACGACAATGCTGAAAGAGGCGCACCAATCCCAAGCACCCATGCTGCAAGATGAAAGGCTAGCGGAAATCCAAGTTGAAATTGAGCCGCAGCCGTCCCTGAGATAGGCCGCGAGAGCGACAAGCCCACAAACAGCGCAATACACGCCGGAATAAAGCCCGCAATCGGTCCCGCAATCCCTATGTCGAAAAGCGCGGCCCGCGACGGAATTGGACTCTTGATCCGTATGAATGCTCCGAGCGTTCCAATCAAGCTGGGAAACGGCACAAAAAACGGCGGCGTCGCATAGACGCGATAATGACGCGCGAAGAGGTAGTGTCCCATCTCGTGTGAAAAAAGAATGAACATCAGCGCCAGCGAGAAAGGCAGACCTCCCAGCAAGTTCGCGGGGTTTTCGAGCGCCCACATAACAGGGAAAAGCGAGATCGAGTCGTCGTTTAGAGAAAGTGCAGGTTGGCGGTGAAGGTAATTGAATTCCATCCGCGCGCCCACAACCGTGGTACTGAACATGGTCAACAGCAAAAACAAAATGTAGAGCCACCATCTCGTCCGCGGACGGTCGATCACCCACACTTCATGGGATGCCGCGGGTGTCAAGACGGGGAAAGATGGCGTGGATTCAGACATGAGCGGCTCAGACATGAAAAAGGCAAGGTCGGAAAACAGGTCAGAGGTTAGAAGTCAGATTGCAGAAGGTAAGAGCTCCAAGGTTTTCAACCTCTGCAATCTCACCTCTAACCTCTGCAATTGCCGCAGCGAACGAGACTCCCAGCCGCAAGAAGCCCTAGTCGATCGACTGCAACTCCTTGCCCGGCTTGAAGCGCACGGCTTTGCCAGGCGGAATTGACACTTCCGCACCGGTGCGCGGGTTGCGCCCGATGCCAGTCTTGCGCGGACGCACGTTGAACACGCCAAATCCGCGCAGTTCAATGCGGTCTCCGGCCGTGAGCGCCTTCTTCATGCTCTCAAACACGGTTTCCACGGCCAGTTCGGCCTTCGTCTTCGTGATGCCGGTGCGGTTCACGACTTCGTTGATGATGTCGAGCTTAATCACGGGCGACCCCCGTCCCGAAGATGATATTCCTCAAGTGATTGATGCTAAGGGAGATACGGCGGATTGTCAACGGGGGGATCATTCTCGTAATATGGCTGCACCAGCCAATACGATTTTGTAACTTGGTAATTGGGTAATTTTTGCAATTTCGACCTCGCGTGCCGTGTGCGCGCTCGATCTGTTTGCTGTGCGGACCTTGAATTACCAAATTACCCGATTACAAAATTACGAAATCAAATTTCCCGAAATTCCAAGGAGTTCCATGAGCATCAAGAGCGACCGCTGGATCCGCCGCATGGCGCAAGAGCACGACATGATTAACCCCTACTCGGAAAAGCAGGTGAGCCAAGGCGTGATTTCCTACGGTGTATCCAGCTACGGATACGACCTGCGCGTCTCCGACGAGTTCAAAATTTTCACTAACGTCAATAGCACCATCGTCGATCCAAAGCATTTCGATGAGCGCTCGTTTGTGACCATCACCGCCGATGTCGCCATCATCCCGCCGAATTCGTTTGCCCTGGCGCGCTCGGTCGAGTACTTCAAGATTCCGCGCGACGTGCTGACCGTCTGCGTAGGGAAGTCCACTTATGCTCGTTGCGGCATCATCGTAAACGTCACGCCCTTCGAGCCGGAGTGGGAAGGCTTCGTCACTTTAGAAATTTCAAACACCACGCCGCTTCCGGCAAAAATCTACGCCAACGAAGGCCTCTGCCAAATCCTGTTCTTCCAGTCAGATGAGGTTTGCGAAACCAGCTACAAGGATCGCAAAGGGAAGTATCAGGCGCAGAAGGGAATTGTGCTGCCGAAGCTGTGAGAAGCGGGCTTTCGGCCTTGGGTCATCTCGCCGTCAGCCTAATGCCTAAGGCAAATCATGGCAAAAGCGGAGTGTGCTGTCGGAAATGGGATTGATCCGTCTAATCATTCGGTGACTCATGAAGAAGCAGCGAGTACGATCCGGCAGCTTACTATTCGTGTTGGCGCTGAGTGTTCCCGTGGCGTGGTCGCAGTCTCAGCCCCCTCCCCCTGCCCTCTCCGCCGACCTCCCGCGCTACTACTTCAAAACTCCTGCCGCGGAGCTCGCAGCCCGCGCCGATCTCGACAAAGCGCTCGCGCAACTTGGCGAATTCAAAGGAGAGATCAACTCAGCAAAGCAGCTGCTAAGCGCTCTACAAACCTACGACGGAATCCAGATTCTCTCCGCCAAGCACGAAGGCTATCTTCACCTTGTGTGCTCGCGGAATCGCAAAGACCCAGCCTGCGAAGCCGACGAGAAACTCGAATCCGACGTGGACGCCAAGACCGCATTCCTGGCTCCCGAAATCCTCGCAATTCCTGAAGACCGTCTGCACGCATTCCTGACCCAAGAACCGGCGCTCGCTGCCTATAAGTTCGCGCTTGCCGGCATGCGCCGCGATTCGCCTCACGTGTTGCCCGGACCTGAGCAAGCTTTCCTCGACGAGCTCCAGCCTCAAATCGCCGACTGGCAATACGACCTCTACCAGCAGATTGTGGCCGGCATTTCTTTCGGCACCGTGCAAACAAAATCCGGTGCTTTGGACGTAGCGCGCCAGCGCAGCCTCATCGCGGCCGACCCAGACGCCAAAGTCCGCGAAGAAGGATTCAAACGCCGCCGCGCCGGATTCGCCAGCCAGCGCGATCTCCTCGCTTTCACGCTGATTCACACCGTGCAAGCTCAAGACAAGCTGGCCAAGTCGCACCACTATGCCGATGCGCCTGCCCGGAAATATCTCAGCATGTATTTGGCGCCGGACGAAACGCGCAGCCTTCTCGACTTAATCGCCAAGCATGGAGACATCGTCAAGCGCTTCGAGAAGATCCAGTCGGCCGCATTCGAACGCGATTTTCACCAGCCTGCTCACGCCTGGGATACGTCGGTTCCCGCACCCGGCTTCACCCCACCCGTCACGACTCTCAGCGAAGCAAGAAACATATATCACGAGGCGTTTGCCGGATTAGGCAGCGAATATCAAGCGGCCTTCGATGCGTTACTCGATCCCGCCAACGGCCGCGCCGATGTTTTGCCCGGAGGCGCCCCATCCCGCTACCGCGGCGGATTTTCCATTGGCGGACCCGGCAGCACCAGCATCCTCTTCTTCGGGCGCTATGACGGAGCTTTCAAGGATTTATCCGTGATCGCGCATGAAGGCGGCCACGCGGCGCATCGCCAACTGATGAATGACAATCACGTCACGCCGTCGTATGATCACGGTCCGCATTTTCTTTTCGAGTCTTTCGCGGAGTTCAACGAACTTGTCCTCGCCGATTACATCGCCGACCACGCCGCTCAGCCGGAGTTACAGCGTTACTATCGCGAACAATGGATGGACATAAAAGGTCTTGACGCGTTCTACGGGGCGCAGGACGCACTCCTGGAGCAGGCTATATACGACGGCGTCGCCGCGGGCACAATTCGTAATGCCGACGATCTCGACAACCTGACCGTGAAGATCGACAGTCAGTTTTCGCAGTTCCCAGCGTCGACTCCCGAACTGCGCAATCGCTGGGCGATGGTTTCGCTCATGTATGAGGATCCGCTCTACGACGTAAATTACGTTTATGGAGGACTGCTCGCGCTGAAGTACTACCATCTCTACACGACGCGGAAAGACTGGTTCGTGCCCCGTTACCTGGCTTTGCTAAAGAATGGATTCGACGCGCCACCAGCGGATCTGCTCAAGAAATTCCTGGAGATAGATCTTTCGGGCCCTGGATTGTTGGATGACGGTTTGGCGGCGCTCAATACTCGGTTGGATCAGATGGACAAAGCCGAGATAGGAAGGTGAGTCTTCAGAGCAGAGCGCCGAAAACCCGGCGCCCAAAGCCTACCGCCGCACTTCCCCTTCTTTAAACATGTACTTGATCGCAGGTTTGTAAATCATCAGGTTTGGCGCGCCCGTGCGGTTCAGCTTGATGCAGGCCTTGTCGTACCACTCGATATAGCCATGAACTTCCTCGCCGTCGCGCAGCACGACGACCATCGGCGTTTTGGTCTGCATCTGTTTTTGATAGTAGAAATTTTCCGCGTTCGTCTGCTCGGAAGGGGCTATTTTTTTCGCAGGAGCAGCGGAGCGGTCCCGATCCCGGCGTTCCGACGGCCCATGGTTCGAAACGTGGTTGTTGCCGTGATTGCTGTGAACACGGTCGTTACGGGTGAGCGATGGCCGGATCAGCTTGCGGTTCGCAAAGCCTTCCTGGTCGGTTTGTTCGGCGGATACCGGGTCTAGGGTTTCTTTCATATCTCACCACCTGGCGCACGGAGGCGGCACAATTGTCCACACCACTTGAGTCTGTGATTGTGGTTTCTGAGGGAAAACTTACTGGTACGGTACCATACGAGAGTTCGTCTGACAATGTCTTGCGTCACAGGGAACGTAACTCGTAATCAGACGGAAGTAATCCCTGCGCCCCGCTCACGCCCCCGGCTCAAGCGCGGTCGCAAAGGCGTCCAAAGACAACGACCGAAGCAGGTTGCGCCGCAGGCCTCGTTCCACTTCTCCCAGTCCCGCCGCCGCGCGCTGTACCCAGGTAAAATCGGCCGATTCCGCCATCTTCTTGAGTTCCCCCTGAATGTCGATGTTGCGCACCAGTTGCCCGGCCCCGGACTGCACGAACATCACGTCTTCAAGCAGCAGATACAGCGTGCGCAGCAGGCTTTCAATTTTCTCGCGGCCGTCCGCCCCCGCCCGGAAGCTCTCGGTGGTCTTGAACAGTTCGCTGTGGTCCCCTCCGCCTACGGCAGATCTCAGCATAACGAGCGCCTGCGCGCGGGCGGCGAGGTAGCCCTCGATGTCGAATGACAGCGCCCGTCCGATCGCTCCCTGGCTCAGCCGCGCGACCAGCGCCCGCCGCTGCGGATTCCAGTCGCTTCGCAGTCCAGCAAGGCGTTGTTCAAGTTCGGTTACGGCCAGCGCGCCCAGCGTGAATGTCATCGAGCGTGACCGGATCGTGGGCAGGAATTCGCCCGGATTTTCCGTCAGCAAAAAGATCGTCGCGAACTCAGGAGGTTCCTCCAGCACTTTGAGCAGGGAATTGGCGGCTTCTTTCATGAACGCCGAACTCGTAAAGATGTAGACCTTCTCCTTCGCCTCCGCCGGACGGTAGTAAATGTTCTGGATGACGTGGCGCACCTGATCCACCTTGATCATCATCTGCGGCGGATCGGGCGGGATGACAAGAATGTCAGGATGCGTCTGCACGAAAATCCGCGTTTCTTTCTTGTCGGTTTCACGCAGGTTCTCTCTCGCCTCAACCGCCTCCGCAAAGCGCCCATCTAGATCGCCCGCCAAGGCGATCCGCGTGCAATTCGAGCAGTGACCGCAAAAATCGGGCAGGGAAGTTGTCAGCGGCTCTCCAGCTTCTGCCGAGGTGTCAAACGCGAAACTGCCCACGCCTCCTTCGTCTTTCGTTGCGTGAGCCGCCGGCTGCTCCAGGCAGTTCATGGCGCGAGCCAGCATGAGAGCAAGAGTGTATTTGCCCGATCCGCGCGCCCCCGCCAGAATCACCGCGGGAGGAAAGTGTCCCCGCGCCAGCATTTCGCGCAGGCGACGCACAGTTTCCGAATTACCGACAAAATCAGAAAAGGGCATAAAAAAGCTTCGAGCAATCCAAAACACCAGGGCAAGGCTAAAGGTCTAAGGTCCAAGCTCGAAGCTCGCGGCTCGGAGCTGTCTCTTAAAACTTCAACTTTTTCCTCACCAACTCCAGGATCACCGCATGCGTTTCACGCGGAGTCCCGCGCGCATCGATTGTGTGTACCCGCTGCGGCTCGCGCGCCGCTATCGCGAGATAAGCATGGCGCACCCGCCCGAAGAACGCGCGGCTTTCCTGCTCAAACCGGTTCTCGTCTTTCTCGGGATGCGCACTTTTGTTTCGCCGATTGCGCTTCCTGGCCCGCTCAATGCTGAACGAAACCTCGTTGTCGAGCAGGATGGTCAAATCCGGCTGCAAACCGCCGCACAAAATTTCGTGCAGCGTGAGCACCGCCTTTGTCCCCAGCTTGCGGCCGCCGCCCTGATACGCCTCCGTCGAATCTGTGAAGCGATCGCAAACCACCACGCGCCCTTCCGCCAACGCGGGAAGAATGACTTCGTGAATATGTTGAGCCCGCGCCGCAAACATCAGCGCCATTTCAGTCACCGGAGATAGCCCAGATGTCGTCGAATGCAGCAGCACTTCGCGAATCTTCTCGCCAGTTGTCGTCCCGCCGGGCTCGCGTGTTACCGAGACCGCGATGCCCCGCGCGCGCAACGTCCGCGCCAGGTTTGCGATCTGCGTACTCTTGCCGCTCCCGTCCAGACCTTCAAATGTGATGAATTTTCCGCGCGCAGACACGACCGAATGATAGCAGGATGGCTACTGTTATGAGGAAGCTTGGCAGAAATCGCATGGACGAGAGTATGAGAAATCTATAGAAATGAGATCTGTAACTCTCACCTCTTGTCATTCCGAAAAGGAGGGAAGAATCTGCTGGTTGGCAGCCGAGACGAAAGCGGATCCCTCACCGGCCTTCGCCAGTTCGGAACGGCAATATTCTAGATGGTGACGACTTGTTCGTCTTCCTCGTCGCCTGAAACTTCTTGCACGTCATTTGCTCCCTCATGCATAAAGCTCAACACTTCCTGCGGCACAGGCGCACTCCAAACCGGCGCGAACGACAGTCGGTGCAGCGGCGAAGGTCCATGCTCGCGAAGAGCGGCCAGATGTTTGGGGGTGCTGTATCCCTTGTTGGACGCTAGGCCATAGACCGGGAACACCGGATCCCATGCGGAAATCATGCGGTCGCGCTCGACCTTGGCAATAATCGACGCCGCCGCAATCGATGCGGAAAGCGCGTCGCCGTGGATGATTGCCTTCTGCGGCAGTTCGCAATCGAGCTTCATCGCATCCACCAGAAGATGATCGGGCGCACATGAAAGTTGCTGAACGGCATGAAGCATCGCCAGTTTCGACGCATGGTAAATATTGATCTGATCGATCCGCGCCGAATCAACCGCCGCAACAGCCCAAGCGACAGTACGCTCGCGGATGCGAACCGCTAACTCTTCGCGGCGCTCGGCGGGCAGCAGCTTCGAATCGCGCAGGCCACGAATGCGGTACGTCGGATCGAGAATTACAGCCGCAGCCACAACTGGCCCAAACAGCGATCCCCGCCCTACCTCATCCACGCCTGCAACCAGCTTTGCGCCGTCTGCCCAAGCCAGCTTTTCGAAGCGCAGAGTGCAGCGCAGCGTCTTCAGAAGCCGTAGTTTCGCCGCAGAGGCGGAAATCGATGTTTTGGTTGCGTCCCGTGACTCGCCGTTAGATTGTGATTTGGTTCTGGGCACAGATGCTGATCAGCATCTTCGCCGACTCGGGGCAAGGAAAACAAGAGGAGATTCGCTCTAGGTGTGCTCGCTATCGAACCGAACGCAGCTCAGTTGAACGGACTTCAAAAAGCGCGTGCCCCACTCATCGCGGGTTTTGCGATGAGTGGGTTTTCCAATTCCGTCCAGAAATTAGCTCTGTTCGACTTCCTTCAACCGCGCGGCTTTGCCCTTCAACGCGCGCAAATAATAAAGTTTCGCGCGGCGCACTTTGCCCGACCGCAGTACGTCGATCTTGTCGATCACCTTCGAATCGACCGGGAAGATTCGCTCCACGCCCTGGCCGAAGCTGATCTTGCGCACGGTGAAACTCGGCTGAGCTCCACGGCTGCGCGCGATGACCACGCCCTCGAACGCCTGCAGACGCTCTTTTTCACCTTCGCGGATTTTTACCTGTACCCGAATCGTGTCGCCCGGGACAAATTTCGGCAGGTCTGTGCGGCGTGTCTTCGCCAGCAGCTTTTCAATGATTTGATTACGCATAATAATTCCTTCCTGGTTCTAGCTCTCGCCCTTGATCCGGGCCAGCAATTCCTTATCCTCGTCGCTCAACGCCCCCCGTTCCAAAAGGTCCGGACGGTTGCGCAACGTTTTCGCCAGTGCCGTCTTCCGCCGCCAGCGTCGAATCTCTTCATGATTTCCGTTCATCAGCACTTCCGGGACGGCCATCCCGCGAAACTCCGCCGGCCGCGTGTAATGCGGATAATCCAGCAATCCGCCAGAAGCGCAAGTCGAACTAGGAGCCTCATGTGTGGCGCGGACACTTCTGTCCGCCCAAACATCTTCTGTGCTCGCATCACGTACAACGGCCGACGCCGTAAACGATTCCTGCCGCGTTGAAGCCTCGTTGCCCACTGCGCCGGGAAGCAGCCGCGTGACCGTATCCACAATCACCGCCGCTCCCATTTCGCCGCCGCTCAACACATAATCACCGACCGAAATTTCCCTGTCCGCCAAGTGCTCGCTGATTCGCTCGTCTACGCCTTCGTACCGGCCGCAGATCAGCACGATTCGTTCCAGCGCCGAAAGTTCAGTAGCCAACGCCTGATCCAGCTTATGGCCCTGCGCCGAAAGCACGATCACCGTCTGCTTCGCGCCACCAGCCAGCCGATCATCGCGCGATGCTACTTCGCCCAGCGACTCCACACACTCAAAAATCGGTTCCGGCTTCAGGACCATGCCCTCGCCGCCGCCAAACGGCCGGTCATCCACGGTGCGGTGTTTGTCTTTCGTAAAGTCCCGCAAATCGTGAATCTTGATATCGACCAGTCCGTTTTCGCGCGCCCTGCGAACAATTCCGTAATCCAGCGGCCCGCGAAAAAAATCGGGAAAGATCGTGAGAATGTCGATCTTCATTTTCGCAGCCACTTAATCGCGCAATGACCCAACAACTCAACAGCCGATTGCGAAAGCCTAGAGCCCGCTTTTCCTAATCGGCCCATTCACGTCCAGCAACCCTTCCGGCAACCGCATGCGCACTACTTTATGCTGCACATCCACGCTTACCAGATACGCGTCCGCGAACGGAATCTCGTAAGGCAGGTCAGCTGGACTCTGCTTCGC
Organism: Terriglobales bacterium; assembly: GCA_049698855.1. Classification (GTDB taxonomy): domain Bacteria; phylum Acidobacteriota; class Terriglobia; order Terriglobales; family Acidobacteriaceae; genus Acidiflorens. The sequence continues at coordinate 24,344 of JBAVYO010000026.1, forward strand.
GCCATGGTCCTTTTCGCTGTGAACTACCAGCAGCGGCGCTTCTCCCGCTCCGAAAACGACGTCGGTAACACGGCCGATCTCGCGCTCCCCGTCAAACACCGAGCAATCGATTAGGTCGCTCAAGTACGTCCAGCCCGGCTCCAGTTCGGCTCGTTCGCCGCGTGGAACTTGAAGTTCCGCGCCTTTCAACTCTTCCGCATCCGAAATCGTTTCCACGCCCTCAAACTTGAGGACCAGAAAACTCTTGTGCGGCCACAATTCTTCGACCGTTACTTCACGCCGCTCGCCGCCCTTCAGCAGCGCCCAAAGCCGCATTCCTTGCTTAAAACGATCCGGAACGTCTGTGTGCAACTCAGTGGCAACTTCTCCCCGGCGGCCCTGCGTTTTGATCACCAGCGCCAGGGAAATCCATTCGCCGCTCGTATCCGTTGCCGCTATTCTAAAATCTCCAGCGCGTAGCGCTTGTCGTTCTTCGTGCCCGCCGCGTTGAGGACCGTGCGCAAAGCCCGTGCAATCCGGCCCGACCGCCCAATTACCTTGCCCAGGTCTTCTTCCGCCACTTCCAGTTCGATCACGGTTTCATCGCCGTCTTCGTACTCGTCGATAAAAACCGCATCCTTCGTATCGACCAGTTCCTTGGCAATATGCTCAATCAAAGCGCGCGCATTGGCGGATTGTTCCGTCATTAGTGGGGCTCCCAAAATGCCTTTGATTCCCTTGCCGCCAGATTTCATTCGCGCCGGCGTGCCCTCGGAATGTTGTCATTCCGAGCCCGAGCGGAGCGAGGAATCTGCTTGAGTGGTTAGTGAGACTGCCTACGCGACCGGCGCAACCACAGCAGGCGCGGGCATTGCCAGCAGCTTGCCCACTCGCTCGGAGCACTTCGCACCCTTCGATACCCAGTACGTGATGCGCTCCCGCTTAAGGTCAAATGTGGCCGGATTGGTTCTCGGATTGTACGTGCCAACCACTTCCACCGGACGCCCATTGCGCGCCCGTTCCTTCTCAATCACCACTACGCGATAATACGGTTGTTTACGCGCGCCAAAGCGCGCCAGACGGATCATTAGCACTGACTTCGTTTCCTTTATTCCGGAAGAGTCCGGCAGGGTTGAGACAAACCATTATTATGCCGGAGCTTAGCCGATTACGCAACGGGCGACGCCGAGAATCGCAGCACCCGTGTTTGATGCGAGAGAGTTCATCCACGCCGCACTTTGTGAATCCGTCCACCACAAATCGCAATCTAGAGTAGAAAACGAAAGGAACAAAGTTCATTTATGAGCCAATCATCAACTCTCACTCCTCCCGTACAAAGTTCATCTGCCAAATCTTTCACCGCAAAAGCCTTTGCAGCCAAGAGCGCGACTTCACCTCTCGCGCCATTTTCCATTCAGCGCCGCGACCCACAGCCCCACGACGTGCAAATCGAGATTTTATATTGCGGCGTCTGCCACTCCGACCTGCACACGGTTCGCGGCGAGTGGGACGCGATGATGCCTACGGTTTTTCCATGCGTTCCAGGGCACGAAATTGTTGGCCGTGTGGTGAAAACCGGCAGTGCGGTCAAGAAATTCAAGGTAGGAGACATCGCCGCCGTGGGCTGCATGGTCGATTCCGACCGCGTTTGCCCAAACTGCCGCGAGGGTCTGGAACAATATTGCGACGCGGGCGCGACGTTTACTTATAACAGCGACGACAAGAATCTTGGCGGCGTGACGTATGGAGGATATTCGGACAGTATTGTGGTGGACGAAAATTATGTGCTGCGGGTGTCGGAGAAAGCAAACTTGGCGGCGACTGCGCCTTTACTTTGCGCCGGAATCACGACCTATTCTCCGCTGCGGCATTGGAAGGTGGGCAAGGGACAGAAGGTTGGAATTGTTGGCTTGGGCGGATTGGGGCATATGGGCGTGAAGTTTGCCAATGCATTCGGCGCGCATGTGGTGCTGTTTACCACATCGCCCGGAAAAACGAATGACGCGAAGCGGCTGGGCGCGCATGAAGTTGTCATCTCCAGGAATGAGGCAGAGATGGCGAAGCATGCTGCGAGTCTTGACTTTATTCTCGATACCGTTTCGGCCGACCACGATCTGAATGCATATCTTGGACTGCTGAAGCGGGATGGCGTAATGACCCTGGTGGGCGTGCCACCGCAACCGCCGACGGTCGGGGCGTTCAACCTCATTTCCAAGCGCCGCTCACTCGCAGGATCGGGCATCGGCGGGATCCGCGAGACCCAGGAGATGCTGGATTTCTGCGCCGACCATGGCATCACCTGCGATATCGAAATGATCCGTATTCAGCAGATCAACGAGGCCTACGAGCGTTTGCTGAAGAGTGACGTGAAGTACCGCTTCGTGATCGACATGGCCTCGCTGAAATAAAATTCGTGGCGCGAGGACAGTAGCGACAATTGCTTAAGGCAAAGCGGCGTTGGATCTTCTCCCAGCGCCGCTTTTAACAATCAAGTCAAATTGAACAGAGTTACTAAAAACACTTCTTCTGACTTTTGACTTGACAGACCGCCGTTAGAGCCCGTTTCGATCTGAAGCCGGAGATTCGACAACGCTCAAAATTTCCAGCGGTTCCGGCCGCTCCGTGTAGTCCTCATTGGCGGAAGCGAATAGAATCCTCCCATCGCGCTCGATCACATACGTCGCCGGAATCGGTAGTTCCCAACTGCCATCGCCGTTCACGAACGGCAGATTCACAAAAGTGCTTCGATAAAGTTGCTGCTGCTCGTCCGCAACCCGATAGACAAGTCCAAACTGACGAGCGACATCGTTGTGCGTATCCACCAGCAAGGGGAAGCCAAGCTTGTGCTGATCGTGCATGAAGTAGGCCTGCTTCTCGGTCTGCGGAGAAATCGCAACCAGCGAAGCTCCAGCCGCCTCAACCTGCGCGGAAATATAGTTCATCGCTTCCATCTGACCTACGCAGAATGGACACCAGCGTCCTCGAATGAAGCAGACTACAAGCCGGCCTCTTGCGAGCAGATCGGCGGAAGAAACGCGCTTACCATTATGATCCGACAGTTCAAACGCCGGAGCCTGTGCGCCCACCCCGAGCGCTCGTGCCGCAAATCCCTCCGCCTTCAACGCCGCGATAGCCCGTTGATGAACAGCTTGTACATCCGCGGGAACGTACTTGGCGATCGTCTCCTTGCGCTCCGCAAAAATTTCCCGCAGCGGCCGCAAGTCGCTATAAGAACCCGATTCCTGGAGTGAACGCCATTTCATGGGAGCAGTGGCCGGTGGTCAGTGGCTAGTGGTCTGTTTGTCCGAAATCGATTCTTTTTCGATGACGGCGGAAATCTCCTTTAAGAGTCTGCCTGTTTTGAAGAAGTTGATAAACGCCAAACATGACGCGGACCAGCGCTGGCCACTGATCACTGGCCACTGCACTACATCCCCGGAAATTTCATTCCCGCCAGTCTCCGCGCGAAGCTCGGCTTACCCATCTGCTTGAACATTTTCTTCATCTGCGCGTATTGCCGAAGAAGATTATTCACTTCCTGCACGGTCGTTCCCGAGCCGCGGGCAATGCGTTTCCGCCGGCTGCCGTTGATCGATTCGTGATGGTTGCGCTCGAACGAGGTCATCGAGTTGATAATCGCTTCAACCCGGTTGATCTGCTTCTCGTCGACCTTATCCGCGGCTTTCTGCAACCCCTGAAATGCGCCAATCGACGGCAACATCCCAATCAGGCTCTGCATCGATCCCATCTTCTTGACCGAGCGCAGTTGCTCGCGAAAATCCTCCAGCGAAAACCCATCGCCCGAGAACGCTTTCGTGGCCAGTTCCTGCGCCTTTTTCTTGTCGATCTGCGACTCGGCCTTTTCGATCAGCGACAGAATGTCGCCCATGCCAAGAATGCGCGACACAATGCGGTCCGGATGAAACGGTTCCAGCGCATCGTATTTCTCGCCGATGCCGATGAACTTAATCGGCTGCCCTGTAACCTGGCGAATCGAGATTGCCGCGCCGCCGCGCGCATCGCCGTCCATCTTTGTTAGTACAACGCCGGTCAGTGTAAGTTTTTTGTGAAACTCATCGGCCGAATTGACCGCATCCTGGCCGGTCATCGAGTCGGCGACAAACAAAATCTCCTGCGGATTAAGCAGCCGCTTGAGCGACTGCATCTCCTCCATCAACTGCTCGTCAATGTGCAGGCGTCCAGCGGTATCGACGATGAGCACATCGCAGCCTGAGTTGATCGCCTCCTTGCGTGCTTCCTTGGCGAGCCGCTCGACGGTCGCGGTGTTGGCTTCGCCGACTTCGCCCTCATAGAGATTGGCCTTGATCGCCGCCGCGACCACCTTGAGCTGTTCACGCGCCGCCGGCCGATAAACGTCAACCGAAACCAGCAGCGGACGGTGTCCGCCATTCTTCAGCCAATTGGCGAGCTTGCCCGAGGTCGTCGTTTTGCCCGACCCTTGCAGTCCCGCCATCAGCACCACAGTTGGCGGCTGCGATGCGAACTTCAGCTTGGCCGTATCTTTGCCCAGCGTTTCCACCAATTCATCGCGGACGATCTTGATTACCTGTTCGCCCGGCGAAAGCGCCGTCATCACCTGTTGTCCAACCGCTTTTGCCTGTATGCGGTCGATGAGGTCTTTGACGACTTTAAAGTTAACGTCGGCTTCCAGCAGCGCCAGACGAATCTGTTTCAGCGCCTCGGCAATGTTCTCTTCGGTGAGAACGGCTTGTCCGCGCAGGCTTTTGAACGCGCGTTGCAGCTTTTCTTGTAGATTCTCAAACATAGTTATCAAACATAGTTCCCAACAGAGTTCCAAACATAGATAGAAGCTTTTATTTTATCAGTCAGATAGGTTCCCCAGTATTACAAGGCTCTTGCAGTTCCTCCGCTTGGCGTTACAATGCTGATAATTCTTTGGATCTTAGGAGTTCCGTGATCGCGCGCTTCGCAGCGAGTTTACTCTGCGTTTCGATTTGTATCTGTTGCGCGCCCACTTCTGCCCAAACGCAAGCTCCGCGTACTGCCGCCCTCGTTTCCGCCGCGCCCGTTGCAAACATAAGGAAAGTTGACGTTAGCCCCCGACCAGACGGTCTGGCAATCACGATCGCGCTTAGCGCTCCGGTCGTGCCGACAGCGGACCGTGTGGAGAACCCCGACCGCCTGGTCTTCGACTTCCCCGGATGCGAACTCAAAGGCGCGAACCCTCACCTTCCCGTCAACCAGGGTCCGGTCAAGGGATTGAGGATGTCGCAGTTCAGCATCAACCCGCCCGTCGCGCGCATCGTGGTTGATCTGAAGGCGCCGTCAAACTTCGAGATAAAGTCCTCGGAAAAGCAAGTCGTCATTGAGATTCCTTTTCCCAAGCCAGAGCGCGCCTCCATTGCGCCTTCCACTCCACCGGCAGTAAAGCCGGTAGTCTCTTCTTCCCCTCCACCATCCATAAACCCACCATCCATAAAGAGAGAGCAGCCATCGCCAACCGCGACGTCACCGAAGCAGGCTGTGCCAGAGATTGCCGCGCATCGGGTGACTCCAGCACCCGGTGCCTATGCCCTCATGGCCAAGGCCAAAATTCTGAACGTCGGGGACCTGCAGGAGATCGAAGACAAAGCCGACACTGGCGACCCGGACGCGCAAACCATGCTCGCGCTCGCGTATCACGCCGGCGTCCTCCTCAAGCAAGATGACGCCCAAGCTCTCCACCTGCTCCGCAACGCCGCCGATCGCGGCTCCATGGCGGCCGAGGAATCGCTCGGCATATTTGCCGAAACTGGCGTTGGTATCGATCAGCCCTCGCCCGCCGACGCGCTGAGTTGGTACCGGAAAGCCGCGGCCCGTGGCTCCCTCGATGCCGCAACCAGCATCGGCCTGATGTATGCAAACGGGAAGGGCGTTAAAAGAGATATTACCCAAGCCGTCACTTGGTTTCGTCGTGCCGCCGATGGCGGCGATGCCTCTGCTCAATATAATCTCGCGTTGGTGTATGAGCGCGGCGAAGGTGTTCCGCAGGATTACCGTGCAGCCGCACGTTGGCTGCGGGCCGCCGCCGATCAAAATCTAGTGCCCGCGATTTTAGATTTGGCTGAGATTTCTCTACAACCGCCCGATTCGAGTATGCCCGCCGACATCGCCAAGGCGGTTGCCTACTACGAGAAGGCCGCCGATCTCGGCAACCCGGTTGCGCAGGCAGCCCTGGGCACTGTTTTGACCAAAGGCCTGACCGGAAAAGTAGATTACGACCAGGCAGTGATGTGGTACCGGAAAGCTGCCGACCAAGGCGATCCCGATGGCGAACTCGGACTTGGTGTGAGTTATGCGCTTGGCCGCGGCGTTCCGGTTGACTACGACGAAGCTCGCCGTTTGCTCACCGCCGCCGCGGACAAGGGCCAGATCGAAGCGCAATATGATCTCGCCATCATGTATGAAGAGGGAAAAGGTGCGCCTGCGGATCCTGACATCGCGGAGCATTACTACCAAATGGCCGCTGATCGCGGCATGGTCAAAGCGCAATACAGATACGGATTATTGCTTTCAAAACGCAATGGATCCTCCACCAACCGCATTGCCGCCTGCAAGTGGCTGATGCTGGCACAGGACTCCATCAAAGACAGCTCATCGCTTTTGAGCGATCTGAGAAAATCCATGAGCGGACAGGAAGTTGCGGAAGCCGAGCGCGAAGTCGATAACTGGCGTCTGATACACCAGGCAATGGGCCGCTGATCGCGTGTTTAGCTCGCTTCCTTATTTTCAGATTGCGCGAACCCGCGATTCGCCTACTTCGCTCCATATACTTCCGCTGCCGCCACAACCGTATTGCTGTGGATGGTGACGGTATCGTCGATGTTCTGTGCGTATCCGCCCGCCAGCGTGACCATCACGGGAATGTGCTCGGCCTTGGCGAGCTGGAATACCAGCGCGTCCCTTTTCTTCAATCCTTCGATTGTCAGCGACAATCCCCCAAGCTGATCTTCGCGATAAGGGTCCGCGCCGGCAACGTAGCAGAGCAATTCCGGCCGGAACTTGCTCACTCCCAAGCTGAACGCGCTGCCCAGGCACGCCAGATATTCGTCGTCTCCCATTCCGTCCGGCAGATTCATGTCGAGCGACGAAGGCGGCTTGAATGGCGGGTAATTGTTTTCCTGATGCAATGAAATCGTGAAAACATCCACATTCTCTCTCCGCCTCCCCATGCCGGGATTGCCGGGCACAAGCGGAGGTGGCGCAAAAATCACGGCCGTGCCATTGCCCTGGTGCACATCGCAATCGAAAGTCATGGCCGTGCGAATTTTTTCATCGCGCTGCATACGCCGAATGGCCACTGCCACATCGTTGATCACGCAGAATCCTTCTCCGTGATCGGGAAAAGCGTGGTGGAATCCGCCGCCTATGCTGATGGCGATTCCGTCATTGAGCGCATAGTCCGCAGCCAGCATGGATCCCCCTGCCGCCAGCCAGAACGCACGCACGAGCTCAGGTGAGTAAGGAACCTCAAGCTGCAATTCTTCGCGCGCGCTGAGCGTTCCTGTCTTCAGCTTCTCGACGTATCGCGCAGTGTGCACAAGCAAAATGTCTTCGTCGTCGGCCGGACGAGGCGAAACAAAATCCTCAGCCGTAGCCGTTCCCCACTCGAGTAAACGATCATGTATGCTTTTGTATTTTTCGGCGGGAAAAACATGGGTGCCGATCGGAAGACAGTAGTCATCGCTATAAACGAGCTTGAAAGGAAGCATGAAGTCCCTGACTGCTGATCAATGGCT